>CALFLM010000086.1 GCA_937880075.1 uncultured Romboutsia sp. | reverse complement strand
ACTAATGCATTTAATAGATTAGGTAAGCTTTTTTCACTATCAAACTTAACGTCTAATACTGGTCCGATAACCTGAACTATTTTACCTATGTTTGCCATGTCCTAACCTCCTTATTATTCAGCCGCTGCCGCTCCACCAACTATCTCAGATATTTCTTGAGTAACTGCAGCTTGTCTAGCTCTATTGTATACTAATTCTAATTTTGATATCATTTCGTTAGCATTGTCTGTAGCTGATTCCATAGCAGTTCTTCTTGCAGCTTGTTCTGATGCAAAAGATTCTGCTATTGCTCCATATACGCTTCCTGATACATACTTAGGTAATACATACCCAAGTACTGCATCAGCAGAAGGTAAATATTGAACTGCAGCTTTGCCTTTTTTAACTTCTTTTTCAATATTTTTATTATCTATTGTAACTGGTAATAATTTTACTATCTTAGGTTCTTGTGATAAGGCAGATATAAACTCTGTATAAACAAGATTAACCTCATCAACTTCTCCATTTTTGTAAGCTTCCATAGCTGCTTGAGCTACTCTGTTTGCATCTTCATAAACACATTTTTCTACAGATTCTATGTAGTCTATAACTTCATAACCTCTTTTACTTAAAGACTCCTTAGCTTTTTTACCTACAGGTATAACTTTTCCTGTACCTAATTTGTTATGAGCAATCACAGCTTTTAAAATATTAGAGTTGTAACCTCCAGCTAGTCCTCTATCACCAGCTACTACTATATAACATACGTTATTAACTTTTCTTTCTTTTAGAAATACATTTCTACTATTACTCGTATTTTTAGCTATATCTTGAACTGTGTTGTATAAAGTATTAAAATATGGTCTTGCACTTTCAGCCTTTTCTTTAGCTTTTCTAAACTTAGATGAAGATACAAGTTCCATAGCCTTAGTTATTTGTTTAGTACTCTCAACACTTTTAATACGAGTTTTGATTTCCTTCATTCCAGCTCCTGCCACTGTGTTTACCTCCTTTTTTTAAAAGGATTACGCTTCTATAACAAACTTTTTCTTAAATTCTTTTATAGCGCTAGTTAATTCTTGAGCAAAATCTCCATTTTCAAGAATTTTCTTTCCTATTTCTGGATAATTTATATTTATAAATTGGAATAATTCAGTTTCAAATCTTGCTATATTATTAACTGGTATGTCAGATAATAAATCATTTGTAACTGCATGTATTATCATAACTTGGTTTTCAACTTTTAATGGTTGATGTTCACCTTGCTTTAATACCTCAACTATTCTTTCCCCTTGTGCAAGTCTCTTCTTAGTATCTTCATCTAAGTCAGATCCAAATTGAGAGAATGCAGCAAGTTCTTTATATTGAGAGTAAAGAAGCTTTAACGGTCCTGCAACTTTTTTCATTGATTTTATTTGAGCAGAACCTCCAACCCTTGATACTGATATACCAGGGTCAACCGCTGGTCTTATACCTGCATAGAATAACTCAGGAGTTAAGTATATTTGCCCATCTGTTATAGATATAACGTTAGTTGGTATATACGCAGAAACGTCTCCAGCTTGAGTTTCTATTATAGGTAATGCAGTTATAGAACCACCACCTAATTCATCAGATAACTTAGCAGCTCTTTCTAGTAATCTTGAGTGTAAGTAGAATACGTCCCCAGGGTAAGCTTCACGTCCTGGTGGTCTCTTAAGTAATAATGACATTTCTCTGTATGCAACTGCGTGCTTAGTTAAATCATCATATACTATTAATACGTGTTTTCCTTCAAACATAAATTCTTCACCCATTGCAACCCCAGCATATGGTGCTATGAATTGAAGTGGTGCAGATTCAGAAGCACTCGCAGATACTACTATTGTGTAGTCCATAGCTCCACCTTTTTCTAAAGTATTAACTAATTGAGCTACTGTAGAACGCTTTTGTCCTATTGCAACATATATACATATAACATCTTTACCTTTTTGATTAAGTATTGTGTCTATACATATAGATGTTTTACCAGTTTGTCTATCCCCTATTACAAGCTCTCTTTGACCTTTACCTATTGGTATCATGGCATCTATAGCTTTTATTCCTGTTTCAAGTGGTTGATGAACAGATTTTCTAGCCATTATTCCTGTTGCTTCAGATTCAACTGGTCTTGTCTTATTTGTATTTATAGGTCCTTTTCCATCTATTGGTTGACCTAATGCATTTACAACTCTTCCTATTAAGGCATCTCCAACTGGAACAGAAACTACGTTCCCAGTTCTCTTAACTACGTCTCCTTCTTTTATGCCTCTGTCATCACCAAGCATAACTGCCCCAACCATATCTTCTTCAAGGTTAAGAGCCATTCCATAAACTTCTCCTGGAAATTCTAAAAGTTCTCCTGCCATAGCATTTTCTAGTCCATAAACACTTGCTATACCATCTCCAACTTTTAAAACACTTCCTGTATCTGTTAATTCAACTTTATTTTCATAATTTTTTATTTGCTCTTTTATTATTGAACTTATTTCTTCTGGTCTTAAATTCATGGGTTCACCGCCATTCTAAGATATTACTTGAGATAATTGGTTTTTCATTTTAGATAAACGAGTTCTAACTGTTCCATCTATCTCTTCATTTCCAAGTTTAACTAAAACTCCTCCTAATATAGTTTTATCAACTATATTGTTTAAAGTAACGTTTTTATTATATTTTATAGAAAGATTCTTTTCTAAATCTTTGATTTCTTTTTCACTTAACTCAACTGCAGTTATTGCAGTTCCTTCTAATATATTATTCTTATCATTTAATAAGCTTTTATATGATTCTTTTATGTACTCTATAGTTGACATTCTGTCTTTGTCTATAACTACTTTTAAGAAATTATTCATACTGTTACTTAATTGATTCTTAAATATATTTTGCATTACATTTTTCTTATCTTCTATACCAATTAAAGGTGATTTTAAGAAATTGTATAAATCTTTATTTTCATTAAGTATGTCTACTAATTCACTTAATTCTTGATACAGCTCACTAGTAGTTTGAGTTTCCTCTCCAACTTCAAATAAAGCCTGTGCATATCTATCTGCTATTACATTTATCATTTAGATTCGCCCACCTCTTTTATAAAGTTATCTATTAACTCTTTATGTTTGTTAGAATCTATGTCTTTTTCAATAACTTTAGATGCAGCTAAAAGCGCTATGTTAGAGATTTCATTCTTTATCTCATTCATAACTTTTTGTCTTTCTTGCTCTACATCTTTGCTAGCTTTTTCTTTTATTTGGCTTGCTTCTTGTTTAGCATTAGCTATTATTTCATTTTCTTTTTGCTCTGCTCTTAAAGTTGCTTGTTTGATTATTTCTTGACCTTGCTCTTTTGCAGAGTTTAATTTTTCTTCATATTCTGATTTTAAAGATAAACCTTCTTTTTTAGCTCTTTCTCCTTGCGCTAAATCTTCTCTTATATCCTTTTCTCTAGCTTCTATTATTCCTAATACAGGTTTAAATAGTAGTTTCTTTAAAAAGAAAAACACTAAGAAAGTATTTACAAGTTGAAATATAAATTCATATGTTATACCTATTAGCTGTTTAAATTCCATATGTATCCTCCTTTCTACTAACCACAATTTGTAATTAGGAGATGGTTTTCCCACCTCCTTACTACAAAATTAAAAATATTTTCCATTAAATTATCTTAATCTTATTTATTAAGCTCCTAATAATTTAAAGAATGGGTTAGCGAATAAAAGGATTATAGCTATAACTAGTCCATATATACCTGTTGATTCTGCTACTGCTGCTCCAAGTAACATTGTTTGAGTTATATCTCCTTTTGCTTCTGGTTGGTTCCCAACTGCTTCTGCTGCTTTACCTGCCGCAAAACCTTGACCTATACCTGCTCCTATACCTGTTATAACTGCAAGACCTGCTCCTATAGCTGATCCTGCTGCGATTATTGCTATGTTCATATCCATTTTCTTTTCCTCCTAGAATTTTTTAAATTTTTTATTTATTTTAGTTTAATCACTTATTCTTCTGCTGCATTTCCAACAAACACCATTGTTAACATTATAAATATGAATGCTTGTAGTAAACCTGCAAATAAATCAAAGTATAAATGTAATGGCACTGGTATAACTAATTGACCTATTGGTATTGAAACCCCTGGTATCAATGTTGATAACCATCCTAAGAATTGATATAGTAACGCCATTATAACTGCTCCACCTAATATATTCCCAAATGGACGGAAACTTAGTGATATAGGTTTCGCTACCTCTCCTATTATGTTTAATGGTAATAAAAAAGGTATTGGTTCCAATAGTCCCTTAAAGTACTTAAGCCCGTGGAACTTAACTCCAGCGTAGTAAATCATACAAAATGTTATAATAGCCCACGCTAATGTAGTATCTAAATCTGTAGTTGGAGATCTAAATCCTAATAATCCTATTAAGTTAGAACACGCAAAGAATAAAAACAAACTTCCTATGTAAGGTACAATATTAGGCATTCTTTTTACTGTTTTCTCACCCATAGTATTCTTAACCATTTTATCAAGCCCACCTATTGCAAACTCTAAAAATATTTGAACTTTACTTGTGGGTACTTTTTTCAGATTCCTAGTTAGTAAAAATGATATTATAGCTAAAGCTGCGATTATTATCCAACTCACTACAACAGTTTCACTTAACTTGAAATTTCCAAAATACCAAACCCATTTTGCTTGACTCATTCTTATGCCTCCTTTCTTTTTACTTTTTCTATTAATAGTTTTTGTGTTAAAATAACAAATTTAGTAGATAGTAATCCTATCGCAGTTCCAACTATATTCAAGTGAGGCGCTTTAGCAGATACAAATAAAACTACTGCCATTATTACCATTCTAATCAAATATTGACTAGATGAATATATTTGAGCTTTTGTCGATGGCATAGATACAGCTTTATTTATTGTTAGTGCTAATAATTTAAGATTAAGTATCGCTATTAATGTTCCAAATACCAAACCTAATACCATCTGTTTGTTAAGGTTAAAAGTTATTGATAATCCTAATAGTATTAACAAATCATATACTACAATTCCTTTTGTTAATTTTTTAATTTCATCTTGTAGTTTATTGTCCATAACTTCACTTCCTTTTTGTGTATACAATTAAAGTCTTATATACTCCCATAAATGCTCCCCCTACACCTAATAACATAAATATTAATGTCAATATTGGGGATGTATTTAATTTAGAATCTAAAAACTTTCCTATAAATGTGCATCCTAGTATGCATATTAATACCATAATCCCAAGTTGGGTTATTAACGAAAGCATATTAGCAATTTCCATGTATGTTTTTTTATTATTCATCGACTAGTATATCCTCTCTAAAAGAGTATAATTTTATGTAATAAAAACCAAATTTTTAAAAATTTATATTTAAAATTGAAACTTTATTTCGACTTTATGTTAATTTTACCATATTTTTATATTTTTTGGAACGAATTTCTGTTTTTTAGATTCAAATTGAAACTTAGTGAAATATTTTCATATAAATTCGTTTTATATTCCTGTTTTAATTAAGTAAAACATATGAAATACTAAAAAATATTTATAATTTTCCAACCATTTTAATTATTTTTTTAACCATATTTAAATTTATATTATTATATTTCTTTTTTATAACCTCTTTTTTAAATTCGCATATATATAATACAATTAACAACTAATTCTATTAAATACTAAATTATTACTTTTAGTATCTCTTTTAATCACTATCATAAATTATAATAATTAAAGTTTTACTTTCTAAACCTTATAGCTAATCATTTAATACTTATAATAATATATAACTTTGATTAATAATGTAAAATCAAAGTTATATCACTATTAATACTAAATAGTTTTTTACACTTAGCTAAAATGATATACATTTGATTTAAAAATTATATCCCTATAATTCACAGCAAAATAATTCTATAAAAAAAGAATCTATTATTATAGATTCCTCTTTTATTATTAAATCCCTTTTTTCTACGGAAATTATTTTGTCCCGTATAGTCTATCTCCTGCATCACCTAATCCTGGAACTATATATCCATGATCATTTAGCTTTTCATCTATAGCAGCTACATATATGTCTACATCTGGATGATATTTTTGAACCTCTTCTATACCTTCTGGAGCTGCAACTAAATTAACTAACTTTATAGAATTTGCCCCTCTTGATTTTAATACATCTATCGCTGCAACTGCTGAACCACCTGTAGCAAGCATTGGGTCAACTATTATCATTTCTCTTTCTTCAATATCTTGAGGAAGTTTGCAGTAATACTCTACTGGCTTTAATGTTTCTGGATCTCTGTATAATCCAACATGTCCAACTTTAGCAGCCGGAGTTAAACTTACTAATCCATCTACCATTCCTAAACCTGCTCTTAATATAGGTACTATTCCTAACTTTTTACCTGATATAACTTTAGATTTTGTTTTTGTTACTGGTGTTTCTATTTCTATTTCTTCTAATTGTACATTTCTAGTTATTTCGTATCCCATTAACATACTTATTTCTGTTAAAAGCTCTCTAAAATCTTTTGATCCTGTGTTTTTATCTCTCATTAATGTTAATTTATGTTGAATTAATGGATGATCTGTTACTATTACTTTGCTCATTATCTAGGCCTCCTATTTGTTGTATCTTTCTTCTATTTCTTTTATCATATTAACTCTTCTTGAGTGTCTATCTCCCTCAAACTCTGTATTTATCCATGCATCTACAATCTCTAAAGCTAATCCTCTTCCTAATACTCTTTCTCCTAAAGATAACATATTAGCATCATTATGAGCCTTAGACATTTTTGCAGAGAATACATCAGACACAACAGCACATCTTATACCTGGAACTTTATTAGCAGCTAAAGATATGCCTATTCCTGTTCCACAACACACTATTCCATAGTCTACTATTTTAGATGTAACAGCGTTTGCAACTTTTTCCCCAAATATAGGATAATCAACTGACTCTAGAGAATTATCTGGTCCAAAGTCTATACATTCGATTCCTTTTTCTTTCAGATATTTTATTATTTCTGATTTTAAATTATATCCTCCGTGGTCACTAGCTAATCCTATTTTCATATGTACAATACCTCCAACTATATTTATACTGTTTATGTTATAAAATAAATCTTGTACTATTATACATTATTTGTTCATATTTTTATAGATATATTTCTAAGCTTTTATAGTTTTATATCCTGCTGATTTTAAAAGTCTATTCATTATAGCTTGTCCCACTCCATTTGTTTGAAATTCCTCTGAATATACTATATCTACATTCATTTTATCCATTTGTCTTAATGCATCAAATAAATTACTTCCAACTTCTTCTAAGCTATTACCTAAAGATAAAACTTCACCTTTGTAATTATGTTTATTTTTTTCTAAACACATTACTCCCGTTTTTAAGCCCTTATCTTTATTTTCTTCCACAAGAGAATTTATTTTTTCTATAACGTCATATTCATTACCTAATACAATATATACATCTGCATCTGGAGAATAATGTGTGTATTTCATACCTGGCGCCTTGGCTTTGTCATTGTCTTCTTTTTTAGCTAAAGAAGGGTCTATTAAAACCTTACCTATTACTTTTTCCAAATCTTCTTTAGTTATACTACCAGGTCTTAATATCATAGGATTTTCTGTTGTTACATCCAATACTGTTGACTCTAATCCAAAGTTACAATCTCCACCTAAAACTATACCACTAACTCTTCCGTTCATTTCTTCATAAACATGGTCTGCTTTAGTAGGAGAAGGTCTTCCCGAAATATTTGCAGATGGAGCAGCTATAGGAACTCCTGATTGTTTTATTATTTCTCTAGCAATTGAATGAGATGGCATTCTTATAGCTACTGTTTCTAGCCCACCACTTGTTTGATGTGGAATTATATCCTTTTTATTTAATATAATAGTTATAGGACCTGGCCAGAAATGCTCCATTATAATTTCTGCCTTCTCATTTATACCCTTTGCTAGATTATACACTTCTTCTTTATTATATATATGTACTATAAGTGGGTTATCACTAGGTCTTCCCTTAGCTTCGTATATTTTTTTTACAGCATTTTCATCTAGAGCATTTGCTCCTAATCCATATACAGTTTCTGTAGGAAATATTACAGTTTTTCCTTCTTTTAATAACTCTGCTTGTTTTTTTAGCTCATTTTTATCTATATTATTTATATCTATTTTACTTATGATAGTTTTCATCTTTAGTATACCTGCTTTCATCTCATTTTTAGATGTAATATACAATTATTGTCCCAATTAAAAAACCTATTATGCAATATAAACTTCTTGATTTTGGAAATATCTCTTCTAACACAACATACATCATTGTACCTGCTGCCAATGCAAGAAATACTCCTATCAGCGAATGGAATACCCCTCCGAAATAAGCACCTATAAAACTTCCTATTCCCATGGGTATTCCTGCTATTATTGTAAATAAAATAACCTTAGATATTTTCATTTTAGTTCCAACTAAACTTAATGCCATTGCTAGCCCTTCTGGAACATTGTGTATACCTATTACTATTGCAAGTGTCATACCTAATGTTTCAGTAGACATAAAAGATGAGCCTATAGCTAATCCTTCTGGTAAATTATGTAACAATATACTTATAAATATAAGGTACCCTGTTTTCATTTCTTTAGACATATCTAATTTTGTTTTTAAAAACATAGTTAATAATACACCAACAAATGTAAATATTACAGTAGGTAAAACACCCATTTCATTCATAGATTCTTTCATTAAGTCAAATACAACTACTGATAGCATTATTCCACCAGATAGCCCCATAAAAAAATCTAAATATCTGTTAACATTTCTTTTGAATAAAGCAGATATAATTCCACCAAGACCTGTACCAATAACACCCGCAAGTAATCCTATTATAGTTATTCTAAGTATCATATTCTCCCTCCTTGTATTGTATATAACATTATATACTTTACAAGGAGATAACATTACCAAAGTTATTATAGAAATTTTAATCTACTCAAACTATATTCATCCAATCTTTTAAAGCCTTAGTTTACTTATTAAAAATGTAAATCGTTAGTACTAATTAAAGTTCTAAAAATCATCAAAATAATTTAAGTTACTCAAAAAAATCCCTAGATTAATAGGGATTTATATTGATGCCATCTTTTCAGTCTGGTCTACAGTTATTAGAGCATCTATCATTTCATCGATATCTCCATCTAAGAATGAATCTAACTTATATAATGTTAAGTTTATTCTATGATCACTTACTCTTCCTTGAGGGAAGTTGTAAGTTCTTATTCTTTCAGATCTATCTCCTGTACCAACCTGACTCTTTCTTTCTGCCGCTATATCTTTATTTTGCTCAGCTATAGCTTTATCATTTAATCTAGCTACTAATATTTTTAGTGCTTGTTCTTTATTCTTTAACTGAGATTTACCATCTTGACAAGAAACCACTTCTCCTGTTGGTATATGAGTTATTCTTACCGCAGAGTCAGTAGTGTTAACACTTTGCCCACCATTTCCTGAAGAACGGAATACATCTATTCTTAAATCATTTGGGTTTATGTTTACTTCTACTGCTTCAACTTCTGGTAAAACTGCAACTGTAGCAGTTGATGTATGTATTCTTCCTCCTGATTCAGTAGAAGGTATTCTTTGAACTCTATGAACTCCTGATTCATACTTAAGTCTTGAGTATGCACCTTTACCTTTTATTAAGAATGATACTTCTTTATATCCACCAACACCAGTATCACTTGCACTTAATAATTCCATTTTCCATCTTCTTCTCTCTGCATATCTAGAATACATTCTAAATAAATCACCTGCAAATAGAGCTGCTTCGTCTCCACCTGCTCCACCTCTTATCTCAACGATAACGTTCTTATCATCGTTAGGGTCCTTAGGTAATAATAATATCTTAAGCTCTGCTTCTAATGGCTCAACCATATCTTCCATCTCTGATAATTCCATTTTAGCTAATTCTCTTAACTCTTCATCTGATTCTTCTTGTAATATTTCCTTTGAATCAGCTATGCTTTGTAATACATTTGTATACTCTCTATACTTCATTACTATCGGCTCTAAATCAGAATGTTCTTTCATGTATTTTTGCCAAGTTTTTTGATCATTTATTATTTCAGGATCACTTATTTTTTCTGTTAACTCTTTATATTTATCTTCTAATACTTCTAACTTCTTTAGCATATTTTCACCTCTTTATTTGTCAATATCAATTCTTTGATTATATCATAGTTTAAAACCTATAACAACTCTATCAATGCCTTGTATATCCTTCTTTTTGTATATTTTAGTATATCCATAAGACTTCATTATTTCTGATACATCTTCAGCTTGATCATGTCCAACCTCATATGCCAATATACCATCTTTCTTTAAATAGTCTATTGATTCTCTAGTTATTTGTCTATAAAAATCAAGTCCATCTTCTCCACCTTCAAGAGCATTGTATGGCTCATAATCCTTTACTTGTGTATGAAGAGTTTCGATATCCTTTTTAGGTATATACGGTGGATTAGATACTATTACATCAAATTTCTTTCCTTTATCTTTTATAGCGCTAAATACATCTGACTTAACAAATTCAATTTTATTATCGACTTCATTATTTATAGCATTTATTTTACCTACTTCTAGAGGTATATCTGATATATCAAAAGACGTTACTTTTGAATTTGATATATATTTAGCTAAACTTACAGTAATAGCTCCAGATCCAGTACCGATATCAAGTATATTAATTTCTTCACTTTTATTTTTACAAAGTTCTATTATTTCCTCAACTAATGTTTCAGTGTCCGGTCTAGGAATTAAAACACCTTCCTTAACAAAAAAGTCTAGTCCCATAAATTCTCTATTACCTACTATGTATGCAACTGGTCTTCCATTAATTCTATCATTTATATATTCTATAAATTCATCATATTGTTCTGTTGTAAGTTCTTTGTTTAAGTTTAAATGTATATAAATTCTATCAACTCCCCCAAGAGCTTTTTGTAAAAATAATTCTACATCCAGTCTTGGAGTATCACTTATCTTTTCTATCTCTTTAGAGTATTTAATGATTATATCTCTTATTATCATATTATCTCCTTTATTTTTCATTTATTACAGCTTTTAAAGCAGTCAATGCAACCTCTAGCTGTTCATCATCTGGCTCTTTTGTTGTAAATTTTTGTAACATCATACCAGGGTATGCGACAATTTTAGTAAATTTATTATTATATTTCCCAAGAAATTTTATTATTTCATAAGATATTCCTGCAACTATTGGAATAAATATTATTCTCATAACAACTCTAACTAATGGGTTAGGCCATCCAAAGAAAGAAAATAATATTATTGACGTAAACATAACTATAAATAAAAAATTTGTTCCACATCTAGGATGAAGTGTCGTAAATTTTTTAGCATTTTCTACTGTTAATTCTAATCCACTTTCATAGCAATGTATTGATTTATGTTCAGCTCCATGATATTGGAATACTCTTTTAATATCTCTATTTTGTGATATTATAACTATGTATGCAAATAATATACTTATTCTAATTATTCCCTCTATTAGATTAAGTATTAACTTATTATCAATTATTTTTGAAAATATACCTCCAACCGTTGTTGGTATAAGTATAAAAATACCCACCGAAAATAATAGAGATAGTACTAAAGATATACCTATTATTGCATCATTAGCTTTGTCCTTAAATATCTTTTTTATAAATCTATCAAAAGCATCCTCTTCTCCATCTTCAATAAAAAATTCGGATGAAAAATTCAAACTTTTTATTCCTTCTATCATGGTTTCCAATAATATAAATGACCCTCTTAAAAAAGGTATTTTATTTATATTTGTTTCATTTATCCAACTTTTAATATTATTCTTTTTTAACACTATTTTTCCATCACTTTTTCTTACAGCAATAGCTCTTTGATCTTTAGATTGCATCATTACACCTTCTATAACAGCTTGACCTCCAACAGATATATTGCTCATTTACCCACCTCTTTAAATCAAAATTTAATTTATATATCTATACTTTATTATAATACAAAAAATCCTTTTAAAGTAAAACTTTAAAAGGATATGTTAATAAACTTATTTATCTTCATGATATACTACATGGCACTTTCTGCATCTAGCTTCGTAACTTTCTACTGCTCCTACCTGTATTATAGGATCATTATATCTCGCAGGCTTTCCATTTATTAATCTTTGAGATCTTGTAGCAGGTTGTCCACAAACTGAACATATAGCTTGTATCTTATCAACAAATTCAGATACAGCTAAAAGTCTTGGAGTCGGCCCAAATGGTTCTCCTTTAAAGTCCATATCAAGTCCAGCTGTAATAACTCTTATTCCTTGATCTGCCAAATCTATAGCTATATCAACTATATTATTATCAAAAAATTGAACTTCATCAATACCAACCACTTGAGTTTTTTCATCTATATAATCATATATTTGCTTAGAATTACTTATAGGTATAGCTTCTATACTGTTTCCACTATGAGAAACAACGTCTTCCTTGCTATATCTATCATCTATTTGAGGTTTAAATACAACTATATTTTGTTTAGCTATTTTAGCTCTTTTTAATCTTCTTATTAGTTCTTCACTTTTACCACTGTACATAGGACCTATTACAGTTTCTATATATCCGTGATTTACTGGTCTATACATGCCTAGTACCCCCTATGAATTGATTGTCATATATTTAATACATAAGTTCAGTAATTAAACAAAAGAAGAGTTGGTTTCCCAACTCCTCTTTTTAAAAAGACTAGTCCATTTTGAATCTCTTCTTGAACTTGTCTATTCTTCCACCAGCTTCTATATTCTTTTGCTTTCCAGTATAGAAAGGATGGCATTCAGAACATATTTCAACTTTTATTTCATCCTTAACAGAACCAGCTTTGAATGTGTTTCCACAAGCACAACGTACTTCTATAGCTTCGTATTTTGGTTGTATATCTTTTTTCATTCTATTCACCTCTTTCGTTATTCTATAAATTAAATATATTAATTTTTCGTTTTGCAATATCAACTACACCATTATAGCATAAGTTTTTTATGCATTCAAGGAGTTTTTCTATTACTTAAAGACCTTTTATCGATTTTATAAATTCATCATTATTTTTGGTTCTCTTAAGTAATTCAATAACTTTATCAGTAACTTCTAAAACTGAATTATTACTCATTTCTCTTCTTAATTTCCATAGAGCAGTTTTTTCTTCTTCAGTAAGCAATAAATCCTCTCTTCTTGTTCCCGATTTATATATATCTACAGCTGGGAATATTCTCTTTTCAGCTAACTTTCTATCTAGATTTAATTCCATATTACCAGTACCCTTGAACTCTTCAAATATTACATCATCCATTCTTGATCCCGTTTCAACTAGTGCAGTTGCAAGTATTGTAAGAGATCCACCTTGCCTTATATTTCTAGCTGCACCAAAGAATTTCTTAGGTCCATGTAAAGCTCCTGGATCTAAACCTCCTGATAAAGTTCTACCTGTTGGAGATATTGTAAGGTTATAAGCTCTTGCAAGTCTTGTAATACTATCTAAAAGTATCACAACATCTTTTCCATGCTCAACTAATCTTTGAGCTCTATTTAAAACCATTTCAGCAACCTTAACATGGTGACTTGATACTTGATCAAAAGTAGAATATATAACATCCCCATTTATAGATTCTCTCATATCAGTAACCTCTTCAGGTCTTTCATCAATAAGAAGAACTATTAATTCAACATTTGGATGATTTTTAGCGATACTATTTGCAACATTTTTTAGTAAGCTAGTCTTACCAGCTTTAGGAGGAGCCACTATTAATCCTCTTTGACCCTTACCTATAGGAGATATTAAGTCTATAAGTCTTGTAGCTATATCGCTTTGGATTCTTTCTAAAGTTAATCTTTCTTCTGGATATATTGGAGTTAATAATTCAAATGCTTTTCTTTGTATTGCAGTTTCTGGATTTTCATCATTTATTTTTTGAACATATAAAAGAGCTCTAAACTTCTCTCCTGTTTTAGGATGTCTAGTTATCCCCTTTACTTTATCTCCAGTCTTCATATTAAATCTTCTTATTTGAGATGGTGATACATATACATCCCCTTCTGTTGATAAATAGTTCGACCCTCTTAAAAATCCAAATCCATCTGGTAATATTTCTAAAACACCCACTACTTCATCATCTTTTGATGTATTAAATTCATCTACTATTTTAGATTCTTCAACAACCTTAGGTGTGTAGTATACCTTATTATTTCTCATATTCACATAATCTGTGTTCGATGATTTATTTTCATTTCTTTGATATCTATTATCTGTATTTCTATCTATATTCCTATCCGTATTTCTCTTTTCATAAGGCTTTAAATAGCTTTTATTTTCCACGTTCTCATCTTTCTCTATTGTATTTTCTTGTGCTGTATTTGTTTTTACTTCTATAGGCTCTTGTTTTTTTATATTTTCATTTATAAGTTCAATTAATTCATTTTTTTTATATTTACTCACAGATTTTATACCTATTTCTTTAGCTATATCTCTAAGTTGAGTTAATGTTTTACTACTTAATTCATTTGATGTTATTTGATCTAAATTCAAAAAAATCCTCCTCATCTATAATATAAATATGTATCTTTATCTCTTTGGGAAATCAAAGGTGTGAAAAAGAAAAGTTTAATCAATAATTAATTTTAATAATATCACCATTAATATGTATGGTCAATAAATAAACTAAATATATAACCTAATTATCTATTATATATTTTATACTATTTAAAAAATTCTAAACTATCGTGTGTAATTTTTCAAAATCTCTAAATAATATATGCATTATTTTTTATTTCTGCAATATTCTTAATATAAATCTCATGAATAACTTTATGCTTTTTATAATTAATATAGGAGCTAGTTCCTAACCAGAAATAGCTCCTTATTTTAGTTTTATTCTATATTATATTTTTTCATCAAATCAACTAATATATCATTTTTATCTAAACTATGAATAGCATCAACAAATCTTATAGTACCTGTCTTTGCTCTCATTACTACTGACTGAGTTTTTGCTCTATTATTTCCAATATGTTTTACTCCGCTTAATAAATCTCCTTCTGTTATGCCAGTTGCAGCAAAGAATAAATTATCTCCCTTAGCTAAATCTTCAATAGTTAATACTTTTTCTAATTCTTCATCTGTAAAACCTAATTCATAACATCTGTTTACTTCTTGTTCACTTAATGGATATATTTGGGCTTGCATATCCCCACCCATACATTTTATAGCAGCCGCTGTTATTACACCTTCTGGGCCTCCACCGATACCCATCATCATGTCTATTCCTGTATCATCAAAGCAAGTTGCTATTGCAGTGGCCACATCTCCATCTCCAAACATTTGGATTCTTGTTCCTAGTTTTCTAGCTGCTTCAACTATATAATTATGTCTTTCTCTATCTTGAACAGCTATTGTCATTTGCGTTGTCTTTTTTCCTAATGCTTTAGATACAGCTATTATGTTTTCTTCAGCTGTTTTATTTAAGTCAATAGCACCTTTAGCTCTTGGTCCTACTACTATTTTTTTCATATATGTATCTGGGGCATTTAATAAACTCCCCTTAGATCCTATTGCTATTACAGATATAACATTTGGAAGACCTTTTGCTATTAGAGTTGTCCCATCTAATGGATCAACAGCTATGTCAACCTCCATACTATCACTAGCGCTCTTACCTACTTTTTCACCAATATATAACATTGGAGCTTCATCAAGTTCACCTTCTCCTATAACTACCTCTCCACTTATATTTACTGATTCAAAAGCCTTCCTCATTGCTTCTACTGCTGCTCCATCAGCTCCATTTTTATCGCCTCGCCCCATAAATTTTGACGATACTAAAGCTGCAGCTTCAGTTACCCTAACAAGTTCTAGTGCTAAATTTCTATCCATAATATTCATCTCCTCCGTTAGCGTTATCAATGAAAATTATATATCATATATATTAATTAGTAAACATTTACATACCTTTTTATTGATTAGTATACTCTATTTTGAATTATTAGATATATTATTTGTAATTTTAATATAATGATGTAAAAAATTTATTTCGACTAAACATTTACTTAAATATAATCATCCTTTATCATAAATTAAATATGCTTTTAAATATATAAAATGGGCTGTCGCACTAAAAAAATTATATACAATATGTTGTGCTAATTCAAATTATGCATAACTATATATTGTATTATTTACTCTTAATGCGACAGCTCCCTAAACTTTTATAACATAGATGCTATTACACTTAATAAAGCAGTCATACTAGAAACTACTAAAGTTAGTGCTATAAATAGTGCTATCATTTTATTTCTTTTCTTCTGTTTTTGACTCTTACTACTCATATTATCACTCCATTATTATTCAATTTCAGTTGTTTTCTTATCAAATCTGTCACATACTTTTCTTAAATATTGTATAAAATCATTTTGTAAGTTTGGTCTTTTTAATGCAAAATCTACTGTTGCCTTTAAGAACCCAAGCTTGTCTCCAACATCATATCTTACTCCCTCAAAATCATAAGCATACATTGCTTCTTTTTTTGATAGTATTCTTAATGCATCTGTAAGCTGAACTTCTCCATTTTTACCTGGAGGTAATGTTTCTAGTATATCAAATATTTCAGGAGTTATTATATATCTTCCTAGAATAGCTATATTTGATGGAGCCTTTCCTGGTTCTGGCTTTTCAACTAAATCTTTCACTTTATAGGCCTTATCTTCTATATACTTTGCATCTATTATTCCATATTTATCTGTGTCCTCATAATCTACTGTTTGAACACCTAATATTGTAGTTCTATATTCTTCATATGCATTCATAAGTTGCTTTAAACAAGGTACTTCGTTATCAACTATATCATCACCTAACATAACAGCAAATGGTTCATCTCCTATAAAATGTCTTGCACAGTATATAGCATCGCCCAACCCTTTAGGTTCTTTTTGTCTTATATAATGTATATTTATCATGTTAGATATATTTTGAACAATTTCTAATAATTCTTTTTTACCTTTATTCTCTAACTCTAACTCTAATTCAACTGATTTATCAAAGTGATCTTCTATAGATTTTTTATTTCTTCCTGTTATTATAAGTATTTCTTCTATCCCTGAGGCAACAGCCTCCTCTATTATATATTGTAATGTTGGTTTATCAACTATTGGCAACATTTCCTTAGGTTGAGCCTTAGTTGCAGGCAAAAATCTAGTACCTAACCCTGCTGCAGGTATAACAGCTTTTTTTACTTTTTTTTGCATTGTTAACCTCCTCATAATTCTATTTATCTTTATTAGAATATGTTATATGTATATTCATTCTCTTTTTCAATAAATAAAGTCCTAATGCTAGAACTTTATTTATATTTTAGCATTAAGACTTTATATTGTCATTTAAATTATTTTACCACTAGTTGCTCTAATTCTTTAACTAAAGAATCAAATTTATTTATAGTATCCTCTATAGGCTTTGTACTTGTTAAATTGACTCCTGCATCTTTTAGAACATTAATCGGATACTCAGATCCTCCTTTTTTAAGAAAGTTTATATAATTATCAGACCCATTCTTTAATATATCTTGAGCAAAACTTACTCCTGCACTACACCCTGTAGCATATTTATAAACATAAAAACTATTATAGAAATGTGGTATTCTTGACCAACCAACTTTAGCTAATTGATCTAATTCATAATCTTTACCATAATATTTTATTAGTAATTGTCCCCATATGTCATCTAAAACTAATGCATTTATACTCTTGTTATTCTCAACTAATTCATGTATTGTCTTTTCAAATTCAGCATACATAGTTTGAATATATAAAGTATCTTTTATTAAATCTAAATATTGAGTTATATAATATGCCTTTTGTTGATCATTTTCTGCATTTTTTATAAGCATTTCATATAATAAAGCTTCATTAGTAGTTGATGCTACTTCATGAGTAAATATAGATGGATTTGAGTTAAAATAACTTTGATTTTTAGAACTCATATATTCATATACTGCATGTCCCAATTCATGAGCTAATGTTGATACTGATCCTAATGAGTTATTGTAGTTAAGCAATACATAAGGATGGTTCCCGTATATAGATAAACAGTATGCTCCACTAACTTTATTGTCATTAGCAAAAGCATCTATCCATTTTTCATTAAATGCTTTATAAATTATATCTCCATATTCTTTCCCTAAAGGAGATAGCGCTGCATATATTATTCCTTGAGCCTTGTCATAAGTTAGATTATCATCAACTGCTTCTACCATTGGTGTAAACATATCATAATAATATACTTTATCTAAATTTAATACTTTTTTTCTTAAACTTACATATTTATGAAGACTTCCCATGTTATCATTTACAGTCTCAATTAATTTATTATACACTTTTTCATCTATATCATCACCTTTTAAATACATGTCTAAAGATGATTTATATCCTCTTTCAGAAGAATAAAATACATTCTTTTTAACTTGACCTATAAGTAAACCTGATAGTGTGTTTATATTATCGTTATAAGCTATAAACTCGTTTTGATATGCACTTTTTCTTTCATTTCTATCTGAGCCATCTAAAGCTGTTTTATACTCTGCTGAATTAAAGTTTGTTTTTTTGTCCATATTTTTAAATAATTCATAAACTTGTCCTGGCAGAGAAGATATAGATGATGCGTTAGCAAGTAAACGTTCTAACTTTTCATCTAAGTAATGATCTTTAGAGCGTCTAATCTCTTTTAGGTACATACCATATTTTTTATTTATTTTTTTATCTTCCATAAATTTATTATATTCTTTATCTGATAGTTTAAGTATTTCTAACTCTAAATTTGAGCATATATTAGAGTACTCTCTATATATTCTATTTATTTTTTCTTTCATATCAATATACTTATATGAATTTTTATTGATATCTTGGTTTAACTTTACATATCCATAAAGTTTATCTAGTCTTATATCTAATTTCTCTTTTATATCTAGTGCAAAAGACAAATGTGTTTTAGATTTAGTTACTTTGCCCACATAGTTTTTTAGTTCTTTAGTATCTGAAGTAAACTTCTTTAATTCATTATTCCATTCATCTTCACTTTTATATAGGCTTTGTAGGTTCCAACTAGTTTTACTATAGTCAATTTTAGATTTACTCTCAGCTTTATCATTTTCTTCAGTATCTTTTTCTTCATTATTAACCATAGCTTCAACCACTGCTGTCTTATTGTATCTATCATTAACTTTTTGTAGTGATATTGATATAAATAAAATAAATATACACAATGGTATAATTGATTTAAATAATTTTTTGTTCATAAAAAGCCATCCTTTCAATAGAATATACTTATTTATTAGGATGGCTTTTTTAGGCAATAATATTCAATTTCTATCTTTATAAAATTAATAATTCTTATTAATTTATCCACATACTTATCAACATATTAACAATTATATTATCTACAAAAATATAGCTTTTTCAATATATTTATTATCATTATTTTATGATATATTTATTTTATTTTTATATTATCAACATTAATTATAGATATATCAACATATTTATTAACTTTATTAAGTATTTTTTGTTTATAAGTCTATATTAGTTTTAGAATTATATTTTTATATAAAATTTTATACTTTGTGTATTTTTATCGAACTTTGTAATTTCAAGGTTTGTGATTATTTTATATAAAAATTAATAGTTATCCACATATTGTTAACAATTTACTCACATATTGTTGATAACATTAATTTAATTACTACATACTTTAGTAACTAGTACTGTCATATCATCTTCAACAACTCCATCTTGTATCTCAAGTGCTCTATCTAGTATTAGATTTGCTATCTCTTTAGGATTAGTCGTCTTAATTTTTTGTAAGAAGTATATAAGCCAATTATCTCCTAAATTATTATTTTTACCTGCATCAAGTATTCCATCTGATACCATTATTATATAGTCACCATAATTAACCTTAGTTATCTTTCTATCTAATTTTATATCTGAAAGTATACCAACTGGAAGTGATGATGAAGATATTAAGTCTATATCTTTATCATTCCTTTTCACATAGGTAGAACATGCTCCCATTTTTATAGTTTCTAAAGTTCCTTTTTTCAGGTCTATTATTCCTAGATCTAAAGTTGAAAACATCTCTTCATCAGAAGATTTCAATAATAACATATTATTTATAGTATTTATAACTATTTCATCATCTATTTTGGCATCCATCATTTTTTCCAAAATATCTATAGTTATATAAGATTCTTCATAAGCTTTCTTACCTTTACCCATTCCATCACTTATAGCCACCATATACTTACCATCACTTATATCCATATATGTATAGTTATCACCACATAATATATGTCCATCTCTAGACATACCTGCAACTTCTGTTATAGCTTTATATTTTTGGGCTTTAGTAAAGTTTATTTTACACTTTCCTCCTAAGGAATGACATCCTATCTTTTGTGCTGTAATGTTTTCATCTACTATATCTGAAAGTACTTTTGTTAACTTATTTTCACACATACAGCCATCACTACATGTATTTTTATATATAGTTATTTCAAAATCATCTGAACCTTTACTCATGTAGTTAACCCTATTAACTGGTATCCCATACCTCTGTAATTGATCATAAATATTTTTTTCTTTTTCTAAATCTAAAACAATATTTCCTTCTAAATCCTTAGATAATGATTCTATTGATTTTGATATGCTTTTTATCTGATTAGCTATTAATTTTCTACTTTCCGAAAATCTTAAGCTCCAATTATAATCTACTAAAAATAATTTATAATAATAATTTGCTATCTTTACAATCTCTTCAGGTTTTAAGCATTCTTTTCTAAATTCCTCACTAACGCTTTTAATAGTAACTTGTCCATTATCTTCAAGCTCTTCTAAAACCTGACTCATTAACATATATGTATGAGAAAAATTTAGATCCCAACATCGTCTTCTCATACTACAGCTTCTACATTCATCATTGTGTATCATATCAATAATGTTTGCTATATCCCTTGTATCTATAACCTTATCTTTTTCTCTGATTTTATCAAATGTATCTGCTAACTCATCATAAGCTTTGTACATATTAATCAATTTACTATTGGTCATATCTTTACTTCTTCTTATATAATCATAAACTACGTCATTTGATTCTATATTTAATTTTAATACTTTTTCTATTTTATTAAATATTTTATTAGGTAATAAAACTACTATCAAACTAGCTATTAGCATATCTCTAATTTGATGTATGTTAGACTCAAGTCCTGATGTATAAGCATATACCATCGCCCAACTTAGTATATATCCTGATATAGCAAGATATTTACCTAGTTTATTTAATGTTCCACCAACCAATCCAGCAACAGAATATATTCCCATATAAACTGCTGAAGATATATTGTTAATTAAGAAAGCTATACCTACAACAACTCCAGAACTAGCTCCCATGGTCGCACCACCTATTATACATGTAACTAATATTAACACAGTTGCTAAAACTGTTTGTATTGATACACCTAATATTTCTATATTGCCAATACCTATTATACTAAATATAACTATGAAACTTAAAGCTATAGACTCTTCAACTCTTACAGATATTCTATTATTTATATTTGTTATGAGGTTTACCCCAAATGAAAATATATAAATAGAAATAAATGTAATAATTGCTTCCATTGAGCATAATAATATATCATATAAATATTTATTAGATAATATAACTTGTCCTAATGATATAGGAAAAATTATAAATGCTCCAATAAAAGACAGTTTCAAGTATGAATTAATATTCTTTATTTTATTACTTACAATCATAAATATAGATAAACAAATAATATATTTTAATATATATGGAGTAGAGTTTCCAGATAATATTACTCCAATTAGCGTAGACATAAATATTGGTATTTTGTACCTTTCTACTTTACTTATCACTATAAAAAATGCTATACCTAAAGGTGCTATAGAACCTATTAAAATTGTTCTGCTTAATAAAAAACCTATCAAACTGAATATTATTACATTAGAATCAATATAATTTAACAAATTTATATTGATTTTTTCTGAATTAATATTACTACTTGATATACTCATTGAACTCTTGTCCATAAAAAAATCCCCCTCTTTTGCTTCTTATAAGGAAATTGTAGCAAAAAGAGTAGGATTTATTTTGTCATAATCAGTTTTAATAATTTTAAAATATTAAGACATATTTTTTATATTTTGACACATTAAGCCTTCCAAATTATCGTATTCACTTACTGTTATTTCTTTTATTTCTAGATTTTTCATTATTGTATGTAGTATTTCTACACCAGCAATTATAATATCAGCTCTTTTAGACTGTAGCCCTTTTAAGGATTTTTTATCATTTAGTGTCATCATTTTTAAATTTTGTAGAATTGATTCTATTTCACTCAAGCTAATCTTACTATTGTGTATTTTCTCCATAGAATATACTTCTAACTCTTGGTTCATTGCTGAAAGCGAAGTTATTGTTCCTCCAATACCTACAAGCTTTTTTACCTTATCATTTTTTATATATTCTAATGTATTTTTTACCTCTTCATATATAAAATTACTCATACTTTCAAATTCATTATCATTTATAGGATCTTGATGTAAAAATTTTTCAGTCATTCTAAGAGCTCCTACATTTTCACTTTTAGAAAATCTTATTCCATCTTTATTTCCTATAATAAACTCAGTGGACCCTCCGCCTATATCTATTACTAATATATCTTCTGCTTTTTCTATTCCTTCTAACACTCCCATAAATCCTAAATTCGATTCCTTTTCACCACTTATTATCTCTACATCTATACCTGCTTTATCTTTAGCTAATTTTACGAATATATCTTTATTTTTACTATCTCTAAGTGCCGAAGTTCCCATACAGTATATTTTTTCACAATTTTCTTCTTTGCATATATTAGAAAACTCTACTAAAGCTTTTATATTTCTTTCGATTGCATGGTCTGTTATATATCCATGTTTATCAACACCTTGCCCTATTCTAGTAGTGTTTACATACTTTTTTCTATTTATTAATTTTCCATCTCTATACTCTGCTATTAAAAGCCTCATTGAGTTTGTTCCTATATCTATAGTGCCAATCTTCATAAATCTATCTCCTTATATCTATTTTTTGTTAAAACTATTAATCTATATGTTCTAATAATAATTCTACATTATAAAATAATTTTATTGTTTATTGTATTTTGAACAATACAAAATAGTAACTTTACCTAATGAATTATTTTAATTAAAACATATATCTATCTAAAATAATAAATTTTATAATTCTAAATTTATTATATCAGTTAAATATTATTTAATAATTAATATTGCACATTTATTATTAAGAAATTAATTTTACTAAAATTATGTCATAAACTATTTCATACTTCTAACATATTTATTGTAAGCAAAAAGAAGGTAAATTAATTACCTTCTTTCCCTATATCAATATATACTATTTCATTGGGTTTAACCATATTAAGACGATTTCTTGCTATAGCTTCTAAGTCATCACTTGTATTGCCATTTTCTATTTTTTTCAGGTCTTCAATTTGTTTTTTAGTACTACTTATCTGTTTATTTAATGATGATATTTCATCTTTGTACTCATTTAATTTCTTTACTTGAAATACAAAATTACTTATTAATGTATATACTATAAACAAAACAAAAACCATAAATAATATAAATTGAGCTGAAAACTTTTTTCTTATGTTCATATAAACTACACCTTACCTATGCTTTTTTATTAACCTTTAATTTAATTCTATGCTTTCTTTTTATAACCTTCTTAGTAGCTGAAAATAAATTTGGTATGAAAAATATAGTATCTATGAAAAGGTGTATCATATATATAATCATATAATATAAACTTTCAGAGACTACAGATATGTAAATTATAGTTTTCTTTATTAAAAATACTATAAATCCAATTATTTTATTGAATATTTTTAGAACAAATTTACTTATTGTATTGTAATATAATAAAAAACCTAATAATAAAGCCACAAAATGGTAGTATCTTAAATCAAAAGATTCTATAGCATTTACTGTTATAAATATAATTGAAGTAGCCAGTATCCAAAATATTATATTAAAAACTATTGAAAAATATTTTAATATTTTAAAATTAGATTTTAAACTCCTATTTATATCAAACAATAAACCTATGATTAAGCCACCATATATAGTGGCATAAAATGAACTTAAATCTTCTGTAAATGGAATCATTTACTTAAATAACCTCTTTATAAAACTTTCTTGTGGCTTTCTTTCCTTAGAATAAACTATAGAGTTTATAGTTCCTTCAACACTTATAATACTCTCGTCTAAATTTAATTTTCCCATGTCTAAGTTTTCGCCTTCTATTACCATTTCACCTGCAGATGTTCTGAGCTCTACTTTTTTATCATTAAAAGAATAAATATGTTCTATGCCTGAGATATGCAAATTAGATCTATCTTTTAATGTTATACTATGTTCCATACTATCCCCCCAGCAAAAATATTTTATACTAATATAAATATACTGAGGAATTTCTAATTTTATTCTACTATCTCATACATTTCTTTTGCATCATTTTTTAGTACATGTTCTCTTATGTCATTTATTTTAAACTTCATCCTCTTTTCCCCAAATTGTATTTCTAATAAATCTCCGATATTAACCTCTGATGAAGATTTTGCTACTTTTCCATTTATAGTAACTATCCCCTTATCACAAGCTTCTTTTGCAACTGTTCTCCTCTTTATTATTCTTGATACTTTTAGAAATTTATCTAATCTCATAAATACGCCTCCTTTATATACAGAAAAAGTGTGGTATATACTCCCACACTTAATCATTTTAATTATCCGTTTATTATATCTTTTAACCCTTTTCCTGCTTTGAAAACTGGCGCTTTAGAAGCTGGTATTTCTATAACTTCTTCAGGATTTCTAGGGTTTCTTCCTTGTCTAGCAGCTCTTTCTCTAGTTTCGAATGTTCCAAATCCAACTAATTGAACTTTATCTCCTTCTACTAATGCTTCTTCAACAGATTTCATAAATGCATTTAATGCAGCCTCTGCTTCCTTCTTAGTTAATTCACTTTTTTCTGCCATCTTTGATACTAATTCTGCTTTATTCACGACGGTTATACCTCCTAAAATATTTATAATATAGAATCATAATTTTTATAACTATAAATTCTAGATTTTTGACAAATTTCCTTTTAATTTTTAAAATTTGCTTTCCTTAGCACTTTGCCAAAGTTCTTCCATTTGATCAAGCGTCAAATCTTCTAATTTTTTATGTAGTTTAGACGCATTTTCTTCCATAAATTCAAATCTATTTATGAATTTTTGATTTGTAAGGTTCAATGCCTCTTCTGAATCTATATGCAAGAATCTAGCTAAATTTACTATTGAGAACAATAAATCTCCTAGTTCTTCCTTTATGTATTTTATATTTCCTTGTTTACATTCGTCAAGTAGTTCTTTGTATTCTTCATCAATTTTTTCAAATACATCTTTTATATCTTCCCAATCAAACCCTATAAGTGCTGCTTTATATTGAATTTTTTCAGCTTTTATAAGTGCGGGTAAATAACTTGGAATCCTTTTTAAGCCAGAAGTTATACTAGTTTCACCTTTTTCATCTCTTTTTAATTCTTCCCAAGTTTTCTCAAATTGAGTCATATCTAAATCAATATTATTGAAAACATGCGGATGTCTATTAATAAGTTTTGTACAAATTCCATTTACTACTTCCTTTAGGTCAAAATAGCCTTCCTCTTTTCCTATTTGACAGTGGAATACTACCTGTAGAAGGATATCCCCAAGCTCTTCTATCATTTCATCGATATCATCATTATCAATAGCTTGACAAAGCTCATATGCTTCTTCTATAACATACTTCTTTAGAGATTCATGTGTTTGTTTTTTATCCCAATCACATCCATTTTCACCTCTTAAAGTATTCATTATAGTTTCTAAATCATATACTGTATTATACATCTTTTTAGAACTTTTTGGTATATATAAACTAGTTAAATAATTAAATAAATTTTCACTTCTATCCAATTCATACAGAGGTACATATTTCTTACTCTCTAAATTCTTAACACCTGCGCCATTTACTATACATACTTCTTGATCATAATCATAATATTCCATAAGCTTTAATTTTATATTCGATGCTATAAACTGGTCATATATTTGAGTTATAATCATATTAGTATTTGTATCTATATATGAATTTTCTATTTCAAATGCATCTATTAATTTAAATCCTTCCGCTGGATCTACTGCTAAATAGTTAAACATTGCATCTACAAAGCTCATAGAAGCTATTGTCTCAACCTCTATATTGTTTTCTTTGGCCATAGATTCTATTATTCCTACTGTTTTCTCTGCTACCCTAGGATGTCCTGGAACTGCGTAAACCAAATCACCTTCTTTAGCTAGTTCCACAATATGTTTAGAAATTTTATAATAAACGTCCTCAAAATTTTCTTCACTATCATAAAAATGATCTAGAGAAGTGTATTTTATAGTTTCTTTAAGTTTATTTACAATTGGGTGCTTTTCTGTTCTTAGATATATTCTACAACTTGAATGTAGAGCATCTAATGCACCTTGGCTTATAAGAGAATATTCTCCTGGCCCAAGTCCTACAATACTTATTTTAGACATTTTGTCACTCCTCTTTTGTTTTCTTATTATAAATTCATTTTTTTAAATAAATAAAGGAAATTAGCTATTTATAAGTATTTCCTTTATTTGTATATATATTCTATTTATTACTTCATAAGTTTTAATTTTCTAAGCACTCTATAGATTTTATTTCCTTTAGGCATAGTAAGTATCTCTTCTTTTTTGATTCCACCTATACTTATTAAAACTAATCCATATACTATTCCACCTATAGCTATAGATATTAAAGTTGCTATTTTTCCACCAATTAATCCTGCTATAAAAGCATAACTTAATTTAACTGTTATAAACATAGTTGTAACTGTTATTAATGGTCTTATAACAAATTCTTTAACTGGGAACCTTACTCTCATAATTTTCTTTATATAAGACAGTTCTATTAAAACAGCTATAAAATATGCAGATACTGTACCTATGGCAGAACCTAATACATTTATTGATGGTATTGCAGTTAATGTATAACTTATACAAACTTTAAATACCATACCTATAACTAAAGCAATAACAGGTATCATAGGTTTACCCATACCTTGAAGTATACCGTTCATAGATT
The DNA here is from genome assembly GCA_937880075.1 of uncultured Romboutsia sp. Lineage (GTDB taxonomy): Bacteria > Bacillota > Clostridia > Peptostreptococcales > Peptostreptococcaceae > Romboutsia. Next base: position 33,533 of record CALFLM010000086.1, on the reverse strand, counting down.
GTATTAATCCTAAGAATACTACACAAGGCGTAAGAAATAAAAGTATAGTTCCTACACTTGTTGGTTCTTTTGGAAATAATAATTGCATTATAGGTGCTGCAAGTGAAGCCATACCAAATGCGCATGGTAAAACTATAAGTAAAGTTACTTTTATTGCACTTTTTGTGTCTTTTCTAGCTTTAACTTTATTTCCTAAAGCAAAAGCTTCTGATATAGTTGGCACTAGACTCATACTCATAGCAACTGTTATAACAGATGGTAAGTTTACTATAGACATCGCCATACCCGTTAACTGACCAAACATTTTTAAAGCTTGTGTATGTGTATATCCTGCAACCATAAGTCTATCTATAACTATTACGTTATCTATCATATTTACTAATGGCATTACAGATGCACCTATTGTTATAGGTATTGCAACAACTAAAAGTTTCTTAAGTATTCTTCCAACACTTTCATCTTTAAAATGTTTACTATTTTTTATATCTATTTTACGTTGTTTACTACCTCTAAAATAAACAAATATTAAATATGATATAGAAGCTACTGCACCTATAGTTGCACCCATTATGGCACCTGCTGCTCCCATTTTTGGCCCTGATTTTTGCATTAAAAAATATGCTAAACTAATACCTAAAATAACTCTAAAAAATTGCTCTACTATTTGAGATATAGCAATCTTATTCATATCTCTTTGCCCTTGGAAATATCCTCTATATGAAGACATAAGTGGAACAAATATAAGAGCTGGAGCTATTGCTAGCATTGCACTTTTTGCACCTGGGTTCTTCATTAAATCATTTACTATGTAATCTGCTCCAAAGAAGAATATTAAAAATGCTATTATTCCAGTCATAAATAACACTGTATACGATACTTTAAATATCTTATGAGATCCTTTGTGATCTCCTATTGCATTTTTTTCTGAAACTAACTTAGCAAGTGCAGTAGGGAACCCTGCTGTAGCTAAAGTTAGAAATAAAGTATAAACTGGGTACGCAGCTTGATAATAAGCCATACCTTCAGCCCCTATAAGGTTTCCTAGTGGTATTCTGAAAAATGCACCCATTATTTTAACTAAAATACCTGCCATTCCAAGTATAAAAGCTCCTTTTAAAAATGAGTCTTTTGTTTTAACACTACCCATAACTTTCCCTCCAAATTATTTATATAACAAACTTTAATATATCATATATTCAATATGACATTCAACATATTACCAAAAATCCCAAAAACAATATAAATAAGTTTTACTTTTATAATATTGTTTGAATTATATTTTATTACCTATTTTTAAAATAAGATTTTTTAGTTTTCTAAATATATTATTGTGAATCAAAAGTTGTAAATATACTTTAATTAAACTTTATCATAAATAAAAAAATTAGCTTTGCTCATGTCGCCAACGATATATCCTTGCTACCGCTTCGGATATATCCATTGCTCAAATCATTAGCAGTTGGGATTATAATTTATCCACAAACCAGATAACTTATAATCCCTTAATATATAAAAAAAACCCTATAAGGGTCTTTTTTACGTTTTATTGAACTTGTTTACCTAAGAAATTAGCCGCTATTTTAAGTATTTTTTCATCAGATTCAGATAGCATTTCTGACTCTTTTGAGACTAAAATTATAGATCCTATACAATCTCCTGATGAACTTACTATAGGCATAATTATTTGATGTGTATACTCCATAGCATCATCCTTATGTAGCTGGACTAATTTACTATCTTTAAATGCTTTTGATTCTCTGTTTTCTATTAGTTGTTCTAAATCATTACTTATGCTCTTTTCTTTATAGTCTTTTTTAGGAAGCTTAGAAACTGCTATTATTGAATCTAAGTCAGTAACTACTACTCCACATCCTAATGTTTCACCTAAAGTTTCTGCATATTCTTGAGAAAATTCATTTAATTCACCTATAGGTGAATATTTCTTTAAGATTACCTCACCATCTTTAGCTGTAAATATTTCTAAAGGATCTCCTTCTCTTATACGTAAAGTTTTTCTTATCTCTTTAGGAATAACAACTCTTCCAAGGTCATCTATTCTTCTAACTATTCCAGTTGCTCTCATTTTAATTATCCCTCCAGTTAGTAACTTTAACCTTATTTTTACCATCGCTAAGAAAAATATGCAAAAAAAGCTATGTATTACTATACATAGCTTTTTAAAATTAAAATTTAACTTTCTTTATTACAGATTCATTTTTTTCTACTTTAGCTTTTTTTGATATTTCTTCTATACTTGCTATATATTTATTTTCTGTTAAAGTAGTTTTTATCTCATCTTTAACTTCATCAAATGGAAGCTGTTCATCTACTTTATCATAAACTTTTATTATATGATATCCAAATTGAGATTCTACTATGTCAGATATTTCTCCTACTTTTAAGTTAAATGCTGCTTCTTCAAATGGTTTAACCATTTTTCCTTTTGTAAAATATCCTAAATCTCCGCCTTGAGATGCAGATCCTGTATCATCAGAGTATTCTTTTGCAAGTTCTGAAAATTCTACTCCGCTTTTAGCTTTTTTAAGTACTTCTTCTGCTTTCTTTTTAGCTTCTTTTTTCTTAGCTTCAGAAAGTTTCTTCCCATTTTCATCTACAGTAGATATAAGTATATGAGATGCTTTTACTTCATCTTTATAATAATCTTTCTTATTCTCTTCATAATATTTTTTCATTTCTTCATCTGATATTTTAAGGTTTTTATCAAAATTTTCTTTATACTTTTGCATTATTAAATCTTGTTCTTGTTGCGATCTAAGATATGCATCATCTATACCTAAACCTTCTAATTTCTTTTTATACTCTTCATCTTCATCTATATTTTTCTTTAATTCCTCGAAAGCTTTATCTACTTCTTCTTTTGATGGAACTAATTTATCTTTTCTAGCTTGTTCGCATACTGCTTCTATATCTATCATTTGATCCAGCATTATATCTTTAAATTTATCTTTATACTTTACTCCATCTTCAACTTCAGTATCCCATATAGTACTTCCATACATCGATTCTAAAGATTCCTTGTATAAAGCTAATGTTGATTCAAATTGCTTTGATGTTATTTTACTTCCATTTACTGTCGCTACAATATCAGTGTCATTTACTTTACTACTACAACCTACTGCTGATATGCACAATAAAGATGATAAAGTTAATGCTATTATTTTATTCAAATTTAAACACCCTTTCTTATTTTTAGTTTGATTTTAAATTACACATATTTTCTAATAATTCTTCTAACTCATTAACTATATTATAACATATTTTTTCTTTTGTTTTATATCTAGTTAAAGGAGTTAATAATATTTCATCCTTAATTTGTCTTATTTTTTCTATTTTTAACTTTTTACATAGTGTTTTTATGTATGCTATTTTTAGTAGAGTCTCAACAGATTTAGGTATATCTGAGAATCTATCTTCTAATTCTTCTTGAACTTCATACATATCCTCTTTATTTTCTATAGATGCTATTTTTTTATACATTTCTATCTTAATTAACTCATCAGTTATATAATTATCTGGTATATAAGCATTCACACTTAAATCTATTTCTACATCTATATCTTCTGAAACAACTTCACCTTTAACTTTCTTTATTGCTTCATTTAACATTTTTACATATAAATCATATCCAATTACTGCCATATGACCATGTTGTTGTGAACCTAGTATATTTCCAGCACCTCTTATTTCAAGGTCTCTCATTGCTATTTTAAAACCTGACCCAAACTCAGTAAACTCCCTTATAGCTTTTAACCTCTTTTCTGCTATTTCACTAAGTGACTTGTCTTTTTCATACATTAAGTATGCATAACCTTGTCTGGTACTTCTTCCAACCCTACCTCTTAATTGATAAAGTTGAGCTAGACCCATTTTATCTGCATCATAAATTATCATTGTGTTGGCATTTGATATATCCATACCAGTTTCTATAATAGTCGTACATACTAATACATTAAATTCTTTATTTAAAAATCCTAATATTATATTTTCAAGGTCTTTTGATGTCATTCTACCATGAGCGATAGCAACTTTTGCATCTGGTACTAATTTTTGAATCATACTTGCCATTTCTTCAATACGTTCAACTCTATTATATACAAAGAATACCTGTCCACCTCTACCTAGTTCTCTTTCTATTTCATCTTGAATTATACTTTCCTTAGCTTCTGTAACATAAGTAATTACTGGATGCCTTTCTTGTGGTGGCTCTTCTATAACACTCATATCTCTTATTCCACTAAGCGACATATGAAGTGTTCTTGGTATAGGTGTTGCAGATAATGTAAGTACATCTACAGTAGACTTAATTTTCTTTAATGACTCTTTATGTTTTACTCCAAATCTTTGCTCTTCATCTATTACAACTAAACCTAAGTTAGGCATATTTATATCTTTAGATATTATTCTATGAGTTCCTATTAAAACATCAACCAAGCCTTTCTTAGCATCTTCTATAATTTGTTTTTGCTGTTTAGGTGTTTTAAATCTACTTAATACTTCAACCCTTATTGGATAGTTTTCAAATCTTTCTTTAAAAGTATTATAATGTTGTTGAGCTAATATAGTTGTTGGAACTAATACAGCTACTTGTTTTTGATCCATACAAGCTTTAAATACTGCTCTTATAGCTACTTCTGTTTTACCATATCCAACGTCTCCACATATAAGTCTATCCATTACCTTATCTGATTCCATGTCTTTTTTAGTTTCTTCAATTGCTCTTAATTGATCATCTGTTTCTTGATGTGGGAATAATGATTCAAACTCGCCTTGCCAAGGAGTATCTTTAGAGAACTCATATCCTTTTACTTTCTCACGCTTAGCATAAAGCTCTATAAGCTCCTTAGTCATATCCTCTATTTCTTTTTTTACTTTAGCCTTAGCTTTTGTCCATTCATTAGTTCCTAGTTTATTTAATTTAACTTTATCTTCTTCTACACCAATATATTTTTGTACTTTATCCATTTGGTCTATAGGTACATATAGATTATCTCCACCTTGATAAACTAACTTCATGTAGTCTTTTTTTATGTTGTTTACAGTTATTTGTTCAATACCAGTATATCTACCAATTCCACTGTTTTCATGGACTACATAATCACCTATATTTAAATCTAAAAATGACTCTATTTTCTTACCTTTTTTATGATTCTTAGATTTAGAGGTTGAAGTTCTCTTGTGAACCCCTATCATTTCATTATCTGTAATTACTACAAATTTTATTGACTTATACTCAAATCCACTAGTTATACGAGCAGGTACAATCACTATTTGAGAAGACTTTATCTCCACATTTCTATCTTTAGATATAGTTGATTCTAAACCTAAATCTAATAAGTCTGCGTGTAATTTTTTTGCTCTATCATATGTGTTAGTAGCAAGTACTATTTTATATCCATTATATTTTAATCTATTTAATTCTTCTACCAAAATATCTACCTTCGCATTGAACGTTGGAACTTCTCTAGAATCAAAATTTACTATAGACTTTACATTAAAATCATTTATAGGCTTTGGTAAAAGTGTATTTAATACTAACTTTCTGCCATCTGATAAAAAATCTATATCACTATATGTATATAATAGTTTCGCTTGATTTTTTATAGCTAAACCTCTTTCAAGGTTTAATTTATAATTTTCTTTAAATTCATTTAAATAATTTTCACATCTTTCTTTAGTCTTGCTTATATCACTAAAGAATACTATAGCATTTTCTTTTAGGTAAGTAAAAATACTTTTATTTTCATCAGGATATAAATAATCAATATAATTTTCTATACCTTGGAAATAAGTTTTACTATTTATATTATCTATATTTAAAAATACATCCTCATTAGTGTTCTTTCCTGTATCTTTTTTTATTTTATCTATAGCATCTTTTACATTTTCAGGGTATATAAACTCTCTTGATGGTGTTATAGAAAATTGATTTATTTTCTCTATAGATTTTTGTGAGAAAACATCAAAAGTTCGTATAGAATCTATTTCATCATCAAATAATTCCATACGAATAGGATTATTGTATTCTAGAGAGAATATATCTATTATTCCACCCCTTATGCTAAATTGACCAAATCCCTCTATTTTTGAAACTCTCTCATAACCTAAGTTTACTAAGGTTTCACTTAGATTATCTAATTTTAATACATCACCGACTTTGTAAGTGTATATATTTTTTAATAGTATTTCCTTTGGTATGTATTTTTTCATAATAGATTCTATAGAGGTTACTAAAATTATATCTTCTCCATTAGCTAGCTTTAATAATACTTTTAATCTTTTCGCTTCTTCACTTCTGTCCTTTGCATCCAAATTATAAAATAAGATATCTTGGAATCCAAGATATTCTACCTTATCTTTAATATAAAAACTTAAATCATCATAAACTTTTTTGGCTTCTAAATCACTATTTGTTATAAAAATAGTTTGTCTATTTAAATCCCTATACATAGAGTAAACTATATGTGGTTTTTGTACTGCTAAAAGGCCATTAATTAATAATGAGCCTTTATTATTATTTATACAATTTATTATATTTTTATATTCTTTTGAGTTTTGCAAAGGGTATACAAATATGTCATTCATATTAAAATCCCCTCTCATTATCCATTATATTTATTCATAGCAATGTCTACATTTTCCTTTATCATAGCTTCTACTGCTTTATAAGCTTTTTCAAGACCTATTTCTAAGTCAGCTTGTTCTTCTTTTCTAAATCTAGAAAGTACAAAATCAGCTAAATCTTGTCCTTTCATAGGCTTTGAAACTCCAACTCTTACTCTTGGGAAGTCTCCAGATCCTAAACATTTTACTATAGATCTCATACCATTATGAGTTCCTGCACTTCCCTTTTTTCTTATTCTTAATTTTCCAACATCTAAGTCTATATCATCATATATTACTATTATATTGTCCAAGTCAACTTTATAGTACTTATATATATCTATTAATGTTTCACCACTTAAATTCATATATGTTTGTGGCTTAACTAAAAGAACTTTTTCCGAACCTATTCTTCCTTCTCCTATTAGTGCCTTGTGTTTTATTTTCGTCACAGATATGCCATATTCCTTCGCTAAAATATCTATAACATTAAATCCTACATTATGTCTTGTATTTTCATATTGTTTTCCAGGGTTACCTAGACCTACTACTACGTACATAGTATTCCTCCTTAATTACTTATTATGTTAAACCAAAAGTTAAGTATATCAAAATTTGTTAGTATTATTAAAATTGTTGCTAGTGATATAAATGGTGCAAATGGTATTTTTCTTATTTTATCACTTTTTGTTAAAAGTATATACACGCAGTATATTGATGCTAATATAAAGGATAAGAATATTAGATATATTGAATAATTTTTACCTAACGCAAAACAACATAAGCCATAAAGACCTATGTCCCCTTCACCTAATCCTTTAGTTATTTTAGCTAATATGTATGGTATTATAATTCCTATTAATAGTGCTATTATGTATGTTTTAGCATCTGGTGATATTAAAAATATTCCACCTTGAATTATTATACCACTAAGTACTGTTATATCATATATGTATGTTGTATGATAGTCTATTATTGAAATTATGATTATAAATGGTATTAACGCTAAATATTTTATTGATTGTTGTGTTATTCCGTACTTTTGATAAATTAGAACCATTGATAAAATCATTAGGATATAAATTATTATTGTATTTGATTTTGTTTTTATTAGTTCATCACAAATTTTATAAATTTGATTGTTACAAATATATGACGTTATTATGGCAATTAGTATTATATATATCATAAGTTTAATAATAGTAGTAGGTTACTAATATTATTGACTTCATGTATTTTTTGTAATCATATATAAGTTTTATTTTAAATATTTTATAATTTAAAATATGTTTATTTTAATATTTTTTATACTATAATATAATTAACACTAAAGTTACAAAAAGAAACTATAATCTATGTACAATAGAGTAGAGTTTCCTTAAATAATTTTTTGTTGTTTTACGGAATCACTCTGACTGCCATCAGGGTGATTTTTTAGTTTATGTAAATACTCTTTTAATTTTAAAATCGAGTCAATTAATCTTGTTATTAAATCTACGAATTTTATTAATCCATATAAAATAACAAACCCCAAAGTTATTTGTACCATATACTTTACCTCCTTTCATGTGAAATGAGGTTTTAATGTATAAGTAAACTTAACCATTAATTATAGATTATAGTTTTTGAATTTTAATTATACAATAAAAACTGATATATTAGAATAATTCAATATACCTGTTTATTATATTTGTACTATATAAAATACTTATCAACGCCCCCAAAGATATGAACGGTCCATAAGGTATCATTGAGTTAAATTCTTTTTTCTTAATCTTGCTATATATTATAATAGCAATTCCATAAATAGCTCCAATATAAATACTTAGAAGTATTGTAAGTAATCCTAATTTTATTCCTAAAAATAATCCTATCATACAGAATAACTTTATATCACCACCACCCATAACTTCCTTTTTAATTATAAGCTCTATTAGATATATTAAAATTAACATTCCTCCTCCACATATTAGTCCTCCTAATAAGCTATCTTTTATGCTTATTCCTTGTCCTAATATATTGAAGATTACCGCTCATACTGAACCGAATATTACAAGTTCATCAGGTATTATATAATGGTCTAAATCTATAAATGTTATTATTACTAATAATGATACTAATAATAAATAATATAGAGTTATTATTTTTAAACCATAAACATTATACACTAATACAAACAATATTCCTGTTAATAACTCCACTAAAGCATATCTTGGACTTATCTTTTGTCCACAATATTTACATTTACCTCTTAACAAAGTCCAGCTTAATATTGGCACTAGGTCTAATGGTTTTAATCTATTGTTACATCTGTAACAGTGTGATGGTGGATTAACTACTGATTCTTTATTTGGTATTCTGTAAATACATACATTAAAAAAACTACCTATTGATGCCCCCATTATAAATAATACTATTGCAAAGTATATGTACATAATTAATATCTTTCTCCTACTAATCTACTAGTAAACTCATAGTCAGTACATCTACTTAATACACTATCTCTAGATATAAGACCTCTTCTATATAAGTTAACTAGCTCTTGGTCCATAGACTGCATTCCTTGCTTACTTCCTGTTTGTATTATATTTTGTATTTGATAAGTCTTATTATCTCTTATAAGGTTTCTTATAGCTATATTTGCTACCATTACCTCTAATGCTGCAACCCTTTTTCTTCCATCTATAGTTTTTATAAGCTGTTGAGATACAATCCCTTCACAAACAGTTGATAACTGAGTTCTAACTTGTTGTTGTTGCTCTGATGGGAACATATCAACTATTCTGTCTATAGTTTTTGCTGCTCCAACTGTATGTAGAGTTGAGAAAACTAAGTGACCAGTTTCAGCAGCAGTTAATGCTATTGATATAGTTTCAGGGTCACGCATCTCCCCTACAAGTATTACATCTGGGTCTTGACGAAGTATTGCTCTTAATGCAGAGTTAAAACTTTCTGTATCTTGCCCTATTTCTCTTTGATTTACTAAGCTTTTCTTGTGTTGGTGTACATATTCTATTGGGTCTTCTAGTGTTATTATATGTTTTTGTTGATTTTTATTTATTATATCTATTAAACTTGCTAAAGTTGTACTTTTGCCACTTCCTGTTGGTCCTGTTACAAGTACTAATCCTTTATGTTTTTCTGTGAATGTTTTTAGAACTTGTGGAAGTCCTAATGTATCAAAGTCCGGTATATATGAAGTTATTGTTCTTATGGCTATTGCAAAGTTACCTTTTTGTTTGTATGCATTTACCCTGAATCTTTCTCCAGATTCTATTGAAACTGAAAAGTCACATTCTCCATCTTCTTCTATTCTTTTAAAGTTCTTTTCTCCTGCTATTTCTCTTGTCATAACTTGTGTATGTTCTTTTGTTAGTACCGTTTCTGATAAGTTTACAAAAGAACCTTTTACTCTAGCTATAGGGGTGCTATTTACTGTTATATGTATATCTGATGCGTCTAATTCAATTGATTTTTTTAATAAGTCAAATATGTTCACATTTATTCTCCTCATCATATGGCTTATTTTCTCACAACTTACTTTATAATTTTATATTATCGAATCTACTTTATTTTATAACCATATTTTTCATAAATATTCCTAGCATTATGAATTATCATATTAAGTGTAAGACCTAAAATTGAATAAATAATAGACCTCTACAGGTGTTTTGGATAAAAAACACCTGTAGAGGTCTTTACTTCAACATAAATATATCATAAAGTATTGCACTTATATTGACAATTTATCTAATTAAAATAATTTACTAACAGATTCGTTAGAAAATATCTTCTTTATTGTATCTCCAAATAATGGAGCAACTGATTTAACTTGTATCTTATCTATCTTCTTTTCATCAGAAAGTTGTATAGTATCTAAAACTATTAACTCACTTATAGCAGAAGCTTCTATTCTTTCTATAGCCGGACCTGATAATACAGCATGTGTACAACAAGCATAAACTTCCTTAGCACCAAATTCTTTAAGAGCATTAGCAGCATTACATATTGTTCCTGCAGTATCTATCATATCATCTAATAATATAACATTTTTATCTTTAACGTCGCCTATTATGTTCATTATTTCACATACATTAGCTTTTGGTCTTCTTTTGTCTATTATAGCTAGAGGAACATCTCCATCTAATCCATTAGCAAACTGTCTAGATCTTGTAACACTTCCTAAGTCAGGAGAAACTACTACTAAGTCTTCTATTTTCTTTTCATTAAAGTAATTAGCTAATATTTTACCACCTTGTAAATGATCTAGTGGTATATCAAAATATCCTTGTATTTGTGCAGCATGTAAATCCATAGTTAAAACTCTATCTGCTCCTGCTGCTGTTATTAAGTTTGCAACTAATTTAGCTGTGATTGGATCTCTTGCCTTAGCTTTTCTATCTTGTCTTGCATATCCGTAGTAAGGAATAACTGCTGTTATTCTTCCTGCCGATGCTCTTTTTAATGCATCTATCATTATTAATAATTCCATTAAGTTTTCATTTACTGGACTATTAGTTGATTGAACTACGAAAACATCGCATCCTCTTACTGTTTCATTAATGTTTACAGATATCTCACCATCACTAAATGTACCTACTTCACAATCTGCTAAAGGTACTCCTATGTAATCAGCTATTTTCTGAGCTAATTCTTTAGATGAATTACCTGCAAGTATTTTGATTTCACTTCCGCTAGTATTCATTTGTTTCCTCCCAAAACTTTAAAAACAATTTATTTATTAAAATTTAGGCACTTTGCCTTAAATAATAAGCTATTTAGTGTCTAATTATTATTGTCTATTTCTTCTTTTTTTGCTACCCAACCTTCTTTTATCACTTGTCTTTCTCTAGCTACTGCTAATGCTCCTTGTGGAACATTATTAGTTATAGTTGATCCTGTAGCAATGTATCCTTTTTCTTCTACAGTAACTGGTGCAACTAAGTTAGAGTTTGATCCTATAAATGCTCCATCTTTAACTGTTGTTTTAAATTTATTCTTGCCATCGTAGTTCACAAATACTACTCCACATCCTATATTTACATTCTTACCAACGTGTGCATCTCCTATATATGATAAGTGTGATGCTTTAGAGTTATCTTCTATAGTAGCATTTTTAACTTCTACGAAATCTCCTATTTTAACGTTATTTCCTATATTACTATTTGGTCTTAAGTATGCATATGGTCCTACTGTAGTATTTTCTCCAACAGTACTATCTACTATTGTTGAGCTTTGTACTTCTGTAGCATTTCCTATTTGAGAATTTGTTATACTCGAATTCATTCCTATTACACAGTTTGTTCCTATTTTAGTATTTCCTCTAAGCATTGCTCCAGGATATACTATAGTATCATTTCCTATTTCTACATCTGCTTCTATATAAGTTGAGTTAACATCTATTATTGTTACACCATTTACCATATGAGACTCATTTATTCTTCTTCTCATTATTTCTTCTGCTTTTGACAATTCAACTCTTGAGTTAACACCCATTAATTCTTCTATTGTAGAACCATTGAAAGCTCCTACCTTTTGACCTTTATCTCTCATTATTTTGATTGTGTCTGTTAGGTAGTATTCACCTTGAGCATTGTTATTATCTAATAAGTCAAGACTTTCTCTTAATGATTTTCCATTGAAGCAATATATTCCTGAATTTATTTCCTTTGCTTTCTTTTCTTCTTCATTTGCATCTTTTTGCTCTACTATCTTAAGTAAGTCTTTATTTTCATCTCTTATTATTCTTCCGTATCCAGTTGGATTATCTACTATAGTTGTAAGAACTGTAGCATGATATCCATGTTCTATATGATAATCGAATAATCGTTTTAATGTTTCTTCTTTTACTAAAGGTGTATCTCCACAAAGTACAACTATAGTATCATTATCATTTATATATTCTTTAGCCATCATTACTGCATGACCTGTTCCTAATTGCTCTGTTTGCATTGCTATCATAGTGTCTTTAGGTAATTTTTCTTTTACTACATCAGATTCATGACCTAAGATTGCAACTATATCATTAACCCCTGATTTTTTTGAAACGCTTATTACGTGGTTCACCATCTCTTTACCACATACTTTATGTACAACCTTTGGATATTTAGACTTCATTCTTGTTCCTTTACCTGCAGCAAGAATTATCGCTTTAAAATTCATGTCCCCACTCCATTCATTAATTATTTTCCTATATATGTATAATATGTAAAATTACATATTAGTATTCAATGTTATTCATTTCTACTAACTAATATATCACTTTTTTACAAAAAAGTATACATTTAAACAAAGTTTACTGACTTTAACAACAAAAAAAGAGCCGAAAGTTCGACTCTTAACAATTTATATACATTCTTTTATAATTTAATTTCAACAAAAATTCAATTATCTCATTTTTCCAACGATATATCCTTACTATTGTTATAAATATATCTTTTACTGAAAATTATTCAGCTGCAACTTCTAATTGAGCTACTGCTTCATGATAAGCTTTTAGTACTGCATCTTCTAATACTTGTCTCATTTCAGCATTTATAGGATGAGCTATATCTCTAAAGTTTCCTTCTCCTACTTTTCTGCTTGGCATCGCTATAAATAATCCATTATGACCTTCTATAACCTTTATGTCATGTACTACAAATAGGTTATCAAAAGTTAATGAAACTATACATTTCATTTTACCCTCATCTGTTATTTTTCTTACTCTTACGTCAGTTATCTTCATCTCTAAATATCCCCCTTTAATTTTGACAAAATATAATCTTTAATAATATATTTATTTCTCTATCTAGTCTTTTAATTAATAATTCTAGCTTATTTTAAAATATCCTTCTTATTTTTTAATTTTTTTATATACTTTTTATTTTATTCCTAATCTTCATCATCTAGTAAATCTTCTAAATCATAGTTTTCTTCATAATCTTCATTTTTATATTCATCCTTAAATGTTTTTAAGTTTGGCTTTACTGATATTTCATCTCCTTGAACATCTAATTCTATTAGTGATATATAATTTTTAACCATTTTTTCTTCTGGCTGAGTTGTCGATATAAATACTCCCGTTCCAACAACTTCTGCTCCAAATTCATTCATAAGGTCTATCATACCTTTTATAGTTCCTCCACCTCTCATAAAGTCATCGATTATTATAACTTTACTATCTGGTTTTAGAGCTTTTCTAGGTAAACTCATACTTTCAACTTTTGATGTATTTCCTCTTACATATGTCATACTAATAGTCGGACCTTCTGATACTTTTATATCTTTTCTTATTATAACAAGCGGTAAGTTCATAGCCTTTGCTGTCATAAGTGCCATTGGAATTCCCTTAGTTTCCATTGTAACAACATAATCTGCTTCTGCATAATCTATGTTTGAGGCCATTATTTTTCCTATTTTTGATACTATTGTAGGATTATATATTAAATCGATTAGGTATAGAAATCCTCCAGATAGAATTCTTGACGTATCACTTATTTTTTCGCATAAATCTAGTAAGAATTCTTCATTTTCAGCTTTAGATGTTTTCGGTATATATTTTACTCCACCCGCTGCTCCAGATATTGTTATAACTTTACCTAACTCTAGTTTTTCAAATACGTTTTTTACGACTAATAAATCTTCGCTTATTGTTGACTTAGCTGCATTAAATTGATTCGTAAAATGGCTTAATGTAAATATTTTATTTGGATTATCGGATAGTATTTTAACTATAGCTCCTATTCTTTCCGTTCTTTTAAATTTCATTAGTTTTACCTCCTAAACTAAGTAATGCACAACTATTTTTATTATGATATAATAATAGTTATGTTTATTTAGTTTTTAAATATATGTTATATATATAGTATATGTATATTTATTATAAAATAATATTGAACATTGTAATATTATACCACAAATATAGTTCATATTGTAGAACTTAATTGATAAAGAAAGGTGGTTTTGTTATGAAGATACATTTTATAGGGATTGGCGGTATTAGCATGAGTGCTTTAGCAGAAATTTGTATTAATAAAGGTTATCAAGTTTCTGGTTCAGATATGAACAAATCATATCTTTTAGATAAGCTAAGAAATCAAGGTGCTAAAATATTTATCGGCCATAATAAAGAACATATATCTGATGATGTAGATATGGTTGTTTATACTGCAGCTGTTCATGAAGATAATCCTGAAATGATAGCTACTAAAGAAAAAAATAAACTTACTATGGATAGAGCGGCTTTCTTAGGTCAAATAATGAGGGAATATAAAAATTCGATAGCAGTATCTGGAACTCATGGTAAAACTTCAACAACTTCTATGCTGTCTACTATATTCGAATACGCTAATTTAGATCCTACTATATTAGTTGGTGGTAATTTAAGTGTTATAGGTGGTAATGTCAAAATAGGTAAGTCAGATAACTTTATAACAGAAGCATGTGAGTATGTTGATAGTTTTCTTAACTTCAATCCAAAAATATCTATAGTTTTAAACATAGAAGAAGATCATCTTGATTATTTCTCTGGTATAGATGAAATAAAAGCTTCTTTCAACAAGTTTGGAAAACTTCTTCCTAAAAACGGATATTTTATAATAAATGGTGATGACGAAAATACAGAAGATATATTATATGATGTAAAAGCTACTATAATTAAATATGGTACTAATAACTCTAATGACGCTGTAATTTCAAATATAGAATTTAATGAAAATGGATACGGAATGTTTAACTTAAGCTTTAATGGAAAAAATCTAGGTAGATTTGAGCTTTCTGTTCCTGGAATACACAATATATATAATGCCAGTGCTGCAATACTTGCTTCATTCGTTTCTAATATTGATTTAGAAGTTATAAGAAAAAATATAAAATCTTATAATGGAGTTGGTAGAAGATTTGAAGTTAAGGGTAGCTACAATGGTGCTTTAGTTGTTGATGATTATGCTCACCATCCAACAGAGTTAAAGGCAACTTTATCTGCTGCTAAAAAATTAAAGAAATCAAATTTATGGTGTATATTCCAACCTCATACTTATACTAGAACAAAAGCTTTATTAAATGAATTTGCTGAAGCATTCTACTCTGCTGATAAAGTTATTATAACTGATATTTATGCTGCTAGAGAAAATGATCCTGGGGATATACATGCTAAAGATTTAGTTGAAAAGTTATATCAAAATCATGTAGATGCAACTTATATAAGTACTTTTGAAGATATAACTGAGTATTTAATAAAACACGTTCAAAATAATGACTTGGTTATAACAGCTGGGGCTGGTCCTATATTCAAAGTTGCTGAAGCTTTAGTTGAAGAAAAATAATATTTATTATATGTTTTAATAAAAAATGGAGCTAATCTTACTATTAGATTGCTCCATTTTTTATATTTATTCTGAATCATCAGAATCTGATGGTAATTTAAATATCATTTCTCTTAAATAATCATATAATATTACAGATACTTCATAGTAAGCTTCTCCCTTATCTGATGATATCTTTACATAGTCTTTACCCATTGTTTCTACTTTTAAAGTGTAGTTATCTCCCTGTATATCTATAGTAAAGTTATACTTACTTCTTTCTTTATTCTTTTCTGGTTGTATTTTACCAACAATTCTTTTTGATGACATTTTGTATGCTAAATCATCATATTTCCATTTATGTATTGTTTTCTTTTGATTATTATAAGATACATTTACACTTTTCCATGTTTTATACTTTTTCACAAAATCAAAAGATGTATATATACTCCCATTTAAAGCTTTTTCGAATTGTGTTTTTTCAGATACTGGTATTTTATAATATACTTCTTGATTTACAGTATATATTCTAAAAAGATTTAAATCTGTTGAAAATCTTACTCCATCATCAGAATATCCTGTATATATTGGTGTAAATTTCTCTGATTTCCTTACCTGCGAAAATTTAGTAAGTTCATATTTTACTTCATCCCAATAAGTTTCATCTACTTTTATATTTTCTATTTCTTCATTAGACATATAAATCTTTTTCTTGCTACTTAATTGCTTCATAAGTGGTCTATCATCTATCTCTTCGTCTTCTTTAACTTCTATTTTAGGCTTATCTTTATTATCTAAATATGTACCTGCATAAAAAGCGAGACCATATATTATAAAAAATGCAACTATAGATATAGCCACTAAGACACTTTTCTTAACCTTTTTTTTTTTTGCCATTTCTATCCTCCTAAGCTTATGTAGTCATACAGTAATTATATTACTTTTTGGGGCATTTTTTAAGTAGTAATTCTTATTATACATATTTCCTTGGAAATTGATATAGTTTTTAGCTTTTATATTTTGATTATAGTCAAATAACTTAGATACTATTTACTATTTTATACTTTTCTACACATAAAAAATTCACTTTGCTTGAGCGACGTGTTAGCGAAACACTTCATATAGCAAACTATAAGGTTCTCCCTACAACTTATGTCACATCCGTTACTTAAGCCACTGCATTGGCGAAGTATTTAAAAATATCATTTTTTATGATTTTAAAGTTATTTGTATTACTTATATTCAGAGATTGTCCACCAAAAATTTTATATTATAGCTTCATGATAACATCATATTTAATTGACTTTTTTAAAATATACATTATTTTATAACATTAAACATATCTAGATTTATAAATTTGTAAAAACCTAAATATTAACTAAAGTTTTTCTATAAGTTTCATTATACATAAAAAATAAGTACCTCATAGCATATTTGTAAAGGTACTTATTATATATATTATTATTTAATTTATTTTAAAATTCTTCTTGTTCTAGAATCTATGAAACATAACCAATACCCTAATTTATCACTTCTAGTGTCACATGGTTGATATGTGGTAAATCCTGTATGACCTTTATCTGGCTGTTCATCCTTTTTACCAGGTATTGCATAAATATAATTTTTTCTCTTATTATATTCATCATATTGTACTCCAAATAAGTAATGTCTATATTTATATGAATTCATAACTGTATCACTATACATAGTATAATTTAATGTATTTACGTAGCCCAAATTCGGCATTGTATATCCAGATAATGTAAATGGATTTATTTCTATTTTCCACCATCTAGTATTTTCTATTGGCTCTCCTGTAAAAGGTATTACTTCTTTAAATTGTCTTAATCCCTTTTTAATTTGTCTTGGCATTAATAATGTTCCTGCAGTTTTAGATGGATCGTATGAATAATCTTGAATTCCTTCTTCCCTTCTTTCCGACTTCGTGTATCTTTTTTGACTTGATCTTTGTTTTTCTTTATATTTTGAGTACTTATCTTGTTGCTTTGGAACTACTTTTACTTTTTCTTGAACTGTTTCGTATTCTTTTTTAACTTCTTTTATTTCTTCAACTTCCTCTACTTCTTCCTCTTTGTCATAATTATTATCTTCAGCTTCTTCTATAGTAGATGTATAACTTCTATTATATTGAGGTTCGTCATCTATTTCTATATACTCTATTTCTTCATATTCATATTCACCGTCATCATCATCGTCTATTTCTATATACTCTATTTCTTCATACTCATATTCGCCATCATCATCGTCTTCATTATCAATATATCTATATTCAGTTTCTGCATCTTCTAAATCGTCGAATTCATCATCAAATTCCTCTTCATATTCATCTTCACCTGCAAATAATATTTCTTCATAATTTTCTATCTTATTTCCTTTAAAACCAATAAGAGGTACTTGTTTCTCGTGTAACAATGCTATTCCCTTTATTTCTATGTCATTTCTGTCTAAATCAAAAACAAATTCACCCTTTCCTTGTTCACTTAAAACAACATTACCTAAATCTAATGTTTCATAATCACTTTGTATAGCAACTACTTTATATCCATCTTTAACGCATTTAAGGTTCTCTACATATAAGGCTACTACTGCTTTTTCTTCGTTTATCTCTACTTTAGCAAACGCTTTAGGTAAAACTCGTTCTTTATATCTAAAGTTCATATCCTTAGCTTCAAGAATTATATAGTCTCTTTTAAATTTTCTTTTAGTCGCCATTTTTATCCCCCCTTAACATAATCTCTCTAGATAGTATATGAGTGATTATGTTAAAAAAGTACCTTCAATTATTTTGAAGGTACTTTTGTGTTTACTGCATTTGAAAGAGTTGCAAATTCTTCTATTGAAAGAGTTTCTCCTCTTCTTTTTTCATCTATGTTAGCCATTTTTAATACTTCTTTTATCTCATCTTTGCTTAAGAAGCCTAATCCACCTAACGCATTAAGTAATGTTTTTCTTCTTTGTCCAAAAGCAGCTTTTACAGTTTTAAAGAATATATCTTCATTATCCACAGGATACTTTCTTTCTTCTCTTACATGAAGTCCTATTACTGTTGAATCTACATTTGGTTGTGGTATAAACATATGTCTTGGAGCTTTTGCAACTATTTCTGTATCACAATAATATTGTACAGCTACTGATAAAGCACCGTAATCCTTTGTTGATGGTACTGCATTCATTCTATCTGCAACTTCTTTTTGTACCATTACTACTATATCAGTAACTGGTATATCTTCTTCTAAGAACTTCATAACTATTGGAGTTGTTATATAGTACGGAAGGTTTGCAACTAGTTTAACAGGACCTCCATCTAATTTTTCTTTTACTAATTCTTCTACATCAACCTTTAATATATCTTGGTTTACTACTTCAATATTATCAAATTCTCCTAATGTTTCACGTAGAATAGGTATTAAAGTTTTATCTATTTCTATAGCTACAACTTTATCTGCTACCTTTCCCATTTCACGAGTAAGCGTCCCTATCCCTGGACCTACTTCTATTATTTTATCTCCCTCAGAAAGTCTAGCTCCTGAAAGTATTCTGTCTATTACATTATCATCTATTAAGAAGTTTTGTCCTAATGATTTAGAAAATTTAAAACCATGCTTCTCTACAACGTCTTTTGTGGCTCTATGTGATGAAAGTCTATCCATTATCATTCTCCTATTTATTTTATTTTCACTATATCGTGAATCTTATAATCTATTTAAATTAAAGTTATTCTAGTATAAAAAATTCGATTTGCTTGAGCGACATATCGGCGAAACAATTCATTTTTCCAATAATATATCCTTGCTGACGCTACGGATACATCTATTGCTCAAAATACAACTTATACTATATTTGAGTTAATGCTTGTTCAAATTCTTCTCTGCTAACTCCATAGTTATTTAATCTACTTAGAAATTGTTTTGCATTTCCGTATCCTATTCCAAGTATTTTACCTAATTCATCTCGTCTATGTGATGCATCCTCGTTTCCTATAAGTCCATTTCTTATTAAATCAACTTGCTTAAATTCATCTCTTTTTACTGTACTTTCTGTTCTTACCCTTTCAAGTGCTGCTAGTATACTTTTAGGACTTGCATTTTCTATTCCTATATCTCCGTCTTTCTTAGCTTCTTCTCTTGGTAAGAATGCATGCTTACAACCTGGTACTTCTGCAGCTATTTTCTTTCTAATTTTTTCACCTGCGAAATCTGGATCAGTGAATATTATTACACCTCTTCTTTTTTGAGCTGCTTTTATTCTTTCCATTACTCCTTTAGGAAATCCAAATCCACCAGTAGTTATAAGTTCTGCATCTAATGCTCTTTTAACAGCTGTTACGTCATCTCTTCCTTCTACTACTATTATTTCTTTTATCATATAAATTCACCTTTTCCGCTCATTTTAACTTAACATCTTTATATTTTAAGCCTTATATGTATTTTTATCAAGTTTGTATTTTATTGTTTATTTTTAACTAGTTTATAGTATAATATAAGTATATACTAAAAGAGATTATAGTCTATTTCGCGGTAGAGTGTAATTTCCAAATACAATTATTTGAAACGTTTAAATTTGATTTTTACTATTAATTTATTTATAGTTAAATCAAAACTAAAACCACTCCTGCCAGAGTGGTTTTTTAGTTTAAAAATAATATTTATTATAAGCATTGCTATGTAATAAATTATACTAAATTCCATACTTTCCACCTCCTTTCAATAGAAAGTAGGCTATTAATTTGTATGGAAATTCCACTCTTAGACTATAATCTCTTGTCGTTTTATATTATCATAATTTTAATTATTAAAAAAGAGTATATATAAAAATAACAACGTATTTTGACATATACCCTTTTAATTTATTATTTTATATTAAATAATCTCTTTGCATTTTCCTTAGTAGTTTCACAAACTTTTTCATAAGATATACCCTTTTCTTGAGCTATCTTATCTGCAACAAATGCTACTAATGATGGGTCATTTCTTTTACCTCTATGTGGCTCTGGAGCCATATATGGAGAATCAGTTTCTATTAATAAATACTCTAAAGGTATTTCTTTGGCTACTTCTCTAGTTTTCTTATTATTTTTGAAAGTAACTGTTCCCGGTATTGAAATATAACACCCCATTTTTACATATTCTCTTGCTAGTTCCACGTTTCCACTATAACAATGAATTACACATCCTATTTCAGGAGATTTAGTATTTTTGATTATATCAAAAGTATCTTGGTGTGCATCTCTATCATGTATTATTATTGGAAGTTTTAGTTCATTAGCAAGTTCAATTTGTTTTTTGAACCATTCTTTTTGAACTTCTCTAGGAGAATTGTCATAGTAATAATCTAATCCTATCTCTCCTATTGCAACTACTTTTTCATTTTCAGTAGCTAATTTTCTTAATGTATCTATAGCAGTGTCATCTAATTCTTTTACATCATGGGGATGTACTCCAACTGCCGCATATATAAAATCATATTTATTAGCAAGCTCAACACTAGTTATAGATGTTTCTATATCAGCACCTGGATTTAATACTAAATCCACATGCTCTTCTTGTAATTTTTTTATTAATGCTTCTCTATCTTCATCAAATCTTGCATCATTTAAATGTGCATGTGAGTCAAATAACATAAGTTTCACTCCTTAACGAACTTCGCATCCTGAATTTGCACCAGTTGCAACTGGTACTATTAAGTCGTCTCCATCATTTCCAGCAGCTAATATCATGCCTTGAGATTCAACTCCTCTTAGTTTAACTGGCTTTAAGTTACATACAACTATAACATCTTTTCCTACCATATCTTCTGGCTTGTACCACTTAGCTATTCCAGATACTATTTGTCTTGTTTCTGGTCCAACTTTAACTTGAGATACTAGTAATCTATCAGCCTTTGGATGCTTTTCACAACTTAATATCTTACCTACTCTTAATTCAACTTTATCTAGATCATCTATTGTTATATTTTCTTTATGCTCTATTGGCTCTTCCTTTGGCTCATCGCTCGACTCAGCGAATAATTCATTTAATTCTTCTACTTCTTTTTCTATATCTAATCTTGGGAATAAAGCTTCACCTTTACAAACTTTAGTATTTTCTCCTATAAGTCCGAAAGTCTTAACACTTTCCCAAGTTTTTAAGTTTTCATCAGCTATACCTAATTGATCGTATATCTTATTAGCTGTAGCATTCATTATTGGATTTATTAATGTAGCAACTATTCTTATAGATTCACATAGGTTATATAAAACTGTGTCTAACTCACCTTTTTTAGCTTCATCTTTAGCTAAAGACCAAGGCATAGTTTCATCTATATATTTATTAGTTCTTCTTATTAATTTCCAAGCACTTTCTAGTGCTTCATTGAATTGAAGCTTGTTCATTTCTATTTCAAAGTTTTCTACTGATAATTTAGCAGTTTCTTTTAAACTTTCATCAAATGAAGTTTCTACATTTGCCATTGGTATTATACCATCATTGTATTTTTCAACCATAGAAACAGTTCTACTTACTAAGTTTCCTAAGTCATTAGCAAGGTCTGAGTTAAGTCTTGTTACAAAGTTTCTATGAGTGTAGTTTCCATCTTGTCCAAATGCAAATTCTCTTAATAAGAAGTATTTTAATGCATCTACTCCGTATCTTTCTATCATTTGCTCTGGGTAAACTATGTTTCCTTTTGATTTACTCATCTTATCGTTATCAAATAATATCCAACCATGCCCGTATACTTGTGTAGGTACTTCTTCACCTAATGCCATAAGTATTACAGGCCATATTATAGTATGGAATCTCATTATTTCTTTACCTACTATATGAACATTAGCTGGCCAGAATTTCTTATAATCAGCATCATTTTCACTCATATATCCTAAAGCTGTTATATAGTTACATAATGCATCTACCCAAACATATATAACATGTTTCTCGTCAAACGGTACTTTTATACCCCAGTCGAAAGTAGTTCTAGTTACACATAAATCTTCTAATCCTTTATCTAAGAAGTTTGCAACCATTTCGTTCTTTCTTGATACTGGGAAACAGAAGTTAGGGTCAGCAAATAATTCTCTTAATCTATCTTCATATTTTGATAATTTAAAGAAGTAAGCTTCTTCTTTAGCATCATAAGTTTCTCTTTTACAATCTGGACACTTGTTTCCTTCTAATAATTGAGATTCTGTCCAGAAACTTTCACATGGAGTACAGTACTTACCTTCGTAAGAACCTTTATATATATCACCTTGCTCATATAACTTAGTGAATATTTTTTGTATTACAACTTTGTGTCTATCTTGAGTAGTTCTTATGAAATCATCATACGATATATCCATAGTATTCCATAATTTCTTTATATCCGCTATCATTGAATCTAGGTATTCTATTTCTGTCATACCTTTTTCTTTAGCAGTCTTTTGTATTTTTTCTCCGTGCTCATCAGTTCCTGTTAAGAACTTTACGTCATATCCACAGAAACGCTTAAATCTTGCTATTGCATCTGCTGCAACAGTTGTATAAGTATGTCCTATATGTAAGTTACCACTTGGGTAATATATAGGAGTTGTTACGTAAAAACTTGGTTTTGTCATTGTACTTCCTCCTCATATGTAGAAATTAATATTAAAAAACTCGCCTCCTATGAATATGCATAGGGGCGAGATTGTTCGCGGTACCACCCTAATTTATCTAAATTTTATTATAGGCTTATTATTAATTTCTTTTAAAATTAATTTTTATAATGTCTATAATTTAGATATCTTAACAGACTATAACGGGTCTAATCGTTTTATCTTAAAGATAGATAATCTATCATTCGGATAAAAAGCTCCGAGGCCATCTTCAATAATTCCTTTAACGCTAGCTTTCACCTATCCTAGCTCTCTGTAGAAAAAGTTATTACTTACTCTTCTCTTCTTCGCTTTGTACATTTGTATATTTTACTAGAATAATATATTTTATACATATTATTATAACTTAATTTTTTAATATATTAGCTCGTTGTGCTGGTTAAATATAATTATTGAAAATACTAGAGTATAACAAGATATATTTTGATAGTTAAAAAACTTTATATAGTAATTTCAATATGTTTATCAAAATAATTAACACAACAGATTATATTAAAATTATTATAAAAAATTTTAAATTTTATGTAAATAGTTTTTTATTTCTCATAATCTAATTATATCATACACTAATTCTCTTACACAAACATTATATAACATATAAATACAGAAGCTATAACTCCTACAATATGACTTATCATAGCGCAAGTTAATGTATGTCTAGTATTTTTTATTTTTAAGCTACCATAATAAATTGCCATAGTATAAAATATTGTTTCAGATGCACCTACTATAGTCGCTCCCATTCTTTCAATAATAGTATCAACTCCAACTCGTTGTGCAAGTTCTGTATACATTCCCAAAGCTCCACTACCAGATAGTGGCTTAACTATAATCAATCCTATTAATTCCTTTGGTATACTCATTAATTTTGCTATAGGCTTAAATATAAATTCAAGAGCTTCTATCCCTCCACCTGTTTTAAATACCCCTATAGCTAAAAATATTCCTATTATGTACGGTGTTATAGACCATGCTGATTTTAGTCCATCAACTGCTCCTTTTACAAAGCTATCATATATATCTATCTTTTTAGATTTTCCGTAAATTACTATGTAAAGTATTATAAGTGGTACTAATATATTAGAAAACAACTCCATTATCTCTTCCTCCCTTGTAACAGTTTACAAGATATCACAGCTATTATAGTAGACATGGTTGTAGCAAATAATGTTGTAAGTATAATGTCACTTGGACTTTTAGCTCCCATATCTAACCGAATTTTAAGCATTGTAAATGGTATTATCTGAATTGAAGATATATTTATAACTAAAAACATAATCATATCATTCGTGGCTGTATCTTTTTTATTATTTAAAGTCTGTAATTCTTCCATGGCTTTGAGTCCAAAGGCAGTTGCACCATTCCCTGCTCCAACCATATTAAGTGCCATGTTCATAACCATATAAGACATTGCCTTATGTCCCTTAGGTATTGATGGAAATAATCTTCTCATTATAGGATTTAGCTTTTTTCCTATTGTATCTATTAATCCTGAATCTTTAGCTATATTCATTATTCCCATCCAAAGTGCCATTACCCCTGCCAAGCTTATTGCAAACTCAACTCCCCTTGAAGCTTCATTTAGTATAACCTTATTTAACTCACCTAAGTTATTAGTTATTATACTTCCTATTATTCCGATAGAAATCATGTAAAACCAAATTCTTCCCATTAAAATCCCCCCTTCTTAATAATTTTATGAAGCTTGGGCTATACTTTATACTTGAAACTTCCACTATATTGTGTTTTAGTATAATTATAGGGGTTTTTATAATTTTTTAACATTAAGGAGAAATACAATGAGAAATTTAACACTTCTTACAGACTTATATCAGCTTACAATGTTAAACGGATATTTTGAAAAAAATGTTCATGAAGATATGGTTATCTTTGATATGTTTTTTAGAAAAAATGCGTGTAATGGCGGATATACTATAGTTTGTGGTATAGAACAATTTGTGGAGTATATAAATAACATTCATTTTTCAGAAGATGATTTAGCTTATTTAAAAAGTCTAAACCTATTTTCTGATAAATTCTTAACATTTTTAAGAGATTTTAAATTTACAGGGGATATATATGCTGTTGAAGAAGGAACTATAATGTTTCCTAACGAACCTATACTTACTGTGAAAGCTCCTTTATATCAAGCACAGCTTATAGAAACAGCTTTACTTACAATAATCAATTTCCAATCACTTATTGCAACTAAAGCATCTAGAGTCTGTTTTGCTGCTCAAGGAGATCCAGTATTTGAATTTGGTCTTCGACGTGCACAAGGGCCTGATGCAGGTACATATGGAGCTAGATCTGCTGTTATCGGTGGTTGCTCAGCTACTGCCAATGTTTTAGCTGGTAAAATGTTTAATATACCAGTTGTAGGTACTCAAGCTCATAGTTGGATTCAAAAATTTGATACTGAAATAGAAGCATTTAGAGCTTATGCTGATATTTATCCAGATAAATGCTTACTTTTAGTTGATACTTATAATGTATTAAACAGCGGTCTGCCTAACGCTATAGAAGTCTTTAAAGATTTAAGAGAAAAAGGACACAAACCTTCAGGAATAAGATTAGATTCTGGAGATTTAAAATATTTATCTAATCAGTGTAAAGAGGCTTTAGATAAAGAAGGCTTTACAGATATTAGCATAACTGCATCTAATGATCTTGATGAATATACAATAGCTTCATTAAAGGCTGATGGTGCTTCTGTAAATTCTTGGGGCGTTGGTACGAAACTAATAACTTCTGCTGATTCACCTTCTCTTGGAGGAGTTTATAAATTAGCTGCTTCATTTAAGGATGGAAAGTTTGAGCCTAAAATAAAGCTCTCAGAAGATCCTGAAAAGATAAGCAATCCTGGATATAAAAAAGTATTTAGAATATATAACGAAGAAAATAAAGCTGAGGCAGATTTAATTATGTTACACAATGAGAGTATAGATGAAAGCAAACCTTTAACTATATTCCATCCTACATATACATGGAAAACTAAATCTTTTGAAAATTATACTGTTAGAGAGCTACTTAAACCTTTATTTATTAATGGTGAATGTAAATATAAACATAAAAATGTCATGGAGATTAGAGAGTATGTAAAAAATGAACTTAATTCATTATGGGAAGAATATAGAAGACTTTCAAATCCTCAAATTTATAAGGTAGACTTATCTAGAGATCTTTGGTATTTAAAAAGTAAGATGATAGATTCAAAGAAATTTATATAATACAATTAAGGGAGACAACACTATGGATATTACAGATTACAAAATTATAGAAATCCTTCAAGAGGAAGGTAGAATATCTATGAAAGATTTAGGAAAGATAGTAGGTTTAACTTCCCCTGCTGTATCTGAGAGAGTTAAAAGATTAGAGGAAGCGGGAGTTATAGAAGGGTATAAAGCTATAATTAATCCTAATGCTTTAGGAAGATCTATAAAGGCATTTATTCATATTTCTTTACCTAGTAATAAATATAATGAATTTATAGAATCAGCTCGTAAAGATTCTAGAATAGTAGAGTGTCATCATATAACGGGAGATGATTGTTCTGTTTTAAAGGTTATAGTTAAGGATATGTATGAATTAGAAGAGGTAATAGATTCTATAAAAAAAGTTGGTTCAACTAAAACTAATGTTATATTATCAACTCCAATTCAGTCTAAGTCTATATTGTAAACTTATTTTTAAATATAAAAGGCTATAAAAAGCTTATTTAATATTAAGCTTTTTATAGCCTTTTAATTTTACTTATAGATATAATTTATAAGTACATACTTCTATATATACCACCTAAAATGATACATTTTATAAATCTAGTACTTGTTTATAAACAACATCTTTTTTTAATTTTCTATCTTTACAAACTACCTTGATAGCATCTTTTTTATCCATTCCATTTTCCATTAAAGTTACTACATATTCTCTTTCAGTAAGGTCATCATAAGAGTTTTGCACTGTCTTTTCGCCTTTAAACCCTTCTACTATTAAAACAAACTCTCCCTTTACCTCTTTTTCATCAAATATGTTTATAACTGTCTCTATATCTTCTCTTATTATTTCCTGATATTTTTTTGTTATCTCTCTATTTACTGCTATGCGTCTATTTCCTAATACCTTTAACATATCTTTTAAAGTATCTTTTAATCTGTGGGGAGATTCATAAAATATTATAGTTCTACTTTCTTCCTTTAGTTCTTCTAATTGATTTCTTCTAACTTTTTTATCTCTATCTAAAAATCCTTCAAAAGCAAATTTTGCTGTTTCTAATCCAGATCCGACTAATGCAGTTATAGATGCAGTAGCTCCTGGTAAAACTTCTATCTCTATATTATGTTCAACAGCTTGTTTTATTATATCTTCACCTGGATCTGATATTCCTGGCATACCAGCATCACTGATTAATGCTATATTTTCCCCTTCTAATAATTTATTTATTAAATATCCGCCTTTTGAATCTTTATTATGTTCATGATAACTAGTTAAAGGTTTTGATATTTCAAAGTGATTTAAAAGTTTTATACTATGTCTAGTATCCTCAGCTGCTATTAAATCAACTTCATTTAATATTCTAATAGTTCGATAAGTCATATCTTCTAGATTACCTATTGGTGTTGGACATATATATAATTTACCACTCATTTATTTTTCTCCTATATCTTCATTTGCATATATTGATTTTAGTTCTTCAGTATAGTTTCCATCATCTCCATAAACATATAAAGGATCTAATATTTTAAGCTCTGGTCTACCATCTTTCATAAATTCAACTAATACTAAGTTTGGCGCTTTACCTGCTCTTGGATGTATAAATTGAATTTGTTTTGGTTCCATGTTATACTTTCTACCTAAAGTTAATATATCAACTAATCTTATAGGTCTATGAATCATGAAAAACTTACCTCTTGGCATTGTAAGCCTAGAAGCTGCTCTTATTACATCTTCTAAGTTACATTTAACCTCATGTCTTGATATAGCCTTTTTATCGTTAGGGTTTTTTATCCCATCCATGTGCATATATGGAGGATTTGAAGTTACTACATGATATCCATTTACCTCTAATACTTTATCTATTTCTTTTATATCTGCATTTACTATTTCTACTCTTTCCTCTAAATCATTTAATTTAACTGAACGAGTTGCCATTTCATACACTTCTTCTTGTATTTCTACACCAACTATTTTATTTGCTTGGCTTTTTCCAGCTATAAGTATTGGAACTATTCCTGTTCCTGTTCCTAAATCTACAACATTAGCTCCTTTTTTTACTTTAGCAAAATTAGCTAATAATACTGCATCTATACCAAAACAAAATCCATTAGTATCTTGTATTAATTTTAATCCTTTTAATTGTAAATCATCTATTCTTTCCGTTTCTTTTAATTTTACTTCCATGTTGCTCTCCTTTCATGTCTTAAAATTCGCTTCACTCATATATGTTGTTCTAAAATGTTAGTTGATTATAAATTATAGATAATATATATTTTTTATAGTTTATTAATGTATTAAAAAGGGTAGGAAAAGCCCTACCCCCTTATTATTTATAATTAATCTTCTAATTTCTTTAATTCTCTTAATGTCGCTTCATCTAATCCTTCATCCCTTAAACTTCCACATCCACAACACTTTTTAGGTTCTTGTAAAACTTTAACTTCATCTTTATGACATACTTTTATAGTCTTATCATTAAATTCTATTCTTACTTGCTCTAGTAAAGGATTTACTTCTATTACCTTTCCTTTTGACTCATCTACTTTTACTAATGCACCTACTACTGGCATAGCATCTATAGCTTCTGCATAAACATCATGCTCATACTTTAGGCAACAGAAAAGTCTTCCGCATATTCCTGATATCTTAGTTGGATTAAGCGATAAACTTTGGTCTTTAGCCATTTTTATGGAAACAGGTTGGAAGTCTCCAAGCCATGATGAACAACAAAGTTTTCTTCCACATGGACCTAATCCACCTATAGATTTTGCTTCATCTCTAACACCTATTTGTCTTAGCTCTATTCTTGTTTTAAATATAGATGCTAAATCTTTTACTAATTCCCTAAAGTCTATTCTGCCTTCTGCTGTAAAGTAGAATATTAATTTGTTTCTATCAAAAGTGTATTCACAATCTATTAAAAACATATTTAAATTATGCTCTTTTATTTTTTGTTGACATAATTCAAATGTTTCTTTTGCCTTTGCTTTATATTCAAGATATACTTGTCTATCTTCATCTGTAGCTACTCTTACAATTTCCTTTAATGGTGAAGATAATTCACTTTCATCTATTTCTTTCGGACCAACTACTATTGTTCCATATTCTAATCCCCTTGCTGTTTCTACTACTACATCCATATTTTTCTCTACTTCTAAATCTGCAGGATCAAAGTAGTATATTTTACCAGCATTCTTAAACCTAACACCTACTATCTTTATCATTTTATCACCTCATATATTTTTAAAGCCATAACTTGTATACTAATGTTAAAGTTACAATTGCTTCTTATCTTTTTCTTTATGTCTTCTATTATATCAATAATTCTAGATACTTGAGAATATGTAATTTTTTTGCTCATATTCTGTATAAATGTTATTTTATCAATGTTTATTATCATACTCTTGTCAACTTTTTCTTTTAAAATCATAATATCTCTAAAATAGTTTATAAGCATGTCTAATATACCTATAGCATCTTTTTTATATTTTTCCATACTTGTTGGTATTTCTAAAATATCTATTATATCTTTATCTAACATTATTTCTATATAAGTTTGTATTTCTTCTCTCATTATAGCAAAGTCTGCTGATTCTGATAATTCTATAGCTTTTTCTATACTTCCTCTAGAAAAAGTAGATAATAGTTGAGCTCTATTCTTATCTATTCCTTGGCTAGTCAAGTAATTATTTAAATCTAATATAGATATTGGTAAAAATTTTATTATCTCACATCTAGATTTTATAGTGTCTAATAAAGCTTCTTTATTACTTGTTATTAATATTATTATAGCATACTCTGGAGGTTCTTCTAATGTCTTTAATAAGGCATTTTGAGCTTCTATAGTCATGCTATCAGCCTGATTTATTATATATATTTTATATTGCTTATGAGGCTTTACTATTATATCTGTCTGTAACTTTCTTATTTGTGCTATCTTGATGCTATTTCCATCTGGATATATATTTATATAATCAGGGCTACTTTCTACATTTTCTGTATCTAGTAGTATTTTTGATAATTCTTGGCTAAGCTTTTTTTTGCCTATACCATCTATTCCCTCAAACATGTACGCATGGTTTATTTTATTTTTTTTAATTGAATTTGTAAGATATTTCTTAGCGAAATCCTGGCCTATAATATTATCAAAATACATATTTACCTCTCCGTAGACTTTATCCTATCTATTACTAAATTATAAATTTCTTCATGTATACTGTCTATACTTCTTAATTTATCATCTTCTACACAATTTATTTTATTCCAATTATACTTATCCGCTATATATAAAGAATTTTCATATGATTTCTCTAAATATTTTATATCACTTTCATGAATATCTTTTTTCTGTTCACCTGTAAACTTATTTTTTCTATTTTCCATAAGTTTTTTAGTAAAGTTTACAGGCACATTTAGAAATATGACACAATCTGGCTGTGGTATTTTATACATATTAAATTCATAATCTACAAGCCAATCTAAGTACTTATCTCTTTCATTTGCATCCATTTTAGACGCTTGATGCACCATATTAGATGTTGTATATCTATCTGCAATAACTATTCCGCCATTTTTATAAAAGTCTTCCCATTCAGTCTTGAATGAAGCATATCTATCTACTGAAAAAAATGTAGATGCTATATATGGATCTACATCCGTTGCCTTCTCACCAAATTCACCTCTTAAGTACATTTTTACTAGTGCAGATGATTCAGAGTCATAATTTGGATATTCTACCTTCCTTACATTATATCCATCCTTTAATAATCTCTCATATAACTTTTTAGTTTGTGTTGCCTTTCCACTTGCATCTGATCCACTCTCTATAATTATTAACTTACCGCTCATTTTTTATATACTGCTTGTATTATTTTATAAAGCAGTTTTCACCTCCATATATTATGTATTAACTATAATTGATGTTAATTCATTTCTTTGTATCAATTTATGGACTTTTTATTTATTAAAATTTATCCTTAAAATTATTCTCTATAATTTGTACATACTCTAAGTTAGAATCTTTCATTCCACTTATGCTCATTCCTTTTTTATGACAAACTAAAATATAATCGATAACTTCTTTAGTTATTATTTCTCCTGGGGATACTAAACATATTCCAGGAGGATAAGGTATGATATATTCTCCACATATTTTTCCTATACTATCATATATTTTAACACTTTTCTTCTCATTATAAAATGCTTCTCTTGGACTTAATTCTTTTATAGGTATATTCATAGGATATTCTATATGGCCTATATTTTTATTATTTATACTATTTAAACTAATATCTTCTAATGCATATTCTAAGCTCTCAAAATCTGTCCTATCGTTTCCTATTGTACATATTAATAATATTCCATAGTAATTTGATAACTCTACTTGTACATTATAATTTATTCTAAGCATCTCCTCTAGTTCATATCCTGTTATACCTAATTCCTTAGATGATATGAAAATTTTTGTTCTATCATTATCATTATATATATTTATATTTTCATATTTTTCCATATTCTTTTTAAATATATCAATATTGTCTAAAAGTTCCTCCATTAAATCTTTACCTTTTGTTTCATATATATCTACAGCTAACTCTAATGACGACATAAGCATATAAGATGGGCTAGATGATTCTATCATTCTAAGTATTGAAGATAATCTCTCTTCATTTACTCTTTCTCCTTGAATATGTATCATTGATGACTGTGTAAAAGAAGGTAGTGTCTTATGGGTACTTTGTATTACTATATCAGCTTCTTGTTCTAATGCTGTCATAGGTAGTTTATCACTTAAGCCTAGATGAGCACCATGAGCCTCATCAACTATGACTATCATTCCTTTGCTCTGAGCATAATTACAGATTATCTTTAAGTCATACACTTTTCCATAATAAGTAGGATAAGTTAATAGTATTGCCTTTGCATCTAAGTTACTATCTATTGCCTCTATAGCATCTTCAACTTTTATACCCATTAATATATTAGTTTTAGTATCAATTTGTGGATATATATATGTAGGTTCTATATCTCCTAATATAAATGTGTTGATAACTGATTGATGACAGTCTCTATTTACAATTATTTTATCTTTTGGGTTACATACCGACATTATGGCTGCTTGTATACCACATGTACTTCCATTAACTAGATAATATGTATTTTTACTCTTAAAAACTCTTGATGCTCTTTCTTGAGATTCTTTTATTATTCCTTCTGGAGAGTGTAGATTATCCGTACCTAATATTTCAGTTGTATCCATTTTATAAATAGTCTCTAATATATTAGAATAACCTAATCTATCATATATCTTTCCTAATTTATGACCTGGAACATGAAATGACACTAGATTATTATTAACAATTTCACCTAATTGATTTAAAATAGATTTTTTCATATTTATCTCCTTATATTAAAAGCCGTTGATGTAAATTATATCAACGGCATAGTCTTAATTAAATAAAAATTGTGTTTTAGGATTTATAATGTCTTAAATTTATGTCTATAGACAATAAAAAAAGACTACGTGGCTACGTCTTACTCTCCCAGGCAGTTGCCCACCAAGTACCATCAGCGCTAAAGAGCTTAACTTCTGTGTTCGGTATGGGAACAGGTGTATCCTCTTTGCTATAATAACCACATAATCTTTATTTTTAGAGTTAATACTCTGAAAACTGCAAACATTTAACATTGAATCATTCTATTTTAGCAACCGAAATCTTCCTTATTAAAACTTTAGGTTTATTTTGGTCAAGTCCTCGACCTATTAGTATCGATAAGCTAAATAC
>CALFLM010000085.1 GCA_937880075.1 uncultured Romboutsia sp. | reverse complement strand
TATACATTCTAAAAAATTATAACATAGTCGTTTAATATTTTCCATAATATAAAATATAGGTATTTTTATAAAAAATTATAATATAATAATTTGAATATATAATATTTTTATAATATATATTATATGTAAATAGCTTCCAAAAGAAAGGATGTTAAAAATGAAAAAAATATCACTATTTATAGTTATTAATGCTATATCTCTGTATTTAGTATCAAACTTAATGGATAGTATGTATATAGGTTCTCTTAAGTCATTATTAATTCTTACAATAATATTATGCCTACTTAACTCAACAGTTAAACCAATACTTAAATTCTTATCTTTCCCTATAACATTTTTAACTTTAGGCTTATTCTCTTTAATTATTAATGCATTGGTTTTAAAATTATCTTTTATGATTGTATCTAATGTAGCTCTTTATGGATTCTTTAATGCTATATTAGCATCTATATTACTATCAATAGTTAATACAGTTTTATATAGTATACTAGATTAAATAATTCACTACAATTAAGCTACCTGTCAGAAAAATATTTCATGTCCCCAATTATATATCACATCCGTTGATTAAAATATTATTTTTTATTTTTAAAGTTATTTATATTATCTTTATTAAGATGTTATATACAAAAATTTATCTTATAGTTTCCTTGTATGTAAAAAATACTAGCTCTATTCTACTTTTGAGCTAGTATTTTTCATTTTTATTATCTTACTTTTTTATTGTTTTACTTTCAGTATGAAGTAATTTTTCACAAGTTAAATTTATCCCCATAGCTCCTATAGGTGCTGTAATTAATACACTTAGTATAGCAATAGCTTGCATTATATCTCCATCCAATACCCCCATCTGAAGTGGTATAGATGCTTTTGCAGATTGAACCGTTGCCTTTGGAAGATATGCTATAACACAAAATAATTTTTCTTTTTTACTTAAGTTCGTTCCCATTAATGCTATCATTACTCCTATAGATCGTATAAATAAAGAACATGTTAGTATAATTACACCTATAAAAAAGTATTTCCCTACTAATATTGGGTTGATTGCCATTCCAACAAATGTAAATAGATATAATTTTCCATATTTCCATATATTGTTCATACTATCTAATATATATTTAGCATCTTCTTTCACATAATTTATTATAAAAAATCCATAAACCATAATAGCAATTAATGAATTAAATATTTCTATATGCAAGTTTTTCTCTACACCCCTCATAGCTAAACAAATTATAAAAGCTATAATCGACTTTAAATATTTTTTATTTGTATTTTCTATTACCTTCTTACTTAATTTAAATACTATAAATCCTCCTAATACACTTATCAAAAGAGTTATTGGTATTGATATAATGTTACTTATAAATGATATATTTTGTCCACTATCACTTTGCATGTATATACCTAAAAATGTTGTAAACAAAGTTA
Source organism: uncultured Romboutsia sp. (assembly GCA_937880075.1). Lineage (GTDB taxonomy): Bacteria > Bacillota > Clostridia > Peptostreptococcales > Peptostreptococcaceae > Romboutsia. The sequence continues at coordinate 976 of CALFLM010000085.1, read as the reverse complement.
TGGCAACTGTATCATCTGCACTTGCTCCTACTAATAACATTTGTGGTATTGCCTTATCTTGACCAATTTTTCTTTCTATTAAAGATATCATTGATGGTATAAGCACAGCTGGAGATACTGCTGCTATTATAAATCCTAATATCATACCTTGTACAAATGTAAATCCTAAAAACTTCATAGATAAAAATGCTATTGTAAAACCTTCTAAAGTAGCTGGTATTATACTCAAAAGGATTGCCGGTCTTCCGATTTGCTTTATATGAGATAAACTGATTCCAAGTCCTCCTATAAATAATACAATAACTAAGGCAATATCTTTTATAATTGGGGCTATTTCCAAAGTATTATCTGGAACTATATTTAAAAATGAAGGCCCTATAATCATTCCAACTATCATCATACCTATAAGTGCTGGTAATTTAAACTTTTCTGCTATTTTTCCACTGTATGTTGCTATAATACCTATTATTAGTAAATTTATCAGTAAAATCATAATATCCTCCTTTTTTGAAAATAAATAAACTTCTACTCTTAAATTTATGTATTTTACTTCTATTTTCTAATTGTAACATCCATTACTATTTTTCATATTATAAAAATAGTAATTCTATTATAATTTTTCTTATGGGGTGACAATATAATGAATTGGTTTTTATCTCTTAATCCTATTTTACAAGGTCTTTTAGCAACTTTGTTTACTTGGTCTATTACTGCATTAGGTGCTAGTGTTGTATTTTTCTTTAAAGATGTGAAAAAAAGTATACTAAATTCTATGTTAGGATTTGGTGCAGGAGTTATGGTTGCAGCTAGCTTTTGGTCTTTACTTAGCCCTGCAATAGACCTTTGCGATGATTTAGGGTATAATTCTTGGCTAATACCTTCATTAGGATTTATTATAGGCGGATTTTTTATAGTTTTATCAGATAAATTTCTAGATAAGTTTACTTTTAAAGATTTGAAAGCAGAAGATGGAATG
>CALFLM010000084.1 GCA_937880075.1 uncultured Romboutsia sp. | reverse complement strand
ATAAATAATAAAATTATTTTATAATGTAGAATTATTATTAGAAGATATATATTGAGTTAATATATTTATATAAAATTCGTATTACAAATAAGTAATACGTTTTTTACGTATAAGGAAATTATATCATAATTTTTGGGACAACCTATGAATATAATTAATATCAATAACTTTATAAACGTAAAAAATGACATTTTTGATAAATGGATGCATCCGTAGCAGTAGAAAATATATATCGTTGGTGAAATAAATTATTTCGACGACACGTAGCTCAAGCGAAGCGAATTTTTTATATAAATGTATATAATAAATATATGTTTAACTCTAAATAAATAGATTAAAATAATAATAATAAATATTTTGATAAAAGTATTTTCAATTAACGATATAATATTTTGTATAAGTATTATTTATATAAAGCTTTATTATAAAGTACTTTAACTATAAATATAAATGAAATAAAATTAATATATATTAAAGACTTTTAACAGAATTGATAGTATAATAAATAATATTAAAATATTACATTAAATTACAAAATAAAACTTAATATATAAAACCAGTATATTGGGTTTAGTAAGGTAAATAGCACTTAAAAACTTTATAAGTATTTAGAAATAGAAGTTTATAGTGGGGTAAATGTAAAAAAAGATAGGTAAAATAATAAGAATTAAAGAAAGATACATATAAAATCTTACTTTGATTTATAGGAGGTAGCTATGAAAGTAATAGACATGAATAAATTAAAGGAGGAAGCTAATAGATGTTTTATATGTAAAATTCCAAAATGTAAAAAACACTGTCCAATTGATACACCAATACCAGAAATAATACAGTTATTTAAAGAAAATAAAATAGAAGAAGCTGGAGAAATATTATTTAACAATAATCCATTATCAGCAATCTGTGGAGTTGTTTGTCCACATGAAGACCAGTGTTTAGGAAACTGTATAAGAGGAATAAAAGATGAACCAGTAAACTTTTATGAAATAGAGCGTTTTATATCTAGCAAGTACTTAAAAAATGCTAAATTAAAACAAGAAGATAAGCTAAATGAAAGAATAGCTATAATAGGTTCAGGTCCAGCTGGAATATCATTAGCTTTAATATTAGCTAAAGAGGGATATAAAGTAACTATATTTGAGAAAAGATCACATATAGGCGGGGTTTTAAGGTATGGTATTCCAAAGTTTAGATTACCAGTAGGGGTTTTAGACGATATAGAAAATATATTGCTAGATTTAAATGTAAAAATAAGATACAATGCGTTAGTAGGGCCAGTAATAACAATAGACAAACTATTTGAAGATGGATATGATGCAATATTCATAGGCACAGGAGTATGGAATCCAAAACCTTTAAATATAAAGGGAGAAACATTTGGACATGTACATTATGCAATTGACTATTTAAAATCACCTAGCTCATATAGATTAGGTGATAATGTTGTTATAATTGGTGCAGGAAATGTTTCTATGGATGCTGCAAGAACTGCAAAGTATCATGGTGTAAAAAATGTAACTGTAGTATATAGAAAAGACTTTGAAGATATGACAGCTACTAAGGCAGAAATAAATGATGCAAAAGAAGAGGGAGTAAACTTTGAATTATTTAAATCTCCAGTTGAAATAACTGATGAAGGTGTTATATTTATAGATACTAAAAAGTTAGATGATGAAAGAAAAACCATGGTTAATATAGAAGGATCAGAAAAACTTATAAAGGCAGATTCAGTTATAATTGCAGTTAGCCAAAGTCCTAAAAATAATATAGTATCAAATACTAAGAATATAGATACTAATAAATATGGACTTTTAGTTACAGATGATGATGGTCATACAACAAGAGAAGGTGTATTTGCATCAGGAGATGTTGTTACAGGAGCTAAAACTGTAGTTGAAGCAGTAGCAAATGCTAAAAAAGTTGCAAATTCAATAAAAGAGTACTTAAAATCAAAGAAAGTATAGTTTAATTAAAGCTATTATATAAAAAAATGTATCTTTTTTATATAATAGCATATAATTATATTATGCTAAAAAGCATTAAATATTAAAGAAAGCCTTATGTTAAGGTATGGAGAAATTTAAAATGACTAACGGAATAGTAAAATGGTTTAACAGTGAAAAAGGATTTGGATTTATATCTGTTGAAGGTGGAGAAGATGTATTTGCTCATTTCTCAGCTATAAACGTTGATGGATTCAAAACTTTAGAAGAAGGACAAAATGTAAGTTTTGATATAGTTGAAGGTGCTAGAGGATTTCAAGCAGCTAATATAACTATATTATAATTATAGACAGTTTAGACTTTAAAAAGACTCTCAAAAGAGAGTCTTTTTATATATTAATTTATTATAATATATATTTGATATGTATAGATTGTAATTTAATAGTTATTTTGAGCAATGGATGTATCCACAGTGGTAGCAAGTATCTATAGTTGGTAAAATGAAGTGTTTTGCCGACACGTTGCTAAAGAGAAGTAAATTTTTACATATTTTCAAAGGCAGTTGAAAGCATTAATTTTATTCTGTTTAATTGATTGGTTTCACTAGCTGATGGATCATAATCAATTGGAATTATATTAGCATCTTTATAAATTCTTTTTAGTTCTTTAATTTGTCCTTTTCCAGTTATATGATTAGGTAAGCATCCAAAAGGTTGCATACAGATAATATTTTTAACTCCATCTTCAATAAGTTCAATCATTTCACCGGTCAATAACCAACCTTCACCAGTTTGATTACAAGGTGAGATAACCTTTTGAGTACTTTGAGCTAAGATATTTATGCTTTTAGGGGAACTAAATCGACTACTTTTATCAAGATATTTCTTATAAGTCTTTTGATAAGTTTCCATAATCCAGATAGCAGATTTTCCAAATTCTTTATTTATCCATTTACCTTCTAGATATTTATGTTTATATAAAGTATTAAAACAACAACTATAGAAGAAGTTTATAAGTTCTGGAACAACAGCCTCTCCACCTTCTTTTTCTACAATATCAACTAAAGAGTTATTAGCAAGTGGATGAAACTTAACTAATATTTCACCAACTAATCCAACTTTAGGTTTTATACTATCTGTTATTTCTAAGGTATCAAAATCATGTATTATTTCTTTTATATTACTATTAAAAGTAAATATATTAGCTTTATCTAAAGAATCCAAACATATTTTTACCCATTTATTATAAAGTGTATTACTACTTCCTTCAACTTTCTCATAAGGTCTTACTCTATATAATACTTTCATTAATAAATCACCATAAATTACACTCATAAATAATCTATTTATAAGTTGTAGCGTGACATTTTTTATAAGTCCATTTTTCTCTATACCATTAATACTTAAAGATACTACTGGCATATCTTTAAATCCAGCATCATACATTGCCTTTCTTAAAAATCCTATATAATTTGTAGCTCTACATCCACCACCAGTTTGAGTTATTATAACTGATGTATTTTCTAAATCATAATCTCCAGATTTAAGAGCGCTTATAATTTGACCAACTACAATTATTGCAGGGTAGCAAGCATCATTATTCACATATCTAAGTCCCGTATCTATAACATCTTTTCCAGTATTATCTAAAATTTTTAATTTAAAGCCACTTAAATTTATAGTTTTTTCAAAAAATTGAAAATGTATAGGAGACATTTGAGGTGCTAAGATAGTGTGATTTTTATTTAAAGTACCTTTTTTATATTCTATTTTTTCATTATTAATACTTTTAGTTTTATTATTTGCCTCTCTTTCGAGTATCGCTGCTTTTAAAGATCTAAGTCTAATTTTAGCTGCACCTAAATTATTTCCTTCATCTATTTTTATAACAGTATATATTTTTGAACTTTGGTTTAATATTTCTTGAACTTGGTCAACTGTAACTGCATCTAGACCACAACCGAAAGAGTTTAGTTGAACCAATTCTAAATTAGGTTGATCTTTAATAAAATTTGCAGCATTATAAAGTCTTGTGTGATATACCCATTGATCAACAACTCTAAGAGGTCTTTCAATATTTCCTAGATGGGATATAGAATCTTCTGTAAGAACTTCCATATCTAAAGAGTTTATAACCTCAGGTATTCCATGATTTATCTCAGGGTCAAGGTGATAAGGTCTACCGCATAGAACAATAGCTTTTAATCCATTTTCTTTTATTTTTTCTAATGCTTTTTCTCCTTGAATTTGAATATCTTTTTTGAAGTTTTCTTGCTCTATAGATGCCTTATCTACAGCATTATTAATATTTGATTTTGAAATATTAAAATATGTTGAAAGTTCATCATATAATCTAGATTTTAATTTCTCTTTGTTATTTAGACTTAAAAATGGATTTATGTATGTTATATTGTTTTTTCTTATTCCATCAACATTATTTTTTATAACCTCAGAATAAGAAATTACAACAGGACAGTTATAATTATTATTAGCATATATATCTTCTTTTTTCTCATTTACCACACAAGGATAGAAAATGTATTTTACACCTTTTTCTATTAAGTTCTCTATATGCCCATGAACAAGTTTAGCAGGGTAGCATACAGTTTCTGATGCTATGGAAGTTATTCCACTTTGATATAGATTTTTAGAGGTTTTGTCTGATAATATAACTCTAAAGCTAAGTTCAGTAAATAGGGTGTGCCAAAATGGGTAATCTTCATACATATTTAAGGCTCTTGGAATACCTATTTCACCCATTATAGCTTTTTCTTTAGATAATGATTTATATTTAAATAATCTATTATATTTATATTTAAATAAATTTATATGATTAGTCATCTTTTTTTCTTTATTATAAATCATTTCACCTTTTTCACATCTATTTCCAGATATAAATATTTCATTTTCTGAAAACTTATTTATGGTTAATAAGCAATTATTAGAACAACCACTGCATCTACTAACTTCTACATCTAAGTTTATGCTATTTAATTCATCTTGCTTTAATAAAGTAGTTTTATACCCTTTACTATATTTTTCTAAAGAGATTAATGCTGCACCAAAGGCACCCATAATACCTGCTATAGAAGGTCTTATAACTTCCTTTTTAGTTAATTTTTCAAAGCTTCTTAAAACCAAATCATTATAGAAAGTTCCACCTTGAACTACTATATTATCTCCTAAATCATTTAAATCTCTTATTTTTATAACTTTAAATAAAGCATTCTTTATTACAGAATAAGAAAGGCCTGAGGAAATATCAGAAACATTGGCACCTTCTTTTTGAGCTTGCTTTACTCTAGAATTCATAAATACGGTGCATCTAGAGCCTAAATCTACTGGAGATTTAGAGTAAATACCTATATGTGAAAATTCCTTAATATCCATAGATAGAGAAGTGGCGAATGTTTCTAAAAAAGAACCACATCCAGAAGAGCATGCTTCATTTAAAACTATGCTATCTATGACACCATTTTTTATCTTTAGACACTTCATATCTTGACCTCCAATGTCTAATATAAAGTCAACATTTTTATTAAAGAATTTTGCAGCTTTAAAATGTGCCATTGTTTCAATTTCTCCATAGTCTATTTTTAAAGCTTTTTTTATAAGACCCTCTCCGTATCCTGTTACAGTAGAAGAAACTATTTTACTATTAGGTGGTAAAATACTATATATTTCATTCATTATGTCTATAACGACCTCTAATGGTTTGCCTTCATTACTACTGTAATGAGTATATAATAAGTTACCTTTGTCATCTATTAAAGCTGCCTTAGTAGTAGTAGAACCAGCATCTATTCCTAAAAAACAATTTCCATTAAATTTGCTTATATCAAAAGTTTTGATAGTGTCTTTATTATGTCTTTTTATAAACTCATTATAATCATTTTCATCTTTAAATAAAGGCTCTAATTTATCTATATTATCAAAATCATTAATATCTAGACTTTGTATTTTTTTTATTAAATCATTTAACTCTATGGCTTCTTCTTTTTTTGATAATAGGCTAGCTCCCATAGCAACATATAGTTGTGCATTTTCAGGGAATATTATATCTTCATCATCCAATTTTAATACACTTTTGAAGCGATATCTAAGACTAGATAAAAAATGAAGTGGTCCTCCTAAAAAAGCAACTTTACCTTCGATTTTTCTACCACAAGATAAAACACTTACAGTTTGAACAACGACTGCATTAAATATGCTCATGGCAATGTCACTTCTTTTAGCACCGTCATTTATAAGAGGCTGAATATCTGTTTTAGCAAATACTCCACATCTAGATGCAATCGGATAAATTACATTAGAGTCTTTTGCTAATTCATTTAATCCAAATGTATCCGTTTGTAAAAGAGAAGCCATTTGATCAATAAAAGCTCCTGTACCACCTGCACATATTCCATTCATACGCTGGTCTATTCCACCTGTTAAATATGTAACTTTAGCATCTTCTCCGCCAAGCTCTATTACAACATCTGTCTTAGGGTAAAAATATCCTATAGCATGAGTAGATGCAATAACTTCTTGTATAAATTTTATATTAAGTTTTTGTGATATATCAATACCACCAGAACCAGTTATAACGATAGTAACTTTTGAATCTTTAAGTTCATTATATATATTAACTAAAACTTCACTCAAAGCTTTTTTTACATCAGAAAAGTGCCTTTTATATTCTTTGTATATTATATTATTATTAGTATCAAAAACTACTGTTTTGACTGTTACTGAGCCAATATCAATACCTATATGAAACATACTATATCACCCCACAGTTCATGAATATATTAATAAATTGTTTATTATTAAAACTTATGCCAAGTAAGGTGTTTATATGAAGTATACTTTTAATAGAATTATAAATATATTTTTGTTAAATATAGATATTTTTTTAATGCTAATTTGTATTAAAATTAGGAGGAAGATATGGGAAAATCTAGATTAGACTATTTTTCAAAGTACTATTTTTATACACTTTTAGATATTGAACTTAATATGATAATTCATCATATAAAAAGAAGATTAAATATTTTAAATAGAAAACATTTATTGAATAACGATAAAAAAATATTGTTTTTTGAAAATGAATATGTTAATATATATTCAAATCTAAAAATAGATGGAGGGCATAAAATGAAAAAATATATCTTAAACTTAGTACCATTTATTATTACAGCAATATGTATAATATCTTATAACATTATAGGAGCTGAAGTATTACCAGACGGAAGACTTTCTGAACCGTTTTATTTAATACCAATAGCATGGTTATTTTTCTTTATTGGTATAATTGGTTTTGTAGCAAATTTATTGTTATATATAAAAAATAAAAAAGCAAATATATGATAAAAGGTGTTTAAAATAGTTATATTTATTTAGAAAGCAGAGGTAAGATTTATGAAAAAGGATTATAGTGCAAGGATATTAAATAATATTGTGTTAGTGGGAATTATTTTAACCTTACTATTACTTTTAGCAATGCCACTTATATTAACAGCAATGTTTAAAAGTGGTTTAGGAGTAGTTGGAAGTAATTTACCTATGAATATATCCATAGTAATTTACATATGTGCAATTCCTTATGTAATATCACTATTTATATTAAAAAAACTATGTAAAATTATAGCTATAAATCAGCCATTCTCAAGAGAGATACCTAAATATTTAAGACAAATATCTATATGTGCATTTAGTGAAATTTTAATATATAATATTGTACAAGTAGCATTATATTATATATTTGATATATACTTATATGGATTAACTATTATGTCGGCAATTATAGTTTCATTTGTTTCTCTAGCTATAGGATTTTTAGGTTTAGTATTAAGTAAATTATTTGATATGGCTATAGAAATAAAAGAGGAAAATGATAAGACTATATAAGGAGAGTAGTATGGCTATTATAGTAAACTTAGATGTAGTAATGGCAAAGAGGAAAATTAGTTCTACAGAATTATCTCAAAAGCTTGGTATTACAATGGCAAATCTTTCTATACTTAAAAATAATAAAGCAAAAGCAGTTAGATTTACAACTTTAAATGAATTATGTAAGATATTGAATTGCCAACCAGGAGATATATTAGAATATGTAGAAGATGAAGAATAAGACTTAATGTCTTATTTTTATACATTAAATTAGCTAAATAGAATTTAATAATAATAATAAAAAGCTGTTACACTAAAGTAAATAATAGTATAACGGCTTTTTATTTAATAATATGAAAATAGTAAAATTCACAAAAATTTATTTATAGAAATTATTATCTCTAAGCATTTGAGCTTGTTTACGGTTAATTAAAAATTGTTTTAATTCAGTTAAGCATAAGAATAAAATAGCTCTATTTTCAAATTCCATTCTATCTATAGGAAGAGGCTGATTTCTCATATTTAGCATAAGTCTATTCAATTCTTCAAGCAGTAGCTTTACAGTTTCTATATCAAATGCAGAATGACCGATTTTATGTATAAATGCAGAAATAATATGAGCTTGTGGAGGAGTAGAATTTAACTGTGATGCATAGCTATATAAATTTTCTAGTATATCTCGTTGATTTTTAATAATTTCCATATGGTCTAAGAAAAATCTAGTATCGCTTAATAAGCTATTATTAATATTATCATAAGCCTCAGAAATACTACTATCAATAAGTTTGTTTAATGTATTTAGATCCTGATTATACATATTTTTATTTTTAGGATTTACAATAAAATCTGCAATGTCTATAAGAACAGTACTTACTTCTTCTTGTAGTTTTTTTTGCCCTTCATAGATTTTATTTATATTTGTAGGAATATACATATTTATTATTACACCTATTCCAGCTCCTATTATGAATATTCCAGATTCATTTAAAATCCATCTAAAGGATATTTCTCCTTGTAGAAAATAATGAGATGAAATAACTACACACATAGCAATAACATCCTGAATTTCTAATAAAAAACAAAGAGATATAATTATAAATATAAATATTGAAAATGAAGTTAAATGGTAGCCTAAAATATTAAAACATAAGTAGGAAAAAATAGTACATAAAATAAAACCATAAATTTTTCCAATAAAACCTTTAAGAGTTTCTTTTTTAGTATTCTTTACTGTAAGTAATACTATAACTCCAGCAACCATTGAATACTCTAACCTTAACAACCAAGCAATAAATATAGCAAGGGAAGATCCAAGGGATAATTTTACTATTTTAAGTGAATTAATTTTGTTCAATTATAAACCTCCTGTAGATAAATATAATAAGGACAATTGTACCATAAAATTTATGTAGTTTTAAATTAACTTTACAAAATATCTTAAGGAATTATATTTTTTTTAGAATTAAAAATATAGATTAATAAAAATAAGCTATCAAATTAAGAAAATACAAGTAATATATAGATATAAAAAAATATTACTGAAATTAGTAATTTCCAGTAATATTTTTTAATACAAAATCTATATATAAAAATAAATAGATATTATCTTATTAAATCATAAAGCTAGCAACATAGTTTACTAAATCTATGGTTCTACAAGAATAACCATATTCATTATCATACCAAGAAATAATTTTTACCATATTATTATCTATAACCATGGTAGATAATGCATCTATAGTAGAAGACATTGAATCTTTTTTATAATCTACAGATACTAATGGCAATTCATTATATCCTAGTATTCCTTTTAATTCATTTTGTGAAGCTTCTTTTAATGTGGCATTAACTTCTTCTTTAGTTACACTAGTTTTTAATTCGCAGACTAAATCAACCATAGAAACACTAGAAGTTGGAATTCTTACTGAAAAGCCGTTTAATTTTCCATCAAGCTTAGGAAGAACTTTAGCTATAGCTTTAGCAGCTCCAGTTGTAGTTGGTATTATAGAGTCACCAGCAGATCTAGCTCTTCTTAAATCTTTATGAGTTTTATCTAATATCCTTTGATCATTTGTGTATGAGTGGATAGTAGTCATTAATCCTTTTACTACTTCAAACTTTTTATCAATAACTTTGATAATAGGTGCTAAACAGTTAGTAGTACAAGAAGCATTAGATATTATATTATCAGTTTCTTGATTATAAGATTCTTCATTAACACCCATAACTATAGTTTTATCTTCATTTTTACCAGGCGCAGTTATTATTACTTTTTTAGCTCCTGCATTTATATGTTTCATACAACTTTCTCTATCATTGTAAACTCCAGTTGATTCTATAACTATATCAATACCCATTTCCTTCCATGGCAAGTTTATTGGGTCATTTTCTCTTAAAATTTTTATTTCTTTCCCATTAACTATAATAGTATCATTGTCTTTTACTTCTACAGTACCTTCAAATTTACCATAGCAAGAATCGTAAGTGAATAAGTGTGCTAAAGTTTCTATATCTGCTCTAGCATTTATAGCAACTATTTCTACATTATCACTTAAATTTTTTTGAGCTATTCTTAAAGCAACTCTTCCTATTCTACCAAATCCATTTATAGCAACTTTTAATTTCATAAAAAGTCCCCTTTCTTATAAGTTAAATTATTAAACATATGCATTTAATCCGGATAACGATATTATTATAACACAAATGGATAAATATAACATACTAAAATAGATAAAAATAAAAAAAGTATACAATATATTTAGATATATTACATTAAGTATAGCTTTAAAAGAAAATTTGATTGCTTATTAAATTGTTTAGATGGATAGATGAAAGGATTTAACTTCAAAAAAATAAATAAAGATTAAGGATTTTACATAAACGACAATAATGAACTTGTTATATGATTTGACAAATATGAAGTTGGTCCAGGATCTACAGGATTAGCTGAATTTGTAATACAAAAAGAAATTACATCAAAGTTTATGAAATAAGAAAGTTTTAAGCGAAGGGATATTGACATGTTAGAAAAAACTATATTAATATTATTATCTAATATATTACTGTTTATAGGATCTCTAAATAAGTATAATAAAATACTTTAAAGATAATTGCTATGAATTTAAAACATTTTCATAAAATAAATAAAAAATTAAATAAAATATGATACAAAATTAAGGAGAAAAAATGAAAAAGTTAATGATAATAGAAGATTCTGATGTAATAAGAGAAGAATTAAAATCTTTATTAATAAAATATGGATTTGAAGTTTTGGCACCAAAGGAATTTGAAAATATAGTAGAGTATGTGCATAATAATGAACCAAATTTAATATTACTAGATATTAATCTACCAGTATTTGATGGATTTTATATATGTAGAGAAATACGTAAAACATCAAATGTACCAATAATAATAGTTACTAGTAGAGATAGTGAGATTGATGAATTAATGAGTATGAATTTAGGAGCAGATGATTTTGTAACTAAACCATATAATACTCAAATATTACTTGCTCGTATAAATTCAGTATTAAAAAGAGCTTATAAAAATATGGAAAATATGGATATTATAATATATAAAGACTTGAAACTTGATTTATCTAAAGGAACTATAGAAGCATTTGGAAAAGATTTAGATCTTAGTAAAAACGAATTAAAAATACTTTCATATCTTTTAAAAAATAAAGGAAAAATAATATCAAGAGATAAACTCATGAATTATATGTGGAATTCAGATGTATTTGTAGATGATAATACACTATCTGTAAATGTAAATAGATTAAGAAAAAAATTAGAAGAAATAGGGTTAAAAAACTATATAGAAACTAAAAGAGGACTAGGGTATATAATGGAATGAAATTAATAGAATATTTAAATGACAAGTTACTTTTTATAATTGTAAATATAACATTATTTTTTATAATATCAAGTATTATGATTTTATCTAAAGTACCTTCAATAATTACATTTTTAGTATTTGTAATATGGTTTGTACCAGTTATATCTTATATGCTTATAGAGTATGTAAAGTATAAAAAATATTATAATGAGTTAATAGAAACTATGAACAGTTTAGACAAAAAATATTTAATATCAGAGGTAATAAAAGAGCCAGAATTTATAGAAGGTAAAATAGTATATAGTATATTAAAAGATAGTAATAGAAATATGCAAGAGCATGTTAAGTTATATAAGAA
>CALFLM010000083.1 GCA_937880075.1 uncultured Romboutsia sp. | reverse complement strand
GGTACCTTAATTTATCCTTATATTGTCTTTTTACTGAAGGAAATTTTTCTTTAATATATAAATACAATTCTTCTTCTGGTTTAGAAGTATTAAATGTATGATTTCTTCTTTTAGATTCAATTATTTTTTCTTTAATTTCTTGTGATTGTGATGCATATTCTACCCCATATTTTTCTAAGCAAGTTTGTTTATATTTTATTTTAATTTCTTTTTGTTTTTCTTTGATTATTGTTTTAAAATCATCGGTTTTAGACCAAGAAGATACACCATATTTTTCTAAACAAGTTTGTTTATATTTATCAATATTTAAACAATAATTTCTATTATATTTTAATAAACAAGTATTTTTTACTTTATTATTAAATTCATTTGTTTTTGAATAATTATCAACCCCATATTTTTCTAAACAAGTTTGTTTAGATTTTTCTTTTACTTTTAAAGATTGAAATGAATATTCCACACCATATTTTTCTAAACAAGTTTGTTTAGATTTTTCTTTTATAATATTTGATTTCATTGGATTATCCACTCCAAGATTTTTTATATATGATTCTTTGCATTTTAATCTAATTGCAGGTGATTCAATTGGAGACATCACCCCATATTTATTCAAACATGTTTCTTTAATTTTTTCTTGTATTTCTTTGGATTCAACAATATATTCTACACCATATTTATTCAAACATGTTTCTTTAATTTTTTCTTGTATTTCTTTAGATGCCCCAACATATTCTACTCCATATTTTTGTAAATTTGTTTTCTTTATTCTTTCTTTTATTTCTTTAGATCCAAAAATGCATTTGCAACCATATTTTATTATATTTGTTTGCTCTAATTTTTCTTTAACCTTTTTATCTTTTACTCTACACTTTATTGAACAGTGATTGTTGTATAAATGATTTTTTCTATTTAAATACTTTAATTTTCCACCACATATTGGACATTTTGGTCTTATTTCAATATGATACTTTATTCTATTAAAAGCTTCATTTAAATTTTCTATATAATCAAATCTATTTTCTAAATAATATTTTATTAATGGATATTTAATATTTATTTTTCTTAATTTATTAGAATCAATATATCCACATTTATTTGATAAAATTTTTAAAATGAGGTCATCGTGATTTATCATATAAACAAAAATAGGGAGATATTAATATCTCCCAAATTAATTTATTTTGAAGGATTACTAGTATTTGAGTCACCTAATCCCAATTTTGATTGAAGAGTTGAATGTTCTTCTGAAAGCAAATAAGTTTTACTTTTTAAATGAAGGTATTGTTCACTATATGGCTTAGTAAACTCATTGAACTTCATGATCTTTACCCACTCATCGTGACCTTCAAACTGAAGCTGACCAAGATTCATAAGGATTGTATCCAAAATTGGATATGGAATTGTCTCAAGATCTGGATTGAATGCATCCCACAACTGAAGCATACCTTCAACATAACTGAACTGAAGCTTCTGCTTATTGATAAAGAAACGATAAACTTCTACAGCTTCCTTTAATGCTTCCTTATCAGCAACCTTAAACTCATACTTTGCAACCTTACGGTCATGCTTGTCAATTTCCTTGATGAGATCCTGCTCCATTGCAAGCAACTCTTCATTTGTCTTACCTTCAAGTGTCTTTACAAAGTCATTGTAAATTTGCTGATTCTTTTCTACTTCTGATAACTTTTTCTTACCCATAATAGTTTTTAATTTACGTAAATTTATAGCAATATTACTGCACATAGTGCGATAATCATATATAATATAGTTTGTTTCAAAACACGTTTCAAAGCATAAGCCATTTCTTTTCTGCTTACAACATCAATTACAATAAGATAGTTGTCGGCATTCAATGGTCCTACATGCTTTATGTCGACATTAATATAATCATAAAGCTTGTTTATCTTAAATAGATTGTCAATCAAATTGAACTGTCTGTATACCCAATTCTTTACATATTCATTACTGTTTGTGTTTTCACCATCAATTTCTATGATTGTATTGTTGAAGTCAATCTTTCCATCAATGTCAATATAAGGGTTTATTACACCATACAATCTTCCAATCCAATCTTTCTTTACAGATATCCTAAGATACTGCTTCAGAACTGTAAGGAATTCTTTACTATATAGAGTATCAGATATGTATGACATGTCAGTAATGTACCTATATATTGATTGCACTAACATTACTAATCTCCAAGTTAGAGTATTTGATCCAATTTTCTTCAATATCCAACTTATACCATGGGATTTCTTATAAATCATGATAAATTTCTCTATTTTTATCTAATAGGTGAATTAAGCAATTAAAAAATAAAATTTTTCATTTTTATTTGAAATTTTTCCTAATTATTCTATATTCATCTCGTTAATAAAATATAGAACATAATCTTGATTAATTTCAAGCTATGTTTGGAATAAATTTAGAAATTCAAACTTAAAAAGTTCAAGAAAATATGAAGAAATTATCAGAATTTGTTGCAGAAGCTAAGTCACTTGATGTACAGAACGATACTTTGGATTTTATTCCATCTGCTAAGCTTAAGACATATCTTACTACAGCAGACAAGTTCATTTCTGTTGAGGCGAAGGAAATCATTAATTGGCTGATTGTAAACAATGCCACATATATGAAGGAGCTTGGCTCATTGCAAAATTTCTATAGTAAGGGTAAGCCAAAAGATCCTAAGTTACAAGAGTTGTACAAGTGGATTGGAACACTTGCTAAAGCACATCGTCTTCTTGAGGTACCAGTATTTCAGACTGAAGAGCAATTCAGTGCAATTATCAAAAATGAAATTTCACCAGATGAGATATTGCTTGATTTGAAAACTAGAAAGGGTCGTGATGCCGTAGCTAAGAAGTATACTCCATTAGTTTGGAAGATTGCTCGTGGATTCAATGGAAAATCTAGCTTCTCTCTTGATGATTTGTTTGCTTTTGGAATGGAAGGTCTTACAATTGCAATGAATCAATATGGTAAGTCTTCTGAAGAGACTGCTAAGAAGCGTGGTGGAAAGAATGCTGAAGCAGAAGAGATGGCTGGAGAATTGAAAGATGAAATGAAGAAGCGTAAAGCATTCACTTTCTTGAGCTATGCTAGCTATTTGATTCGTATTGTTATCCTTGAAAATATCAAGAATGCTTCACACTTAGTACGTATTCCAGTTTCTGTTCAGAATAAAGAACGTAAAGATACAGGTAGAAATACAAAGCAGACTTCAGTATCTGGTGAGTCACCTATTGGTGGTGGAGATGAAGGTAAGGGAATCTTTGATAAGGTTGATTCTAAAGAAGATGCAGATGCTTCACTCGACCAGCAAGATATTGCTAAGCTTTGGAAGATGATTGTTAAGATGCTTGAGAAGAAATTTACTGAAAAACAGCTTGATGTATTCTACAGTATGAATGGATTGTTTGGTCATGAGAAGCTTAAAGCAAAGCAGATTATGGCTAAGTATGGTATGAAGAATCCATCAGAAGTTACTAATTCTAATTTCAAAGTTCTTCAGTATATTAAGAATACCCCAGAATTGAATAAAGCATTTGCTGAGTTGTATTCTCTTTACAAGGAGTGTTTGAATGATGAAGATCAGAGAAATGCAGATCCATCAGTATTTCGTATAAATGACAATGATACTGCATATCGTGAGTAAAAGACTATGAAATTATTAACAGAATATGTTTTAGAATCTAAAGTAAAAGAATATTCTTGCATTTCAACAATGCAAGATTTTCTTGATGCTTTAGTAAAGAAAGATTCAAAGAAGTTGACAGTAGACAATCTTATAAGCTCTATTGCATCTGATACTTTTGAATTCAATGATGGTAATCCAAAGTTCAATAAACCTGAACAGATGGTAGAATATCTTAAAAAGAATTTGAATGAAAAGTTTGAATTCAAATATGAAGACAACTTTGGTAGCTTCATTTCATTATTCATATACTTCAAGAAAGTAGATGATAAAGATTGGTTTACATTCAAGATAGAGAAAATTGGATTGACATCATCTGTTAAGAAATTCATAAAGAATTGTAAGTAAGGTGAAAAGTTTATCTGAATATATAAAAACATTGTTTGAAAGTAGTATTGAACGTTATTCAATCAAGATTACTCTCAAGCAGTTTCTTGAAAAATATATGGAGTTGTCTAAACTTTCAAGAAACAAAGCTATATCAGAATTAATATCTAATCTGAACATGTATAGTGATGGTGGACCTAATAAAGAAGATTGGATCACTTCAAGTCAAAGCAAAGAAATTTCATTTGATGCTCATACAGAAACAATAAGTGGAAAAGAATATCTGTATATAGAAATTCATGATTCTAGTTATGATACTATGAAGGTTGCATTCAATATGAAGGAAGTTGACTTTGCAGAACAATTGTATGATTGGTTCAAAAATACCGGTAGAAAGCAATGATTAATCTTAAGAGCTATGTAGTCATGAAAGAAGAATTGGATGGTGATAACATTCAATGGAAATTTGACAATTGGTCTAAAGGAATAGAATCATCTTCATTAGATGCATTCATGAAAGAAGCACCAAAACAGAAAGATATAGATGGTTTTAAGAAACTGGTAGATGACAGTGGAATCAACTTCAATGCATTAACTGATATGATGAATGACGATGCAAAAGGATTACCAGACAACTATGACAATATCTATGTTCTTAAAAAAATTATAGACACTATAAATACATTAAATAAAGGAAAGAATGATTAACATTTCGAAATATCTAAACGAAAATCTTGATGAATTCGTTTTTGAATTGAAAAATCAAACATATTTGAATGCCGCTAAGAAAGCAAAGAAACTTGGTGATCCTCGAGCAGAAAAGTTCTTGCAGGCATTTAAAGACAATATTGATAAAGAATTGATGGCTGCAGAAGGTCCAGATGATGAAGAAAAGAAATTCAACATCTACTATAATGCTGATAAGAAATCTATTGTCAGACTTAAAGCATTAGCTAAGAATGAGAGAGGTGACGTATCTTTAAGAAATTTTGGTAGAGGTACAGCTCTTGAAATTAGAAATGATGATCTGCAATTTATCGCAAATATATATGTGGCTGCTAATAAAGATAAAGATAGACAAATCTTCTTACGTCAATCTATCATATCTCAAGATAAATGGGATTATGTATCAAAGGAATTCAATAGAGTTGCTGAAAAGATAAATGATTCAGAAGCAAAGAAGCCATTTACTTTTGTAGAAGTATTTACTACTACCGGTAAAGTTGAATTCTTCTATATTATAGATACAGATAAGTTGATCCCAGTATTCTTAAATCATGGTAAAGGCAATAAGTATGAAGATAATGAATGCTTAGATAATTATTCAGAAGCAGATAAGATCGTTATCAATGCTATATGTAAGGCAATTAATCAAAATCATAAAGATTTATAAATATTGTTTATGAAACAATTAGTAGAATATATGAAGGAGAGCTTGGCAACGAACTCTCCTTTTGTACTAAATGAGGATAGAGATCAGACAATCAGATTGAATGACTTTGAAGCTAGTTGGAAGGTGAAAGATCCAGAAAACAGAAAGGGTATTTTTGTGATAGAAGTACCGGAAGACTATACTGATGATGACATCAATCAATATATATCTGATTTGCTTCTTGAAAGCATGCCATCTGATGATGATTTAGCTAAAGAATATTTTGGTGCTAATGCTGATAATATCATAGATGCTAGATTTGAATTTGAAAAGAAAGAAGATGCAAAAGATGAATTGCATTGTACATTTGAATTTGACAAATCATTAGATGACAACTTTAAAGGAGAACAAGATAACCTAAAGAAGTATGCATTAGAAAATCTCAAATTCATTGTAGATTGGTCAGAGTTTGATGTTGCAAATACATCAGATGATGGATTGCTATATGACTTATGGGATATCTTCAAGAGAACAAAATCTAGCAATATTGTAAAATATATGGATGATAAGATAAAGTTGGAAATTGAAGAAAAAGATATGGTTTTTGATAACAATAAGAGTGAACTTATTAAAGACAAATAAAATAAATGAAACATTTATTGATTTTAACTATATTTATAATGTTTAGTATTTAAAATAAGAAAATGAATAAGAAGAAAATAACAAAGTACATTTATATTGGGTTATTTGCGGCATTGTACCTTAGTGTTGCTTTAGTTTCTGGTATACATGCCGTTGCATTTTTCAGTTTAGCTAATGCTCCAGCTTTAGGTGTTATGTTAGCAATAACTTTTGAAATTGGACAAGCAGCAGTATTGTTTAGTTTGCTAACTAATCCAAATCAGAGAAAGAAAATTATGACTTGGGTGCAACTTTCAATTTTTACACTTGTACAAATCCTTGGTAATGTTTATTCGTCATATAAATACATTGTTTCAAATTCAATGGAAAATCTAAGATTTTTCAAGGAACCAGTATTTATATGGACAGACTTGCCTGACCAGATGTGTAATGTAATTATAACATATCTCGTTGGTGGAATTCTCCCAATTTCTGCACTTTTGCTTACAGAGATGTTGACAAGTTATTTATATAAGGAAGAGAATAAAGTGCAAGAACCTACAAAGCACGAAGAAATAAAAGAAGATAAGAAAGAAGAACCAGAACTAGAACCAGAACTAGAACCAGAACCAGAACCAGAACTAGA
>CALFLM010000082.1 GCA_937880075.1 uncultured Romboutsia sp. | reverse complement strand
TCATTTAATCTTACATATTTTTCAAATATTTTTTCTATATTATTTCTCGGTATTCCAATTCCATTATCTTTAACGCTTATATTTATAAATTCATCATTATGAGTTATTGATAATATAATTTCACCTTTATTATCTTTCCTGAATTTAACTGCATTTGATATTAGATTTAATATTATTCTCTCCATTTTTTCCATATCAAATGAAATAATAAGCTCTTCTATATCTGTATCAAAAACTATATTCATATTATTAGATTTAACAAATGGTTCTATTGATTCACATATATCTTCTATAAAATATATTATATTAGAATTTATAGGACTATAATTGCTATGACCTAAATCAATTTTATTATCATCTGATATATTATTAACAAGTTTTAATATTCTATATGAATTCTGATTTATTATTTTTAAATATTTTTCCATGTAATCATATGAAAATTCTCTATTACTTTCTATTTTTTTATTTAATAATTGCACTGAGCTAAATATAAGATTTAGAGGTGTCTTAAATTCATGAGTTAAGTTAGACAAAAAGTTTGCCTTAGATAAATCATATAGATTATCTTCTATATCAAACCATACTATAATTTCATTTTCTGTAATTTTTTTGCTACTAAGATTAAATCTCTTTTTTATATAATTAATAGTTATATTATCTGAGTTTTTTTCTAAGGTGCTTTTAACTAATCCTTTTATATCAATATTATTTTTTATATATTCAAGACTAATATCTATATTCTTTTCATGATTAATGTTAGTTTCATCTATAATTAATCTATCATTTTCTAATTGTGCAATGATAAAAGGACGAGGATTTTCAAATAATATATTTTTATATTTATCCACGTTTTACTTCCCCCCATGTAAACTTAGTAAATCAAATAATTATTGTTAAATCTTCATATAAATAAATTGTAGCACAACATTATTTAATATTCATCCTTTAATTTATTTTTATATTGACAAAAGGAGATTAGCAATTTCACTAATCTCCTTTTATTTCTATTTTTTTACATTTATTATGTTGCTTTGCTTAGAGAATTTTCCATCTTTACTCCCTATTACATAAATATCTATATCAAAATATTCTTTTATAGGTATGCTTATAGAATTCTCTTGTAAATTATTTTCATATAATGTAAATCCATTTTCACCGTCTTTATTATCTTTTACATATACGCTATATGTTACATCTTTAATGTTAAGCTTATCCCATGTAAGAGTTACTATATTATTATCATCATCAATTTTTTTAACTAAATTTTCAATGATTTCGTCTTCTATATTTTCTAGTTTTGGTAATATATTTACTATATTACTTGGTTTAGTACTTACATTATCATTTTTACCTACAACGTACAAACTTAAGTTTGAAATTTCACCTTCAAATAAATCTAATTCTATTTTAGTGTTAACTCTATTATTAGATATTTTACTTTCATCTAATTTAAGTGAATCAAAAAGTTTATAGTCTAAATCTCCTAGAGAATTATTTTTTAAAAATATTTCATAATTATTTACATCCTTTATATAATCCCATGAAATATCTATTAATAACTTTCCATTAACAATCTCATAATTTACTCTTATATTTTCAATAATTTTATCAATTATAGATTCTTTTTCTACTTTTATAGTTACTATTTTTTGCTTATCTCCACAAATTATCCTTACTTTCTCAGTTCCTTCTTTTACGCCAGTTATAGTTCCATCCTTTCCAAGGCTTATTGCATAATCTATTGGAACTTTCCTATCAACTAACTCATATTTAATTTTTCCATGTTTTAAACCAGAAGGTGAAGTTGTAATTTTAGGATTTAATTTTTTAGTTTCATTTTTAGCTATTTTAATAGTACTAGGTATACTTATCTTTGCTATTTTAGCTTGAATATTATAATCAAACACAGTTTCTTTATCTCCAGCTTTTATATATAAGCTAGCCTTCCCTACACCTACAGCTTCTACAGTATTGCCTTTAACTTTTAGAATATTCTCATCACTACTTTCATATGTAACTTCTTGTTTTTCTTTAAACTTATCATAATCTACTTGTACTTCACTATTTATTTTAGCAGATTCACCTACATATTTTATGTCATTGTCTAATGTAGCTATTAAACTTTCAACCTTTGGGTTTACAACCTTAATATTTATTTTTTTCAATATCCTTGAGTTCTTCATCACGCCTATAACTGCAGTACCTTCTTGATTTGCTGTAACTTCATTTCCATTTATACTTAATACATTAGAATCATCTAAAACCTTAAAATATATATGTGGATTTTTCGCATAAGATGGTATAATTACATACTCTCCAGTAGATAATGATACTGTATCATTTAATTTCATAACAAACTTATCAATATCCTTAACATAATCACCATCTTCCATTTCAATTTCTATACCCTTTACCATAGGTTTGATAACTCCAAATTTAAATAAATAATATTGTGCTATTAACATTATTGGTATAATAATTATTATCATTATTGTTATTACTCTATAATTTATATCCTTTACACTTTTCATATAAAACCTTCCTTTAGTAATACAATACTCTAATTAATATATTTATTATATTATCCTTTAAAAAAGGATATATCTATTTCAAAAATTTTTCTAATTCAATTATAACCCATAAATTTATATTTTTATACACTATTTAAATATTCATCTTAAATAGATTGATATATAAATATTTATATCTTATTTTGCAAATACTAAACTAGTATAAATAATCCCGAAGTAATTAAATTAATAATTTAAAATAAATATTATTTAGTGAATTACCTAACTAAAAAAGTCTCTTAAGTTAATAAATGGATAAATACATAAACTTTAATATAAAAGCTTATCAGGCGGCTATGGTGTATATACTCAAAGATATAGTTAAGGATTCTTTATATTATATAGATGGCTTAACTAAATTATTTATGATTATTATAACTATAAAAACAAAAATAAAGCTAGAGTAAGATATATGGTTGCTAAACTTGGGAAGAAACTTTCATACAAAAATTCCAAATTTATGTTTTTACAAAAAAATATCTCAAAGTACTAATAAAATTTAATACTTTGAGATATTTTTTATCTATTTATTTAACATCTACATTATATTTTTCCATTAAATTATCTAATAAATTACTTTGCTTTTCATAACTTAAAGTATATACTAACTCTTCCTTTATAGTGTCAAAGTCTTCATACTTTTCATCTGTCTTTTTAATTATGTGATATCCATAGTCACTTTCCACTACATCTGAATATATTTCTCCATTTTTTAATGAAAATGCAGCTTTTTCAAAAGGTTCTACCATTTGACCTTTGCTAAAGAAATCTAAATCTCCACCATTTTCACTACTACTATCTTGAGAATATTCTTTAGCTAATTGAGTAAAATCAACCCCTTCTTTCGCTTGTTTTAATATTTTTTCTGCTTCTTCTTTATTCTTTTTCTTTTGTTCATCACTTACATTATTGCCTTCATCATCTTTGTTTTTAATTAATATATGAGACGCTCTAACCTTTAAAAACTCGTCCTTATTTTTATTATAATAGTTTTCAGCTTCCTTTTCAGTTACTTTCGATGCTTCACCTATATATTTAGTAGCTATTAATTCTTTTTCTAATTCTTTTTCTATATCTTCTTTAGGTATATTACATTTATTTATTAACTCATCCTCTGTTATATTAAAATTTTGTTTTAAACTTGACATTAAATCAGAATATTGACTTTCTACATCTTTTTTTTCAACTGTTATTCCTTCTGCTTTACCTTCTAAATATAACACCTCTGTTGTATTCATATAGTCTATAAAACTAGCTTCATACGCATCTATTTCTTCATCAGTCATTTTAGTTTTTGCATTTATATAAAATAATGGATCCATTTTTTGTCTAAGTTGTTCTCCTGTTAGTTTAGTATCTCCAACAGTTGATATAACTTTATTACTTCTATAATTTCTTGATGTTGCAGGTAAAGTTCTACCAACAGATTTTCCATATGTAAATCCTATTCCTAAACAAATACATCCTATAAAAGCCATTGCAATTATAGATTTAGTATTTTTACAATTTTTTAATTTTTTAACTTTACTTTTAATACTCTTATCTACTACTTCCTCAATATTTACTATTTCTAAACTTTCGACTTTATTATTATCTACTACTTCTTCAGTTGCTACATCATTATTATTTGTCAGCTCTTCATTTGTAGTAGCTTCTGTTTTTATTTCTTCATTATCGTTTATTATTTTTTTATCCTCAGACATTTTTTCCTCCTAAAAGTTAATTATAATTTTATATTACACTATATTACTTTAATATGTATGAAAAAAACTTGAATCTATTATGAATTTAAGATGAAATTAAATATTTCTTAAGCTATATCTTATTTCATACCTGCCAACTTTATTTTCTTTATACTTTAGCATACTAGTTATCTCAGATTTGCTTTTATTCAGATAATTAGAACAATCATCTAAAGACTTAAATACTTCTATTACTTCCCCTTTGCCATTTAATAATTCTATTTTCTTTTTTCCACCTCTTTTAATTATTGATTTATATTTTTTATAGTATTTATCATACTCATAATCCAAACATTCAAATTTATAGTGCATTTTTATTGGGTCTATCTTATTGTTTGATAATATATCATCCCTTTTAAGTTCAGATATATTTAATGTGAATATTTTATTATTTAAATCATTATATATTTCTAATGGACTTTTATTATTATTTATATAGTCATTACTATATTCACTTAATCTTAATTCTTTACTTAAGTATTTTATCGCTTCTCCTAAATAGTCTGTATGTCCATATCTTAGATTTTCTACTATATATTCTATCGGTACTTTTAAAACTTTACTACACTGCTTATAAGTATCAAATACTTGCTCTTCATTTGTATATACATCTATTGCTTTTATAGATTTTCCTCTTCTTATCTTTGCATCTATTATGTATAGTTTATCTTCATCATTAAGATTCTCTGCTTCTGCTTCTGCTTCTGCTTCTGCTTCTGCTTCTGCTTCTGGGGCGTTGTTTATGATTTGCTCTATATTGGCAACTCTTTCTGTGATATTTATTTCTTTTTCTTCATTTTCAATCTTTGGTTCATCTTCTTTATCTATTGCAATTGTATCTGAAATAGCTACTATTTCTTCCTCTTTATTTATTAATTCTTCTTCGATTTCTAAAATTTTACTCTCCACTGATTTTTTCTTAAGATGGCTAAAAAACTTTTTTAACAACTTATTATTCCTCCTAAAACTAGTTAATACTTATTTATAATGTTATATAATATATTACTAAAATATGTGTTGTTAGTAAACCAAAGTATTATGTAATTTTATTTCAAATAAAATAGTCAGACTTCCTAAAGTATTAGATGGAGAGTCATTTGTAGTGGCTTTTTTTAATTTTGAGTTTGTAAGTATATCACTTAAAAAAT
>CALFLM010000081.1 GCA_937880075.1 uncultured Romboutsia sp. | reverse complement strand
AAATGTTGATTTGATACACATTACGTACATTTATTATTAAGTTCGATTACTATATTCTAAATAGAAATTTATAGTATAATCTACATAATTAAGGAGTAAACAAAGATTTATGTTGGAGATTGATATATTTTGAAAAATCAGACAAAGAAATAAAAACTATTATTGACAAAGTTTTTAATAATGTATATTATAATCTTATATAAAAATTACATAAAAAAAGATCACAAGTTTTCGTTTCGGACGCCAATCCTAATCGGAAATTCGTACCCAACTATCACCAGTAGTCGAGTAGTACAAGTAATCTTTCAAACTATAAACACTTTATCAAGTGGCGCCAACCACAAAATAAAATGTTAATAGTCAATGTTTATTTATTTGATATAAATAGTATATAGTTTTTATATTATTTTTTCAAGTATATTTTAAACATTTTAAACAAAAAGATTAAATTAGTATATACAAGCTATTTCCAAAAAGTTGGGAGTAGCTTTTTTTAATGCCATAAATAAAAAATAAATATAAGATAGGTTTTATAAGGAAGAGTGTTTGACCTAGAGCGAACCGAACGGCTCGACAGAGATCAGGGGATGCCGACGAAACACTTGGGGGAAGATCCCAACTGCATATATGTATATCTAGCACTATACAAAAGGGCAGAGAGTGGCAATATCGCGCCACAAATACAAAGAGGATAGGGTGGCAACACTTTGTGGAGATACTCGAATACATACCATTGTCGGGGTGTTGGTGGTTAGCGTTAAATCGCAAGTGTGAGTATTATTAACTGTGCTAGTCCTAACGTTGCGCGGTCGTAACGCGTAGAGCCTCAAGGGGTTATCTAGGGAGTTACTCTACACTTGTTTGTAGGGTAACTCTGTCCATTTTTAAGAGTCCTAAGAGGTTATCATAGTAGGTTATTTAAAGTCAATAGGTTTTAATAGAGAAAGTTATTTGGACAGAGTTGATACTACTTAACAATCTTAAGGAGAGTGTATGATATGAAAAATAATGTAAAGGATGACAGTAAATGTTGAAAACTTTGAAAAAGAAGAAAGGACTTAATATCAAGAAAAGTAGATAATATGGATGAAAAGGAAAAACAAAACAAATTTTATTTATGGTAGTAAAAATTGATAGGCAACAATAATATATATAGAAAATATATATGATATATATGTTTTAATTAAAATACTTCATTAAGTAACGTTATTGTTTAAAACTACAATAAACAATAACTTTTATTTTATAATGTAGAATTATTATTAGAACATATATAAAATAAAAAATAGACTAGATATCGAAACTTATCTAATCTATTTTGAGAAGCATTATACTTAATGTAATTAATCTGTTGTGCTAGTTATTTTACTAAACATATTGCAATTACTGTATAGATTTTTTTAAATATCAAAATATAGTTTGTTGAACTCTAGTATTTTCAATAATTATAATCAACTAGCACAACGAGTTAATTAATAAATTAAATCATAAATATTTAGCCTAATGGATTAGGAGCATTTAAGTAAAATTTATCATCTTAAACATTAAAATCTTTTACTTTTATATTACTAAAATCAATAGATTTTCTAGATTTCTCAGTACTTAATGGTGCATTAATACTAAATATATCGCTTAAACTATTATTGTTTTTATTATTAATTTTATCATATTCAATAGTTTGAATTACTTTACCAGAAGATACTATTTCTCTTTTTACTAATTCTTTGGTTTCTTTATCTATATAAACATTGCCATCTTTGCTTGTATATTTATAAAATTCATCATTTGGGAAAATAGCTCGTTCCCAATCTAATTCTAATCCATTCTTTACATCCGTAGTAAAAAATGAGTTAATCATTGAATTTTTAAGTAATTTACTATTTTCATTTGCTACTGATTTTGGTTGAATTAATCGAGTAGCTACGTAATTTCCTTCATCATTTCCTAATGTTGTTATAGATATTCCTCCGTCTGTAGTTAAATCTCTTGTAACAAGAGTTCCATCACTATCATAAAAATCAACTCTTTCAAGTAGCTTATCTATATCTCTATAAATTTCAATCCACTGGCCGTTATCATATGTTACTTTAACAAATTCTATACCTTCAGAATTCAATACTTTATCAAAAGATAATTTTACTTCTTCGTTATACTTATGTATTAAATTTTTATTGTTATCGGCATTACTAATAAATAAAGTTCCTAACATTACAGCAGATGCAATACTTGTGCATAGTAAACCTTTTTTTATCATAGATTTTCTCCTTTTAAATTTTATTATTTTATAGTACTTTTCCAACCATCCATGTATCTATTAATAATAATTAAGTTTTAATTTAATCTAACTCATTAATTATATTTTCTATATAAAAATATTCTTAGCCCTATAATTTTACGCCTTTCAAATTCTAAAAGTTTGGCTCTTAATAGATTGTAAGACAAATTTATTGTATATTTAATAAATTTGTCTTACAATCCATTACACTAATTCGTAATATTTTGTAATATTTTTTTGTATTTTTATGTCGAAAACCTTAATTATTCTTAAAATTTGACTTTAGAGACTAGTTATTTATTCTAAATAAAGTTAAAGCCATTAAAATCCAAATAAATGGATTCTAATGGCTTTTTTACACACTAAGGTACTATAATAGCAAAATTTATATAAATAAAAAATTCACTTCGTTCATTTCGCTTTACTATGTTAAAACTTTATTATTTCTTTCTCTTTAAAACTTTTTTTGTATAGTAAACTTTTGATTTTCACTAGCATTATATTTATATGGAATTATGTCTTTATATGTATTTCCACCTGGTATATCAAAACATAACCCTGTTTTTAAGTTTATAATTGAGTACTTTCCGTCATTATGTTTTTTAAGTATCCAATAATAGCTATCATCATTTGGTATATTGTTTACAATTATTTTTTTATCATTATGAGTTACATATTCATTTGATGCATTATGTTTTATTGTATAAGCATTTTTTAAATTGTTATATTCAAAAGTCCAATTAGAATCCGTTGCTCCAAAATGCGATGTTGTCATTACAGGTTGATTTGAGCCAGAGTAGTATGGATTAGATGCTAACCATCTATTTGTATCTAGCCCAAGAAATATTTGGTACACACCATTAGCCAATGTATTATTAGCATTTAATAATTCTAAACCATTTTTTGTTATTTTATATTTTTGAATTTTATTATTTTTATCTTGTTCTCCTGAAATAGTGCTATTCACATTTACTCTAAAAGGTTCTTCATGGTAAATTTCAATAATATCCCCTACTTCAAATTTCATAAAGTTTAACTTATCATATTTAGAATTTGAAGGAATATCATTACCCATTAGTTCAATAGAGGCCTTTTCTTTTTCATTTTTATCTAATAATCTTAGTTTAAAGTATTTATTGTTACCAAATCCAGCATGTATTTGCTCATTAATTCTATTAGTTAAAAATAAAGAGTTATTAGAATGATCAATATTTACTCTTAAACCTTCTACTTTTTTATCACCACTATAATTAACTCCACCTATACTTATATAATTATTAGTACCAAAATCATTTTTAGATATAATACTATCTATCAATCCTCTTCCAGGAAAATCAGCTACTATTATACCAACTCTTCCTTTATTGTTCATTATATTTGAAGTAGTAAGTATATTTGTTCCTTCAAAAAGGATATCATTTAATGGACCTCTAGGAAAATCTGGATACCAACCATTATATGCTGGACCAACTAATCCAGTAGCTAGTCTTGGAGCAGACATTTCTGGTGATGATTGACCACTTGCTACAAAATAAGGGAATGATCCACCTGATGCACTAAGATAGTTTATATATATTTTATTTTTATTACCATTTCTAGCCTTATTTAGATGATTTTTTATATCTTCCCACTTATAATATAAACTCCAATTAGTGTCTAAACTATAATTGTCTTGTTTATCTGTAGTTCTATAATCTAGTCCTACACTAGATCCAAATACATCATTAAATACAACTATTTTTCCTCTAACATCACCTAGTTTAGGATTATTTGTATAACTAGTGTTTTTCCAAAAATATTTAGAATATTTACTCTCATATTCTTTTAACTTTTTATCAAATTCATAATCTGAGTATTTACTATTTTCTTGTTTTATTCTCATAAAAACTGACTCTGTAGGATTTTCATCTAAAAACTTAGATACAGTAGTTAACACATCATCAAAATTATATTTTAGCCCTATTGGCCCATGATTAATTTTAAATTGATTATCATCGTAATTACATCTTATATCCAAAAACCTAACACCAGAATTTAATTGTCCCATTAAAGACATAGCTTGAGTTCTAACCATATGAGTTAATTCATAGTTTGCCATAGTATCATGTGTACCAGGAACAGATAGTTCACTTATATTTTTATTATCATCTATAAATGCCATCCAATTTTTATTATTGCTAATACTTTCACTTACTCCATGTGAATAATAATATCCATCATTATAGTTTTTTCCTGGTGTTCGCATCATATCTTTATTTACTGCATATGAAGGATTGATATTACATGCAAATATAATTGATAATAACCCTATAGATATTTTTCTTAATTTTTTACTTATCATATAACCTCTCCCAATTTTTTTGTTGATTAAATATTTTTTTCACTTTAATACCTTCCTTAAATTTAATAATGGTTAATTAACATTTTATGCTTAGATAAATATCGTCAATTATAATTATATATTTACAATATACCCCAAATTATAGGTAAAATAAATAAAAAGTTAAATTTCAATAAAATATGAGTTAAAAGGGGTTAGTTTTGAAGATTTAGATTATTTATTAGAAACAAATAAAACATTTTGATATAATTTTGAATAATCTCAAGTACAGTATATGTTTTTAAAAATATTTTTAACTTCAATATGTGGAGCAACATTAGCTTTAGGAGTTTATATTTATATTAAAAATAAATATTTAGTCATTGTGTTTCCATTTTTATTTTATTTTGGCTCAGCTATATTTTTAACTGAATATAACTTAAATGCTCAGATTTTATTTAATCTTGACAGAGATTCATATATATCAATGTGTTATAGATTGGTTTATGCACTAGCTATAGTTTTAGTATCTATTTTTATATTTATGATTAAATATGTAAGGATGGTAGTAAATGTTTAAAACTTTGAAAAAGAAGAAAAGACTTAATATCAATGCTAGACAGAAAAGTAGATAATATAGATAAAAAGGAAAAAAAGTTTAAAACAAACTTTATTTAAACTTTTTTTATAATTGTAGTAAAAATTGATAAGGTAACACTAATATAGTAGAATATATATGATAAAATAAAAAAGCTCACATAAAATGTGAGCTTGAATTTGCGGTTAAAATAATCGTCATCGTCAATTCGATGAGAATTATTTTAGATAAAAAGATACCGTCATCGTCAATTCGATGAGAGTAACCTCTTTAATGTATTATATTCAAAATATGTTTTTTAATACATATTTTTTATGGATATATTAATATAATACATTAATAACGTCCCGTAAGTCAATAAAATATTGAAAGGGTTGTATATGTTAAAAGTAAATTTATTTTTTGATGAAAGTGGAAAAAATGATGATGCAGTAAAAACTATGGGTAGTTTAATGATTCCTGAAAAGGTGTATAACTGCAAAGAAATTGTAGCTTTAAATGAAAGATTAAAAAAAGAAGAATTTGAACTACACTGGACTAAATACAATGGAGGAAATAGTGAGGCTAAAATTTATAAAGAGATAGTTGAGGTTTTTGCAAAATATTTATCTTTATGTGAATTTAATATGATTAGATATGATTATCCTAGCAACGTGAATAAGCAAAAGCTTGATAATATGATATACAGTAAAATACCAGAAAGAGTTATGTATGGCTTACTAAGATATCAAGGTAAAGGTATAGATATAAATGCGGATATATATGTTGAAAATGCAACTATGTATGACTCTATAGGACTTCATGAAACTCTATGCAAAGAAATGAATAGACAAGCTTTATACAGGGGTACTAATTTTGAAATTAATAAGTTTGAATATAAACATAAGAATGAAGAAATAGGTGTAGAGTTTACTGATGTTATACTGGGTGTAGTTAGAAATATTATTGAAAATAAATCAAGTAGTGCAAGAGCTATAAGGAAGAATTGCTTAATTGTTGAATTTCTTAAGAATGAAGAGTTTTATAAGTTTCTTAGAAATATTAAGTATTTTGAATGGAATTATTCAAGTAGTCTTACCAGAGTAGATTTTTCAGATTATATAAATATATTTTTATCAGATCAAGATGAATGGATAAATTATTTAGCTAGTAAAAAATAGATATATGAGATGTAAAAGGAGTGCAACTGATCTCCTTTTAATTATTTAAAAATGAAAAAAATAACTAAAAAGGCTATGAATTTATAGTCATAGCCTCAAAATAAATAATTATTGTTATTTAATTTTAATATATAATACACAAAATTATATATACTTAGATTACTTATAGCATAATATTAATATCTGTTCCTTCTCCTAACACACTTTTAATTGTTATATCACCATTATGTGCATTTACAATTTCCTTAGCTATAGACATACCTAACCCAGAGCCCTTATGAGCCTCTCCAGTATTTGTTCCTCTATAATATCTATTAAATATATTTTCTAAATCATCCTCACTTATTCCCTTACCATTATCACTAATAGATATATTTGTCCTTTCATTTTTATAGACACTAACAACTATACTTATATTTTTATCATTGTGAACTAATGAATTATATATTAAATTGTTTAAAACTCTTTGTATAAGAACCTTATCTATATCTATAAATATGTTATCTTCACTACATTCAAATTTAATATCTGTTTTACTGTATTTAGAATCATTTAATATATCTATAACTGAATTTCTAACTAAACTTACTATATTTACGTTTTCTTTTTTTAATATAGATTTATTATTTTTAAGTTTCATACTTAAGTTTAAATCATCAACTAATTCCTTAATATAATCAGACTTATTATTTATTATTTGAGCGAAAGATTTTATATCCTCACTTGAAAAATCATAATCTTGTTCTAAAAACTCTGCATACCCCTTTATTGATGAAAGTGGTGTTTTTATATCATGTGAAATATTTGCTATCCATTCATCTCTCATTTTATCTATCTTTTTTCTTTCTAGTTCATTTTCTTTTAGCTTATTTGATAAGGTATTTAATTTTTTTAATACATTTTTATAGATTCCTTTTTCCTTAAAATAAATTTCATAGTTGCCATTATATAAATGATCTACACCATCTATTATAGATTTTACTGGTTTAGTAATACCTTTACTAAATATGTAACCAAATATTATGGCTATTATAAAATCAACTATTATTATCGATATTATGCCGTATTTTATATTTTTTAAAAAAGTATCCATTTCTATAATAAATACATACTTTTCTAAAATTTTACTTGGATATCCAATTAAGTATGTGTAAGTTATATTATCTATTTTTTTATATCCTGCTAATATTTGTGAAGAACCTCCAAGTCCACCAGCATATTTATATCCATTTATTATGTCTATAGTAGTATGCTTGTCTTTAATTTCTTTAGGCTTATTAAAACTATATACTTCTTTATTATCCTCATCTAATATTTGTATCCAAGAATTTGATTTATTTATTAAGTTTTTACCATCATTATTTATATATAATTTATTATCTTCATCTAAATCTATATATTTTTCAAAGTTTCTTACAAAACTAGTTATTTTACTATTTCCGCTATTCTCTTTTATATCATCCATATTTTTACTTAATGTTAATAAAAAAATTATAGTTATATTGATTAACGCTACAATAACTGCAACTATTGCTATACTTAGAACATATCTAAAGGTTAATTTTATTTTCATAGATATTAATCCTCTACCTTAAACTTATATCCAAGTCCCTTTACTGTTAAGATATATTCTGGTTTTGATGGATTTTCTTCTATTTTTTCTCTAAGTTTTCTAATATGTACCATTATTGTATTGTCAAATCCAAAAAAGTCTTCTCCCCAAACTTCATCACAAAATCTTTCTTTACTTATTATTTGATTTTTATGTTTTAACATATATAAAAACATTTTATATTCTTTTGGTTTTAACTCTATAATTTCTCCATTTTTTCTTACTTCATTTTTTTCTTCATCTACTTCAAATGGTTTTACAATTAAAACTTTTTTATCGTCATGTGTATTATTATTGTTTATCATCATATATTTTGTAAGTTGAATTTTTACTCTAAGAGCTACTTCCTTTGGGCTAAATGGCTTAGTTATATAATCATCTGCACCAATTGCAAGACCCATTACTCTATCTAATTCTTCTCCCTTTGCAGATAAAAATAGTATTGGTATATTAGATGTTTTTCTTATTATTTTGCATATATCATACCCTTCCATATCTGGTAGCATTATATCTAATATTGCTAAATCAGGGTTAATATCTTCAAATAAATTTATTGCATCTTTTCCATTTTGTGCAGTATATATGTTTTCAAAGCCTTCTTTTGTTAATACCATTTTTAATAAATTTAATAATTCAACTTCATCATCTACTATAAGTATTTTTCTATTTTTTATATTTTTATCCATGTTATCCTCCATAAGTTTACTTACATTTAGTATATCAAAATTTCATGTAGCTAAGGACTTCGTCCGTTGCTTAAAAATTCGCTTGGCTTTAGCAACGTGTTGGCGAAACATTTCATGTCTCAAACGATATATCCTTGCTACCGCTTCGGATACATCCCTTAATAAAATCATTAGCAGTTAGCATTATAATTTATCAACAAACAAGATAATTTATAATCCCTCAATATATATATTCTAATAATAATTCTACATTATAAAATACTTTTATTATTTATGGTACTTTTGAAAAATATAAAATAACAACTTTACTTAATGAAGTATTTTAATTAAAACATATATATTAAAAAAGAGAAAAGCAAAAACTTTTCTCTCTTATTATATTTCTCTTAAAAATCTTTTTTTAGTTAAATTATATAAAATACTAGATACTACTAACACTATAACTATAAATACTATCCAAGAACTAAGTGGAGCAGCATATCTTATAAGTTGTTGAGAGTACATTCCACTTAGCGGTAGATTAAGCATTACCTCTTTTGGAAGAATTCTCATATTTGCAAGTAAATAAGGTACTCCCATTATAAGTCCACCAAATATAAATGGAGTAGTAGCTTTTTTACTTATAGATGAAAGGTATAGCCCTATTGATGCAAATAAAAACGAACCTAGTATTACAGTTAAACTAACTATTAATAACATTTGTAATATTGTAATATTAGAACCGCTATTGCCAAAATACCATAAACTTTTTAATGGTAAATTAAGCCCTTCAAACTTAAATACTGACATAATTTTTCCTAACATAAGCATAAATATAGATAAATTTATAATACTTGCACTTATTCCATTTGCTATAAATTTCGCTAAAACTAATTGATTTTTACCATTTTTACTAGATTTTATTAATCCATCTAAATTAGAATTATATTCACGAACAAAACTTCCAGAAAACATAGTAAACATTATAAGTCCCATAATTGGTGCAATTCCATAGTACTTACTAAATAAATCTGCATAAGCATCATTTACACCAAAGTTAGTAAAAACCATATCAAATCCTAATATTAATCCCAATGCCCAAGTTATAATTACCCCAGGTCTTAAATTCTTTTTAATTTCCCATTTTATTAAAGAAAACATCTCTACACCTCCCTAGCATCTTCTAAATCAAAGTAAAACATATATACATCTTCAAATTTTGGTTCTATTAGCTTTATATTTTCATAATTTGGCTTAGTTTCACTTATAAATCTTACGCTTATATTATCTATTCCACGATTTATACTCACTACTTTATATTCATTTTGTATTTTAGATACTAAATTTTCATCATTAGTATCTAGGCTATAAACCCTACCTTCCATATCCTTTAATATTTCTCTATGTGTTCCTTTAAGTAGTACCTTACCATCTTTTATCATTATAGTTTCTTTTGCAACAGATTCTATATCAGATATTATATGAGTTGAAAGTATAACTATTGTTTCTCTACCTATTTGAGATAATAAATTTCTAAATCTTGTTCTTTCTTGAGGATCAAGTCCTGCAGTTGGCTCATCTAGTATTAGTACTTTAGGATTATTTAAAAGAGCTTGTGCAATACCTACTCTTCTTTTCATACCACCTGAAAATTTTGAAACTAACTTATTTGAAACTTCAGAAAGCCCAACTAATTTTAATAATTCATCAACTCTAATTTTACTAGTTTCTTTATCCATTCCTTTAAGAGATGCCATATACATTAAAAAGTCTTTTGCCTTAAAATTTTTGTATGCATCAAAGTCTTGTGGCAAGTAACCAACTATAGCTCTATATTCATCATCTAAACTTTTTATATCCTTGCCATTGTATAGTATTTTCCCACTTGTAGGGCTAGTTACTGTTACTATCTGCTTCATTAAAGTAGATTTTCCTGCACCATTTGGCCCTAAAAGTCCATAAACTCCACTTTCTAGTACTAAGTTTATATTTTCATTTGCATTTTTATGTTTATATGATTTTGTTACATTTATCATTTCTAATTTATTCATTATTGTTACCTCCTATTTAGTTAAAACTTTTTTTATGGTATAAATACATCCTAATAATCCAATTATCGTTATTAATGCATATATTAAAATTATTAAATTTGACATATCTACTGTTTTTGATAAAATATTTATCTCTCCACAATAAAAACCACTTATTTTGCTCATTCCCATAATTACATCTATATAGTTTCCTTGACCTAAAAGTAAACGTATATCTTTTGGTAAGAAACTAAATTGTGTAAGTAATTTTCCAGATGCTATAAACCCAGCAGTTATACTTATTGATTTTATTGAGTTGTCACTTAAAAATGACACAAGTAAAGATACTATAGATATTCCTAAAAGTATAAGTGTTGTTGTTATAATTTTTGCTAAAACATATTGATTTATAGTAAATGATTTAGCAAGTATTGCTACATCAATTATTCTATAAGATTGTAAATCACCATTTAAAGGTTTACCGTATTGGATATACGTTATTAACCATGTACCACCTAAATACAAGCTATATACTAATATTGGCAATAATATAGCTATTATTACTTTAGAATATAGTGCTTTATCTTTTTGTTTAGATGATAAAATTATTGGTGAAACATTAGCCACTACCTCATCTGTATATAGATTTGACATTATCATAACAATAATTATTATCATAATAATTATTGTTACTGGAAAATCTATTCTTTCTGTAAACACCTTATAAAAGTCTACATCTTCATATTTTTTTCCATTGTCTAAAGTAAGTTTTTCTTTTGATATAGATTTAAGTGATTTATCAACTTCTTTATCCTTTATTGTTGACTTTATCATTTCTTTTTTTATATTTAATTTTTCATTTGCAATTTCATCTTTGCTTCTATTGTCTATTACATATTTATTATTTGATTCATCAAAGTACTCATTTTGTGTTTCAAGTAATGGTTTTACAAAACTAATTATTAAAAATGATATTATCATTAATATAAGTGCTATTATGCTTGATTTATCTTTTAATATTTTTTTTATCTCCCAGTTTAACATTTAGTTGCTCCTTTCTCTTTGATACGAGATTATTATATATACTTAAGTTTAATTCATCTTAAATTTAACCTTAAATAAACCTTAATATTTTTAGTTTTATACATTTAACAAACTTTTATAAATAAATTGGAATAGTTTATAGAAAAATTAGTTTTGCTTGAGCAATACGTTGGCGAAACATTTCATGTTACTAACGATATATCCTTGCTACCTATTAGGATATATCAGTTTATAAAATCATTAGCAGTTTGGATTATAATTTATAATCCCTTAATATATATGTTTTAATTAAAGCACTTCATTAAGTAAAACTATTATTTTGTATTGTTCAAAAGTTCCATAAATAATAAAAGGATTTTATAATATAGAATTATTATTAAAATATATATATTAAGTTTTTTGTATAAAAATAGAGCAGAAAAGAACAGAAAAAAGACCTTTACTAGTCTTTACTAGTATTTAAAAAAAATATTTATAGTATTTAATAGTATTTAGACACATCTTAAAGTATTGGAATTACTAATAAAATTTAATCTAAATGCGACATGTGGGAACTTAAATACGACACATGGGAACCTTAAATGCGACATGAGGGAACTTTAAATACGACACATGGGAACCTCAAATGCGACATGTGGGAACTCTAAATACGACACATGGGAACCCTAAAAAGCGCAAGTATTAAAAAATTGACGTAATTAAATTTTTATATTAAATTATATATATATTAAAGAGGTACAATTGGGCGGAGGTATTGGAATGGACAAAAATGAAAAAAATATAGTTATGAAAAATAATATAATTATAAAAGCAAAATACAATATATCTACATTAGAAAATAGAATATTTCTAATGTTATTATACAAATTACAAAAAAATAATGACGATATAATTAAATGTGAAATATCTCATGAAGAATTTAAAACTATAATAAAGAAAAAGCAGACAAGTTCAATAGATTCAATCTCAAATCTATTAGTAAATTTAAGAAAACAAAGTATTTATTTTAGAGATGAAGAAGGATGGGGAGAATATGGATTTATAAATGGTTTTAAGTATATAAAATCTAAGAAAACTTTTAAAATTGAAGCATCTAAAGAAATTCATACCTACATTAGAAACTATTTAGAAATTGGATATACACCTATTAATTTATCTATATTTTTTGGGCTTATAAATTCAAATGCTCAAAGGTTTTATGATTTGTTGAGGTTATGGAGTGGAACAAAGTCAATTATAAATTATAAGATAGATGACCTTAAAGAGCTTTTAATGATTGAAGATAAGTATGATAGATACAATGATTTTAAAAGAAGAGTGATACTTCCAGCGATAAAAGAGCTTAATGAAACTGGATATTTTGAAATAGATATAAAAGAAAATAAAGTAGGGAGAAAGGTTGATTCTATAGACTTTATCGTGAAAGATTTGGATAAGAGAAAGTATTTTACTAAGGATGATACTTTACTTAAAACACCAAGCAAAGTGATTGAAGAAGTTTTAGCTAGTACTGATAATACTATTAGTTGTGATAAAGAAGAAACTATTTTTAAACCTAATTTTAATACTTTAGATAATATAAGTAAGTCAAAAGAATGTGATTTTGAGCCTTTTGTTCCTGATGAAACATTATTTACTAAGGGTACTTTAAGAAGTTTTAAACTTGATTTTAAAGGTATTGATTTTAGGAATAAGTATATGGAAAAAGCTTTTAATGATGCGGTTATGGTAGTTCTTGATAGGGATGATGTGGAGACTATTAAGGCTACTTCATATAAGTTTTTTAAGGGTACTTTAGAGAATAAGATTGTAGAGTATAAGATTGAGGAGAAAGAGGATATTGAGCATCAAAGAAATATTGAAATGTTTTGGTAGTATTTGTTATGAACAATTTAAAAGTTTTGTATATTATTATGTAGCAAGATACAATGCATAAAGCGAAAAAATTACACTTATATAAAATATAAGTGTAATTTTTTTACCTTTTGTATATAATTTTAATAAAGAGGTGATTTCAATGCTATTAAAAGTTAAGCTGAACAATTTTAAATCATTCAAGGATTTAACAGAACTTTATTTCAATGCTACTAACTATAAGATTTTAAAAGATACAAACGTTTATAACAATGAAATATTAAAAGGAGCTATATTTGTTGGAGGAAATGCAACAGGAAAAACAAATATAATTCTAGCATTAAGAGTATTGCTAGATATGTTATTTTTAGATAAAATAACAAACTTAAGTAACTATAAATGTGTATTTTCAGAAGAAGTTTTAGTTGAACTAGGATATGAATTTAATATTGAAGAAAATATTATAAAGTATGATATATCCTATGATGCTAAAGAAAAACTATTAGTTGAAAAATTATATTTAAATGATGATTTAGTTTTAGATAGAATAGGAAGTAACGCTCAAAGCAAAATAACGGAGTCTCAATTACATACAGATTTAGATAATGACATATTGCTTTTAAGAACTATATATTTTAATACAAAATTTAGCAATTATAACATCTTAAAGAAATGGTTTGAGTTTTTATCAAACTCAGTTTATTTAGATGCATCTCAAAGAATTGTATCAAATTCTGATAGAAAAACAGTACTCAATAAGTATTTAGAAAATCAAGGTACAGATGAAATAAATGAATTTTTTAAAGAATATAATTTTGAACAACAAATTGAATACTCAAATCAAGCAAGTGGGAATTTTGTAACATTAAAATTAAATGACCAATCTACTAAAGAAATATTCTTCAAAAGAGAGGGAATAAATGAACCTATACCTTATAATTGGGAATCTTTAGGAAATAGAAATCTAATAAACATGTTACCTGCATTTTTTCAAGTAGTTAAAAATGGTGGAATGTTAATAATAGATGAATTTAGTAGTGCATTTCATAATGAACTAGAAAGACTATTAATTAAATACTTTATGAATAAATCTAAAAACTCACAAGTATTTATAGTATCTCATTCTACAAATTTATTATCAAATAGTATATTTAGGCCGGACCAAGAGTATTCAGTGGATTTTTCTAAAAATGGAAGTGTTGTAAATAGATTTTCAAATGATAAGCCTAGAGAAGCGCAAAATATAGAGAAAATGTATAACAGCGGATGCTTTGGTGGTAAACCAAATTATAAGCCTGAATATATGGAGTAATTATGGATATTAAATTAAATAAAGATAAACGTATTGGTAAAGTACTTTTTATAGTAGAAGGAGAAAAAACAGAGTTTTTAATACTTCGAAGGATATTTACAACAATATTTGATTATCAATTAGAAACTGAGAAAAGAAACAATAAGTATAATATCTATAATAAAAAAGACAATCCTCTATCATCTATATTTGTAGTAAATAGTAAACAATCGCAAATAGATTCTTTAAATGACTATGAATATTTAGAAAAACTATATGTAAAGCTACAAGACGAATACAAGTTTCCAGTAGATAATGCAAGTATATATTATATATTTGACAGAGATATCGAAACTAATAATTTAGATACTATTAAAGATTTAGCAAAAAAACTTAATAACTCAAAAGAATCTGATACCTACGATATACCAGGGCTTTTGTTACTTAGTTATCCAGCCCTTGAATCTTTTGTAGTATCAAACTTTAAGCAAGATTCATTTAATTTAGGGTTTAATCTAGGATCAAAGCTAAAAATATATGCTCACGAAAATAATTACAATCATCAAAAAATCAGTGAAGAGACGCTAAAATTTGCTGTAGATGAGATGTATAAGGGATTAACTAAAGTAAACGCACAAAATTATGATTTAGATGATTTTTCAAAGACAAATGAAATTATAATTGATGCTCAAGAAGATTATTTTAAACAATGTAATGCATATAGATTGTTAAGCCTACTATGTATAGCTTTAATAGATTTAGGATTGATAGAAGTAGAGTATTAAAGAGAATATTAAAATAAAAAATATATAAATATATATTAGAAAATAGTAAGGATGTAAAATCTATAATATATTTATTTTATATAGAAATATATAAATTGGGGAGGTATTTATGAAAAATTTAGAAAATAAATTGATGTTGATAATAAAAGAAAGTAATCTTATAAATTTATTTGATTACAACTATGAAAAGAAAGAAAGTACTTCTGAAGGTGAATTTGCATATAAATATTTTGTAAATATGAGAGATAGCATTAAAAATCCACTTCACATTAGTTCTTTTGAATTTTATAATAGGAAATATCCATACAAAGATGGTAGCTTTTCTAAGTTTAGGATTTATCATGATGGAAAGATGCCTAGAAATGTACATAATGAGTTAGAAAATTTAAAATATGTTATATCAAGGTCTAAGACATATATAGATTTTGCATCTGACAATTTAGATAATTTAGTAGCAATTGGAAAAGAAGTATATGATATAATTTCTTAATAAAAAAAGACTCTCTTGAGAGTCTTTTTTTATTTTTTGAAAAAACATATATATTATATGATTTTAAAGTTCATTTTTTATAAAAAATGAGTTAAAATAGAGCTTATTTTCGGTTTTAAAGTTAATAATAAATAAAAACAAGTACAAATAATCTTATTTTTATTTATAATATAGTTATAAATAGATTGGAGTGATTTTTATAAAACCTTATAAAGTAAAAAAATTACCTACAGGGTACAAAATAGATAAAGATTTAATGATATTACTTGGAGAAGCATCTGCAAAGTATGGAGAATATAAAGCTATTTTAAATACATTGGAATTTGAAGCAGAACTATTTTTACAGTCAGTATTAAGAATTGACAGTTATAAATCTACACAGATTGAAGGCACTCAGATTTCCCATGAAGACATTTTCTCACTAGATATAATAGAGGAAAATGATGATAGTTTAGAGATTAAAAACTTAATAAAATCAATAGAGTACGCAACTAAAGCTATTAAAGAAAAAGGCATTACTATGAATCTTGTAAATGAAATGCATAGGATAATTTTAAATAGTGGTAGAGGATCTAAAAAATCACCAGGAAAAATAAGAGATACTCAAAACTGGATAGGACCAAGAGGTGTAGGTATAGAGCAAGCTACATTTATACCACCAAGCCCAGATGATGTAATTGAAGATTTAATTAATTTATATGAGTATATGAATGATGCTTATATAGACCCATTATTGGTTAATGTTGCAATATCTCATGCACAATTTGAAACTATACATCCTTATAATGATGGTAATGGTAGACTTGGAAGAGCTTTAATACCTATACAAATGGCGTACTTAAGTGATGATAGACCGATACTTTATTTATCAGAGATAATAGAAGTAAATAAACTTGGGTATCAAAGAGCATTGATGAATACTAGAAGGGGTAATTTAGAATCTTTTATAAGTTTCTTTATGCAGTGCACAATTGACCAATGTAGCAATTATATAAGAAAATTAGAGATAATTAAAAGTATTTATAAAGAAGACCATGAAAAAATTAAAAGTATAAAAGGTAGTTCAATACATACTGTATTTCCAATAATGATGAATAAAGTTGTGTTTACAAAGAAGTATATTGAAGAGCAAACTGGTTTAGCTACAAGTACTATTGCTAGGATTATAAATCAATTATTAGATTTAGGGATCTTAGTAGATATATCAAGAGGGCGTAAAAAAGAGTACAGATATGATAGAATTTATAAAGTATTTATAGGTACAGAAATGTATTAATATCCTGAATTGTCAATTTAAATCAGACAGATTACTTATGAATAACTAAGCAACTAGAAGTAAGCTTTCAAATCCAGTTGCTTCTTTTATAACCTCATTTGGTGTTCTATAGTCTAGTGATTTTCTAGGTATAGAATTCCATTTATAGGCAATTCTATTTAATTCTTCTTGAGAATATATATACATTAATAAAGTCCATAAAGTCAATAAAATATTGAAAGGGTTATCTATGGTTTACTAATGTATCAAGGTAAATGAATAGACAAGCTTTGTACAGAGGTACTAATTTTGAAATTAATAAGTTTGAATATAAGCATAAGAATGGATAAATTATTTATCTAGCAAACAATAGAGTTGAGTGTAGAAGAAATACTAGCTTTAAAAGATAATCTAAGTAAAGCGTAGTTAGAGGGTATTACCCTCTATTTTTTTCGTTATTTAAAATTTTATGTAACTAATATATTACGTAATACGTCTAAATAATGTAGCAAATTAAAAATTATATATATTTACTAAACAGGGAGGTAAAATGAAACTGCTAATAAAAAGAGCTAAAATGGGGGATAAGGTTGCTTTTGTAGATCTTATGAAAGAAAATGAACTTTCTTTATATAAAGTAGCTAAATCAATATTAAAAAATGATGAAGATGTTGCAGACGCTATGCAAGAAACTATACTAACTGCATTAGAGAAAATAAATACACTTAAAGAAGATAAGTACTTTAAAACATGGCTTACAAGAATACTTATAAATAAATGTAATGATATTTTGAGAAAAAACAGCAAGGAAGTACATATGGAAGAATATTTTGATGCTGGATATACAGAAGATTTTATTAAAAGCATCTCTATTAAAGAAGGTATGGAGACACTTTCAGATGCACAAAAGCTAGTACTACATCTTTACTATGTTATGGGGTTTAGCTCTAGAGAGATAAGTGAGTTAATAAATGAAAATGAATCAACAGTAAAAGTAAGGCTATATAGAAGTAGAAACAAACTAAAAGATTTTTTTAAAAATTCAAAAAAGGGAGATGTAGTAAATGGATAAGAATTTAAATAATGAGATACCTGAAAATGTAAGATTAAAGCTAGATTATACATATAAACAAATACTAGAAAGTGAAATTAATTCTAAAAAGTCTATAAGAAAAGTTACTAAAGTTGCTACTATAGCCGCAACAATAACTACTCTAACTTTAAGTACCGGATTTGCACTAGAGTATATGATAGAGTATTTTAAAGTAAATCAAGGTTCTAAGTATATATCAATACAAGAAGGTGTAAATAGCTTAAATAAAGTTGTGAATAAGAGTGTTACAGATAAAAATATAGAATTTACAGTAGACAGCATTGCAGCTGACGATAATTATATAAATATATTTTACACTATAAAAAGTGATAAGAATATAAAAGAAATAGAAAAATTGTATGAAGATCCATTCTTTGCAAAGCCAAATATGATGTTACTTGCAAATGGCGAAGAACTGTACGAAACTACTATGGTAGAAGGCGAAGCAAGTTATATATCGGATACAGAGTTAAAAGGTATAAGAAGATTAAATATAACTCATTATGATATACCTAATAAATTTGATTTAGGTATAAAGATAGATGAAATATTTAGCAAAGAAGGTAATTGGAATATAACTATGGAGATAGATAAAACTGAAGCAGTAAAAAATAGTAAAAGATATAATATAAACAAAGACTTTATAGTTAGAAAAAGCTATAAAGATAATAATGATACAATAACAGTTAATCATGAAGTTAATATAGATAAAGTTGTAATATCACCTCTTGGAAATCAAATAGTTGTAAAAGAAAAAATAAGAAATATAAAACATGAGTGGGCACCATCTATAGGATATCAATTTGCCCTATTTGATCAAGATGGCCTTCAATTAGATACTATAGATAAGGGATTAGCACAAGGTCTTGGTACAAATGTAAATTCATATGAATTTATAAAAGGTGATAGGGAACTTACTTCTTTAAAATATGTGCCAATACAATATAATGAAGATGTAAAAGATAAAAAGTTAGGGGCTAAAAGTATAGAGAGTCTTCCAATAGAGTTTAAGGTTAGTGAAAATGGAAAATGGATTATAGATAAGGTTGATATTAAAGACTCAGAGATTTTAATCCACGCAAGAAAAGAAGGTTTTGTATATAGGGGATTATTAGAATCATTAATGTATTGTGATGAGAATGGAGAACAAATAGAGTTTGATGTAGAGACTTCACCTATATCAGATGTAGCAAATGATAGAAATAATGAAAATCAAATTT
Organism: uncultured Romboutsia sp.; assembly: GCA_937880075.1. Classification (GTDB taxonomy): domain Bacteria; phylum Bacillota; class Clostridia; order Peptostreptococcales; family Peptostreptococcaceae; genus Romboutsia. Next base: position 553 of record CALFLM010000081.1, on the reverse strand, counting down.
ATTCAATTAAATTTAGAGAAAAATACAAAGATGGAATTAATAGAATAAAATCTATAGATATGTATAGCGAAGACAGTATAGAGATACTTGTAGATCAAGCGGTTGAAATAGATTTGACCAAATAATTAATTAGAGGTATATCGTGAATTACGATATACCTTTATTTTTGTAGATTTTTTATAGGTTTGACAAACTTTGATAAATAAATTTAAATAGTTTATATAAGGATAAAAAAATAAACAGATTATTTAAAGTGTAATATATTTGTATTACTTATGTTAAGACTATATTACACTTTAAATAAGATCAAGTTTGAGCCGACAAACTTGACCTTTTTTAGTTTAATAGAAATTTATATAAAATTAAATAAATAGTAAATATTATATAATTGATAATTAAATTTTAAAAGTTATTACAAAATTTGTAATACAATTTATTATATAATTTGTAATATGATTTAAAATAAAATTTGTAATATAAAATTTGCAATATAATTTATTATATAATTTAAAATATAATTTAATGTACAATTTTGAGTATAATTCATTATATA
>CALFLM010000080.1 GCA_937880075.1 uncultured Romboutsia sp. | reverse complement strand
TAACTTAGCTGTATCTGATAACTTCCCTAAAATCTATATTCCTATACTATTTGTTAAGATTAAGATAATTAAAAAATAATATAAGTTTTTTGCCTATTTATTTTAAATGCATTCATTTTTGTTACAATTGCTATAATAAATTTAATCACTTTTATGATACACAATTTATTTATAAGGATAGATACTGATATAACTTTATATATATCTAAAATCTTTTTATTATTTCTTGTATAAATAAAAAGACTATTCTAATAATAAAATTATTCAGAATAATCTTTCTATTTGTATAGTTATTTCATTAAGTACTTTTTTATTAGACTTTCAGTCATCTCTTTTATATCATTATTATTTGGGAGAAAAATACTACATCTAGATTCTAAAATTAATTCAGTTTCTTTTGATATAACTTTATTTATGGATATTTTTTTATTAACACTACCCTTAATGTTAACAATAAACTTTGAAATTTCTCCCTTAGTTATATTTTGAACTATAGTATTGTTTTCATCTTCTGTAAGAAGATTATTTAAGCTACAATACTCAAGTTCATCATTGAACATATCAATTATAAAGCTATTAGAGTTTTTTATATAATTATAACTTATTGACTTTACAAGCTTTATTGCAAGAATATAAAATAATGCCATAATAGCTATAGTAATTCCAATATAAACAAATATATTATTTAATTTATTTCCAAAGTTTGTAAAAACTTGTACTAATATAAAACCTATTAAAGATCCAATACATCCCATTGCAACATCTGCACCTTTTTTTAAATTAATTTTCATATCTACAATGTTACTGTATATTTCATCTTGAATTTGACAATATTTCATAGTATACAATTGTTCTCCCGATAAACTACCTAATTTAGATACTTTATTATATACAACTTCATATTTTTCATCAAGTTTTAATGACTTTACAAACTTTAAACCATGTATTTTAATAGCTCTAATAATTGCTTTTTCTAATGCCTTTTCTTTGCTATCACCATTCCATATAGCTAATGCATATTCTATACTTCCAGATATACCTAATACATGTTCAAGTTCTATACTTCCATCTATATCAAAAAATCTTAGCCCTTTTATTTTATTTAAATTAGCTATATTTTTTACTTGATTATAGGTGAAACCTCCCATTTTAAGTACATTACTAGGGTCTATGCGATTAGTTACTAATCCTTCTTTTACTCTTTCAGTAAAATCATTTATAGCTTCTTCGTATTTGTCATAAGGAACTTCAATATTAATAGGTAAGCCTTCTTTATCTAAATATTTCAATTCTCCATAACTTAAACAAGCATCTACACACCGATCCCCAGTAGTATTGTATTTACTTTTTAATAACTTACTCATTTACTAATCCTTCCTGTGATAAATAAGTTTAACTTAATGTTTTTACTAATTCTTCTTCATCAAGTATATTAGTTATTCTAACACCGAAGTTTTGATCTATTATAACAATTTGACCATATCCTATTTTTCTTCCATTTACATATATTTCAACCTCTTGATTTTCGAAAGTATCTAATTCAATTAATGAACCTTTACCTAGTTCAAATATATCTTTTAATGCCATCTTAGTCCTTCCAAGAATAACACTTACATTAAGCTCTATATCTAATACTCTAGCAATATTTTTATTCATTATCTATATTCCTTTCTTAATACTGTCAGTTATTAATACACCATTTTTATTTTTTATTAATCCCGGTCTACATTTAAACGATCTAGCTTCAGAAACATCTAATTCTATATCCTCATTTGCTTTAGTATCTAAAGCTATCACATCTCCTACTTTTAAATCAAGAAGTTCATTTACTTTTATAGTTGATTTACCTAATCTTGCAATTAAATCAACTTTTGCACCACATACATTATTGTAAATTGAATTAGTAAATTCAAAATCATATTCTTGATCTTTGTTTCTAAATAATATTTTAGTTTCTAAGAAATCAAGTATTGGTTCCATACAACTATATGGCTCACAAAATCTCATCTTACCAATTTCTTTATCTCCATACATTACTTTCATATGAGCAATTAGTACAGATTCACTTATAGGATATTTTTTACTAGCTCCAGCGTTTATATGAACTCTTAACACTTCTCTATGTGTACAACTTTCAACAACATACATTCTTTTTAAGAAATCATTAATAGTTTGAAATAATAGTTGTTTATCTATTTCAGTAAGATTTCTATCGTAGTTTTCTAGTAAACCATCCCCACCTAAAACTACATCAATTAAAGTAAGAGCTATAGTTTTATCTATCTGATAGATTAAATCTTGTACTAATGGCTGTATAGCATGTTCTGCAATTACTGAATCTTTATCTATTATACTTATAAACTCATCGTAGTTTGTTTGCTCAACTTTTTCAATTTTACAATGTATTTTTTGCTTTTTTAATTCATAAGCTAAAAATAAATTTATATTTTTGCAAAACTCTTCTGAAACCACAGATAAAAATCTCATATTATCACTTGAGTATCTTTGTGGCTTTTTAAAATCATATACTTTTACATTCTGATCCATAATTATCTGCTATCTCCTCTCTAAAGATTATCTACCCTTAAGATTATTTATCATTCCCCACATCTCATCTATTGCTTTAACACCTCTGCTATTAATTTGAAATGCTCTTTGGGCCATAATTAAATCTGTCATCTCTACTTGCATACTTATATTAGACATTTCTACATATCCTTGATAAACTTTAGGATTATCTACTGTATAAACCTGTGCACCTTCATTAAGTGAAAATAAGTTATCTCCTACAGATATAAAATCATGATCACCTTGTGGCATATATAGTGTTATGTTACCTATATTTTGATTATCTAGAAATACTTGACCATTGGTATTTATTGTTAAGCTTCCATTTGATAAATTTAAATTTGCTGTATTAATAGTATCATTATAATCTATATCTAAAATATTTCCGTTACTATCAACTAGTTTACCAGATAAATCTAAATTAAATTCTCCATTTCTAGTATATTTATAACTTCCATCTTTAGCAATAACTCTAAAGTATCCTTCTCCATCTATTGCTATATCTGTACTTATACCAGTTTCCTTTAAAGCACCTTGAGTTAAATTTCTAGTAGGATTAGATATCTTAACTCCTGTTCCTGTAATTAAGTTATCTCCATTGTGTGGATATGATTGTCTAGATAAAGTATCTGTATATAAATCTAAGAAGCCTACATCTAATTTCTTATATCCTACAGTTTGTGCGTTTGCTATATTATTAGAAATAATATCAATTTTGCCTTGATTAGCTGACATTCCCGTTATGCTATTATTCATTATGTTATACATTGATATTTCCTCCTATATAATATTATCTTATACTACCAATTTCATTTGCTATTTGACTAAGTGTAGAATCTATTGTTTGAATAACTCTTTGATTCGCTTCAAACTCTTTAACAGTTTCCATCATTAATGCCATTTCATTTATATAATCTATATTAGAACCTTCTAAGTATTTTTGTTGAATATTATAATTATTAGAGTTAAATCCTCCATCACCTGTGTATAAGTTATTACCATACTTAGTTAAATTATCATAATTTTCAAAATCTACTATATTAAACTTGTACCTATTTTCTCCATTTATAGCTATACTATTATCAGATGTTATAGTAATAAGATCTGAGCCTACATAGATTCTTTCTAAATTACCATTTTGACTATTTGTTCCCATTACATAATGTCCTGAATTTGTTACTAAATACCCTTGTGCATTTACCTTAAATGAGCCATCTCTTGTGTAGTAAGTGTTATTTTGTTCATCTGTAACTTGGAAAAATCCACTTCCTACTATTGCAAAATCTGTATTATTTTCTGTAGAAACTAAAGCTCCTTGTTTATAACTAGTTACAGTATCATCTATTCTTACTCCAAAATTTAATGAACCTAATTCATTTACCTTAGAAACCCCTTCACTATAACTATCCTTATTGTACAGTAACATGTCATCAAAACTTTTTGCTACTAAAGTTTCTGATTTATATCCTGTAGTATTTATATTTGCTAAATTATTTGTTATAATACCTTGCCTTGCTTGCAAAGTTATCATCGAAGATACCGATGCATACATACTTCTAAGCATGTTATTTCCTCCTTAATCGATGTATTTTAATTTTTTCATAGCAGCTCTTAAATTAGATATTGCTCTACTATTTAATTGGGAAACTCTTGATTCTGATACTCCAAGTATTTCCCCTATTTCTTTTAGTGTTAACTCTTCATAATAATAAAGAGATAACACTAATCTATCTTTTTCTTTAAGCATATCTAAAGCTTTAGCTAATACATCTTGAAGTTCTTTTTTTTCCGTTAATTCTTCTGGACAAGGAATATTTTTATCTTCAATAGTTTCTATAATATTAAATTCTTTTTCATCCATAGAAACCATATTATCTATAGATATATTATTAGAATTTTTCATTTTACTCTCTATATCTATTACTTCTTTTTTAGTTACATTCATATGTTTAGCAATTTCATCAATACTAGGTTCTCTAAAAAGTTTATTTTGTAGTTCATCTACACTTTTGTTATATTCTTTAAATTTACTCATATAGGTTCTTGATACAGGGGAGTATTTTCTTATTTCATCTATTATATATGAAGATACTCTTATCGATGCATAAGTAGAAAATTTTACACCTCTTTTATCATCAAACTTTTTACTTGCATCTATAAGTCCCATTACTCCATAGCTAACTAAGTCTTCATATTCCAGTCCAATTTTTTCTGTATAATACTTAGATGCGATATTCCTAACTATATTCATGTTGTTTACTATAAGTTCTTCTTGACTTTCAAATACCATAATAGACACCTCCTACTATATGCTGACTATACCTTGGGCCTTTATCTGAATATCACTTGGAACCTCATTTAATGATAAAACAGTTATGTTAGGAAATACCATTTCAACTAATTTTCTAAAAGGTGCTCTTATTTTTGGAGAGACCAAAAGTATAGTTCTATTATTATTAAAATGAATGCTTTCTACTGTACTTTGTATATTAGAGAATATTTTATTTGTTGTATCTGGATCTATTGCTGGATATGTACCATTAATAGATCTTTGTAAACTATTCCCTATTATATTTTCTAATTCTATAGATAAAGTCGCTACTGTTATAGAGTTATTTTCATCAACTAAACCTGCACAAATACTTCTACTCATAGCCATTCTTACATACTCAGTTAAAAGTTCTATATCTTTTGTATTTCTTGCATTATCAGCTAGCGTTTCTAGTATTGTAACTCTATCTTTTATTGAAATATTTTCTCTTAATAAGTTTTGTAATACTTTTTGAACCTCTCCTAAAGTCATTAAATCTGGGATTAGCTCATCAACAACTGCACTATATCTTTCTTTAGCTGAATCTATAATTAATTTAACCTCTTGTCTACCAACAAGTTCATGCGCCTTAGATTTTATTATCTCTAATAAATGAGTAACTAATATAGTTGTTGGATCTACAACTGTTAGTCCATATAACTCTGCTTCTTCTGCCTTATCCGAACTTATCCATAATGCATCAAGACCAAATGTAGGTTCTTTAACTCTTATTCCATCAATCTCAGTATCTGTACCCATAGGGTTCATACATAATAACATTGTTGGCATAAGACTATATGTTGCTACTACATTTCCTTTTATTTTTATACTATATTGATTTGGCTCTAACTGAAGATTATCTCTAATTCTTATTGGCTGTACTAGTACCCCCATATCAATTGCACACTGTCTTCTTATAGAAACTATTCTTTGTAATAAGTCTCCACCATTACTTTCATCTGCAAGAGGTATAAGTCCATATCCTATTTCAACCTCTATAGGCTCAACATTTATAAGACTTGATACATCTTCTGCCATTTCTATACTAGGTTTAGCATCTTCAGCTTCACTTTGTACAGATTCTAATTCTTCTTGTTTTTGTTTTTCTTTTTCTTCTTTACTTAATAAAAATGCAGTTGCTAATGCACCAGCACCTAATGTGAAAAACGATAATTTAGGTAGCCCTGGAAGAAATCCTAAAACTAATAAGACAGCTCCTGTCATACCTATAGTTGCAGGTACAGATGTTAACTGCTTACCTAAAAGATTACCAAAGTTCTTTTCACTACTAGACTTTGTAACTAAGATACCTGCAGATGTAGATATTAATAGTGCTGATATCTGGCTAACAAGACCATCCCCTATTGTAAGTCTTATGAAGTTTTGTACAGCTTCACTAAAACTCATATCCATCATAACTACACCAATAATAATTCCTCCTAAGATGTTTATTATTGTTACAATTATACCTGCTATTGCATCTCCTTTTACAAACTTTGATGCACCATCCATAGCTCCATAAAAATCAACTTCTTGTTGTAATTCTAATCTTTTTTTTCTTGCAGTTTTTTCATCTATTATTCCTGCACCTAAATCTGCATCTATACTCATTTGTTTTCCAGGCATAGCATCAAGTGTAAATCTTGCTGATACTTCTGATACTCTTCCTGAACCATTTGTTATTACAACAAACTGTACTATCATTATAATTAAGAATATAATTACCCCTACTACGTAATTTCCACCAACAACAAAGCTACCAAATGACTCTATAACATTTCCTGCATATCCTTGTCCTAATATAAGTCTTGTTGATGATATATTTAGACCTAATCTAAATAATGTTGTAACAAGCAATATTGTTGGAAACATAGATAGCTGTAGTATATTAGTTGAAAAAAGAGTAAGTAGTAATATAAGAATTGATAATGCTATGTTTACTGATAACAATACGTCTAGTAAAAATGGAGGAAGTGGGACTATTATCATTAATACTATTCCTAGTATCCCAAATCCAGCCAATATATCAAATCTACCTTTTAAACTTAATTTATCCATATTCAACCTCTTCTTAATAACTACTTGTATTTATTCTTTATCTTATACACAGCTACTAAAACTTCAGCAACTGCTTTATACATTTCTTCTGGTATTTCTTGATCTATCTCAACCTCTCTATAAATAAGTCTTGCTAGAGGTACATTTTCAATAATCGGTACATCATGACTTTTAGCTATTTCTCTTATTTTAAATGCCACTTGATCAGCCCCTTTTGCTACTACTACTGGCGTTTTATCTATTCCTTGTTCATATCTTATTGCTATAGATATGTGCGTAGGATTTGTCACAATTACAGTAGATGAAGGGACAGCTTGCATCATTCTTTGAGTTGCCATTTGTCTTTGTTTTTGCTTTATCTTTCCTTTTATCTGAGGGTCTCCTTCCATCTGTTTGTACTCTTCTTTTACTTCTTGTTTAGTCATTTTAAGCCCTTTATTATGGCTATACTTTTGATATGCATAGTCAAGTATTGCTATAACAACTACTACCATGGCTATAGTACTTAGTATATTTTTAATAAGATCAACTATAGTATCAAACAAATATGGAATGTATATATCCCCACTTTTTATTATTCCTGCAAAATTCTTGTTCATAAATGAATAGCCTATAGCTATCATTACTGATATAACAACTATATTTTTTACAAGATTCACTAAAGACTTTAGTGAAAACATATTTTTAAACCCATTGATTGGATTCAACTTTGAAAACTTAGGTCTTAAACTTTCTGCCGAAAAGAAAAAACCTGTCTGGACTAAGTTTCCTAAAATTCCAAATATCATAATTATTAAACATATCGGTAAAATAATCTTCATAAAAGAAATCATTACCTTAAACATTAATTCTTTTATAGTATTATTATTTATGGGCATATTAAAATTACCACTAAGTATATTTACTATAAAATTTTTAATTTCAAAACTTACATAATCTGACATTGTGTATACTATAACTAATATAGCTATAAATGTCATAGCTGTATTTACTTCAGAACTTTTCGCTATATTACCTTGTTTTCTTGCATCTTTTTTCTTCTTAGGGGTTGGCTCTTCTGTTTTATCTCCATCCATAGATAACATAAATCCAACTGTCCCTATATTTGAAATTACATTATCATTCATACTAAGAGTACCATCTAAAATAGATGGTATTTGATTGAATAAATAGTGAATTTTATTCAATATAAATGGTAATGCTATAATTAAAAATATAATTCCTATTAATAATTTTAAAGGCATACCTATTACCATTACATTTAACTGTGGAACGCTCTTTGATATAAAACCTATTAGTAATTCTGCAACTACTAGTGATAGAATCATAGGCACTGCTATTTTAAATCCAATTATAAAACATTGAATAAATACATTTATTATATAATCAAAATTTCCATTAAGTACTGGCTGTCCTATTTTAACCAAGTTAAAACTATTTTGTATTCCCTCTATTAGATAGTAGTGTCCATTCATACTAAAGAAAATTACTATACCAACCCAATATAAAATATTCTCAACAAGTGTTGATTGGGTATTTGTATTTGGATCATATATGCTAGCCATAGATAGACCTAATTGTTGGTCAATTAAACTCCCTGCTGTTTTTAAGCTATTAAAACACATATTAGTTATAAATCCAAATGTTAAACCTGTTAATGTTTCCATTAAGGCATATATAATAATTTGACTTAATGAATTAACATTTACATCTAAAGGTATAAAAGGAGATAAAATAAATGAGATAAATATAGAGAACATTACCTTAAATACTCGAGGAGTTCCTGATGGAAATATTACATTTATACATCCGAAGAAAGTAAGTATCCTTATAAATATAAATATCATTTATCTCATCCCTTTATATTTGCTATCATATTCATAATTTGTTGTGTGAAAATCATAATTTTATTAAGCATCCAATTTCCACTAACAATTAAAATAGCTGCTATTGTTATTAATTTTGGTACAAATGTTAGTGTTTGTTCTTGTATTTGAGTTGCTGCTTGAAATATACTTACTAATAAACCAACTACTAAAGTTAATATTAATATTGGACCTCCTACAATCAAAGCTGTGTATAATGATTCTGTCACTATACCCATTACCATTTGTTCATTCATAATTTCATCTCCTTACTAAGTAAAGCTTAAAACTAAAGATTTAATTAATAAATTCCATCCATCAACCATTATAAATAGTAAAAGTTTAAATGGCAGAGATATCATAGCTGGCGGTAACATAAACATCCCCATCGACATCAATGTACTTGATACTACTAAATCTATTAATAAAAATGGTAGATATATTAAAAATCCAATTTGGAAAGCAGTTTTTAACTCACTTATTGCAAATGCTGGTACCAACACTTTTAAAGGTATATCTTCTCTTGTTATTTTATTTTCATCAATATGTGCACTATCTAAAAATAGCTTTACATCCTCTTCTCTAGTCTGTTTTAATAAAAATTCTTTTATAGGAATCTGAGCTTTTTCTATTCCCTCTTGAAAAGTTATTTTATCTTCCTTATATGGCTGTATAGCTACTTTATTAATATCACTTACTACTGGGGACATAATAAACATAGTTAATACTAATGCAATTCCCACTAGTATTTGATTTGGTATAGATTGTTGAGCTCCTAAAGCTGATTTTAAAAATGAGAATGTAATGATTATTCTTACAAAACTTGTCATCATAAAGATAATAGTTGGTAAAAACATCATAAAAGTCATTACTATAAATAGCTTTATTAAAGGAGTAAATTCTTGTTGATTATTTGAAATTAATCCTACTAAATCGTTCATATATACCCCCTTCTTTAGTAATTTTTATTTTTTATGAAATAAAAGTCTGTCCGAATTGTTGAAATTTGAAAATTTTGACTTTTTCTTTTTTGAAAACATATTATTTCTAATTTTTTTATTCTTAAAACTTAAATTAAATAATTTAAATTTATCAATATCTATATCAGATAAATTTATACCATAACTTTCTTTCATTTCATATATTTCAGCTATGTCTTCTTTATTCAATTCTTTTATTTTTTCGATTTTAGAAGGTGATGAAGCTACTACACACCCTTCATCACCCATTTCTAAAACAAATATACTTGTATCTTTACTTAAATTAGTTTTCTCTAATACCTTAACGTATTTATGCTTATTAATACTATCAGAGTTTAATTTACTTAACTTTATTGAAGCTACTATTAAAATAATAGTAATAGGTATAAATATTATTAAACTTATTATATATTGCAACATTATTTATTCCCCTTTCCTATTTCTTAACTCTCTCCTCAACAACTAAAATGTCAACTCTTCTATTTTTCGCTTTATTTTCATCACTATCATTAGGAACAATAGGGTTAAACTCACCATATCCCTTTAGTGAAATTCTATTAGGATTTATATTTTTTTCTTCAATTAAATACCTTACTATACTTAAGGCTCTTTCTGTTGAAAGCTCCCAGTTAGATCTATATTTTTCATTATTTACAGGAACATTATCCGTATTTCCTTCTGCTACAATTTCATTATCTGTTTCTTGTATTATTGTTGCTATAGTATCAAGAACGTTTATACTACTATCTTTTATTTCTGCTTTTCCTGAATCAAATAATATTGACTCATCAACTTCAAGTACTATCCCTCTATCTTCTTCTCTTATTTTAATTTCATCTGTAAGAGAATTTTGCTCTATTATTTTATTTAGTTTTGCAGCTAAATCTTCATATTTAGTACCTTCTTCAATATCAATTTTTAAATCATCTATACTTTGAAGTTCTTTAACAGATGAATCACCTGTTAAAGAATATTGTAGAGCTTTTGATAGTTCTTTTAGTTTTTCACTATCTACAGCTGATATTGAATACAATAGTATAAAAAATGTTAGTAATAATGTCATTGTATCTGCAAAGGTGTCCATCCATCCATCAGTTCTTATATCATCATCCTTTTTTTTCTTGCGAGCCATAATTATGCTACCTCACTTGCTGAATTTTCAGCATATGCTTTTCTATCTTTCTCATCTAGAAATGTTACTAACTTTTCTTCCATAGCCCTTACACTGTCACCATTTTGTATACTCTGTAATCCACAAACTACCATTTCTAAATACTCAATCTCTTTTTCACCCTTAGATTCAATATTAAATCCAATTGGGTTAAATATAACATTAGTAAATAATGCACCGTAAAGTGTAGTTATAAGAGCAGTACTCATACCTGCTGCTATCTCATCTGGTGACCCCATATCAGATAGCATTTGTATAAGACCAATTAATGTACCAACCATACCAAATGCTGGTGCATAAGAACCCCAAAGTTTAAATATTTTAGAGCTCTTACCATATACTTTCTCTTTTTCATTTAAATCTATTTCTAATATTTCTGTTACATCTTTTGCATCTACACCATCAACTATTAATTCAAGACCTTTCTTTAAAAATGGGTCTTCCATTTCAGAAATTTGTTGTTCTATTGCTAGCATCCCATCTTTTCTAATTATTTTTGAAAGTTCTTTAAATTGATCAACTAAATCAACTTTATTAACATTTGGTGAAACGATACTAATTTTTAAAGCACTTGGAACTTTCTTTATTGTTTCTAAATCAAAAGTTATTAACACTGCTGCAAAGGATCCACCGATAGTTATAAGAAATGATGGTATGTCGATGAACATACCTACTCCGCCTTTACCTGTCGATATTGCATAAAATATAAATCCTATTGCTAATACTAAACCTATGGGCGTTAGAATATCATTTTTCTTCATGCTTTAGCACCTCTTACTATCTCTTAAGATTTACGATTTCTTGAAGTAATTCATCACTAGTAGTTATTACTTTACTTGCTGCTTGGAAAGCTCTAGTTGTTACTATCATTTCTGTAAATTCTTCTGATAAGTCTACATTAGACATTTCTATTGCACCTTGAGTAACCTTTCCAAATACAGCACCTTTTATTGGTTTCCCTGAGTTTGCAGTTTCTCCGTATATGTTTCCTCCAAGTTGCTCTAAACCTTCATCATTTTGGAATACTGTTATTTGCAAAGTTTGTTGTTTTCCAGCTACTATATTTCCATTTTCACCTAATTGAGGCATTTTTGTACCATCAGCTAATAAATATGAAATTGAACCATCATTAGCTATATTGAAAGACAGTACTTTTTGAGTGTCACCATTAGCATTTGCTAATTCTTCAGGTATTTTTATAGGGTCACCATCTGTTCCTAAAACCTTATATCCTTGAGAAGTTACAAGATTTCCATTCATATCTAAACTAAATGAACCATCTCTTGTATAGCCCTTTTGCCCTGGACCTATTTGTACAGTAAAGAATCCATCTCCATCTATAGCCAAATCTGTAGGTCTTCCTGTTGTTTGTAATGAACCTTGTACCATATTTTTTAATATACCACTTACTTTAGAACCTATACCAACTTGTCCTGGGTTAACCCCTCCTGTTACACCACTTGGTGCACTCGGATATATTGCACTTTGATATAATGCGTCTGAAAATCTTGCAGTTGTTTTTTTGTACGCTGTTGTTCCTACATTTGCTACGTTATTACCTACAACGTCCATTTTTGTTTGATTAGATTTCATTCCACTTATTCCTGAATACATCGATCTTAACATACTTATTCTCCTCCATTTGTAATACTTAAATTATATTTTAATTTTTATTAACCATTTACTTTTATAAGCGCTCCATATTCAACTTCAACAAGATTTCCACTTTCTTGTTCTTTGACATTCATATATACTACTCCGTCCTTTATATGAACACTTTCAACTTTTCCAGATATTGTTTTTACATCATCACCTGAACTTTGATCACCCTCAGTAGGTGCATATGCTTCTATCTCTTTTCCTATAAGATTAGATGCAGTTCCCATTGCAGAATTCATTAAAACACCATTAGTCAATCCTATCATATATTCCATATTCTCATTTAATGCCATTGATTGCTCAAGCATATTAAACTGTGCTAATTGTGTAATATATTGAGTTGGGTCTTGTGAGTTAAATGGATCTTGATTTTTCATCTGAGCTACAAGAAGCTTAAGAAATAAATCTTTATCATTATTATAGCTACCACTAACTATAGTAGTTCCATTTTCTGTTTTACTAACACTTCTTGATTTTAAACTACTCGTATCTTGCATTGAGGTACTTGTATTTATATTTGTCATTTTGTTAGCCATCACTTTCATTAAATTAATATATTTAAATTTTCATCATCATTGTTATAATCATTTATAGTTAAATCATCTATAATTTCTTGATTATCTTTTTTAGACTTATTATTTTTATTTTGCTTAAAATTACTTTCTTGATTAAATCCTCTACTTAGGTTATCAGAAAATAAATTTTCATTATCCGATTTCACAACTATAAAAACATCTTTTATATCAATATTAGTATCTTTAAGATGATTTTTTATATCTTGTATATTCTCGTTTACAAAGTCAAATACACTATCACTATCAACAGTTATTAATAAATTTGATTCTTCATTATGTTTAGATATATTTATGCTTATTTCACCCAAATCTCTTGGGTTAAATTTTACATTCAAGGATTCCATATCATTTGATTTAATATATTTAACTGCCTTTACAATGTCATCTGATATAAATTCTTGTCTTATTTCACTTACGGGTTGCTCTGTATCAGTCTTTATATTGTTGTTATATACAGTATTAAATTTATTAAATCCACCTATAGAATTTGAATAATTATTATCATCTGATGATAATATATTCTCTAAACAATCTATATCTTTATTTTTAAAGCTACTATATTCATCAATTTTCGACTTATTAAACGCACCTATGCTATCTAAATTCTCATAATTAGATACATTATAATTAGATACATCATTGTTTGATTTATCATAAACTTCTAATCGTTCTTTTATTTTATCTACTAATAAATTAAATTGTTTATTTAACTCTTCTTTATCCGAAACATTTTTATACTCATCAATATAATTATTAATATAATCTATAACTTCTTTAAAATCATTTGAGTCCAATAATGTGTTATTCAATTCTAGTGTAGAATCTTTTAAATCTAATAATGTATTACTCGACTCTAGTGTAAAATTATTATTAACATCTAAATTTACATTTATTTTTGAATCCAATATATTTTTTATACTTTCTAATTTCTCCGAATTCCCTATATCATCTTCTATATTGAATTTCTGATATACATTACAAATAAGATTATATAATATTAACTCTTCTTCAACATCCTCTGTTTTATTGGATATCTCTCCATTATTTTCAAGTCCTAATTCAAACTGATTAATAAAATCCATCCATGTTGACGAAGTATCTATACTAATAGATTCACCTTGAACTGAACTAGTAGCACCTATCATATTACTTTGGTTTATATTTATCATAACTTCACCTTTCTATTATAAATTTGAAGTTTTTCTTATATATGAATAAAGTGCAAATTCATCATTAGATATTTGCTCTAATCTTTCTTCTTCTTTTTTCATTTCTAAAATTTGATTTTCTTTTAGAACTTCTAAAGATCTTCTCTTTATTCTTTTATCTATAAAATCTTTTTTAGCATTTTCAAGCTCAATCTCTTTAGCTTTAAGTTCTTTTACCGTATCTTTTATATAAGTATTAAGATTTGCTAAATAATTCATAGTTATCTTTTGAGTTATTGTATCCTTTGCAATACTTATATCAGAATACTTTTTGTAATTATTCTCTAACTCAATAAGCTTATTTTCTACTATATTTTTTTGATTTTGAGCTTGTGAGTAAAGTAATTTACTTTCTTCTTCTTCATTTATTCTGATGTCTAATAACTTCTGTAACTTAAACTTAAATTTACTCATATGCAATCTCCATTTTTTAATCAAGCATATTAATTAATTTACTTTTGCTTAGTTCAAATTGAGAAACTTCATTAACTCCCTGTTTTAAATAAGAGTTAACTTTACCTATATACTTAACAGCTAAGTCTATATCTTTATTTGAACCTTCTTCATAGGCTCCAATATTTATTAAATCTTCAGCTTCTTTATAGGTTGCTAGTATATCTCTTGCTTTTGATGCTGCTTTATTTTGCTCTTCTGAAGCAATTTCCTTCATAAGTCTACTTACACTATTAAGAATATCAATTGCAGGATAGTGGTTTTTATGAGCCAATTGTCTAGATAAAACAATGTGTCCATCAAGTATACCTCTTACTGTATCTGCAATTGGTTCATTAAAATCATCACCATCTACAAGCACTGTATAAAATGCAGTTATAGAGCCTTTATCAGACATACCCGTTCTTTCCATCAATTTTGGTAACATTGCAAACACCGACGGTGTATAACCTTTTTGTGCTGGGGGTTCTCCTATAGCTAGTCCAACTTCTCTTTGAGCCATAGCAAAACGAGTTACTGAGTCCATCATCAGAAGAACTTTCTTACCTTTATCTCTAAAATATTCTGCTATAGATGTAGCTGTTAAAGCACCTTTTAATCTTACTAATGGCGATTTATCAGAGGTAGCACATACTACAACAGATTTTTTCATTCCTTCTTCACCTAAATCTCGTTCTATAAAATCTAAAACCTCTCTACCACGCTCACCTATAAGTGCTATTACATTGACATCAGCTTCTGCAGTTCTAGCCATCATACCAAGAGTAGTACTTTTACCAACTCCACTTCCTGCAAATATACCTATACGTTGACCTTCTCCACAAGTTAAAAAACCATCTATTGCACGTACACCTGTCGGCATTATATTAGTTATTCTTGGTCTTTTCATAGGGTCTGGTGGCTCATTAGATAAACTATAATTTTCTCCATCTAGTATAACCTCTCCATCAATTGGTTTTCCCAGACCATCTAGTATTTTTCCTAAAAGTTCATCACTACACCTAACATTTAAAGGAACTCCCTTACCAACAACCCTACAACCAGGGCTAACTCCTATAAGTTCACCTAAAGGCATAAGTATTACACAATCTTCTTTAAAACCTACTACTTCACATTGAATTTCGTTTCCCTCATTGTTATGAATTATACATAACTCACCTACAAATGCTTTTATACCTTCAACCTCAACAGTAAGCCCTATAACTTTTGAAACCTTGCCTTCAAATGTAATCTCTGGTATAGAATTAATTCGATTTATTATGCTTTTAAAATCTATATCAATCATAGTAGCTCCTCTTTTATCTTTTCAAAAACATCATCAATACCAATTATTAATCTGCCATTTACACTTTCTATTAGTGCATTTCCTTTGTCAATACTTTCATCAGCTAAAATGAAAACATCTTTGTCGATAACCTTATTTTCTTTTAGTTGTAAAATTTGTTTATCTAAACTTTCTTTATATATAGAGTTAACTCTTATTACAAAGTTTTCTTTTAGTTCATATTCTTTTATTACGTCTAAAATTAATAAATCCATCGAGTTTTCATCTTCAAATTGTCGTCTTAGCACTTTTTCTGCAATAGATATTCCTATAGATAAAATATTCTTTTTATTTTCTTTTATATATGAAGCTATTTGATTATTAGCTTCAAGCATTACCTTATTTGCACTTTCTACTATTTGTAATGACTCACTTCTAGCTTTTTCTATATTATCTTCATAGGCTTCTTTATAACCATCTTCATATCCATTTTTTGTACCTTGTTCGTAACCTTCAGTGTAGGCTTTTTTCTCTATATCTATAGATCTTTCACGACTTTCAGTTAATATTTTTTCACTCTCTATATTAGCTAAATTTAAGATTTCATCATATTTAGCTTGAGCATCTTCAAGCTTTTGTTTAATTTCTTCTTCTAATTTTAATAGTTCTAGCCTTTTTTCCTCATTTAGATCTACTTCATTTTCAATATCTAAATTAGTTTCCTCTTTCTCTATAAAACTATTTAAAGAAACTCTACCTTTAACCGTTACATAATCAGATTTAATTATATTATTGCTATATAACGAACTCTTCATCTGAACCTCTAGTTAATGATATTTCTCCTGCTTCTTCTAATTTTCTGATTATGTTTACTATGTTTTGTTGAGATTCTTCAACTTGAGAAATCTTAGTTTTTCCAAGTAATTCTATTTCTTCTTTTAATGCAGCAGCAGCTCTTTGCGATTGATTTTTGTATATAACATTTGAAACTTCATTTGATGCTCCTTTAAGTGCATATGCAATGTCTTTAACATTAACTTCTTTAAGAATTCTTTGTATAGCAGCATCTTCAAGACCAACAATATCATCAAATACAAACATACTAGCTTTAATTTCTTCTGCTAACTCTGAATTATTTGCTTCGATATATTTAATAATACTCTTTTCCGTTTTTCTATCTACATTACTTAATATATCTATTAAACTTTCAACCCCACCAGATTTTTCAAGATCTCTTTGACCTAATTTAGATAACTTACTTGTTACAGCCTCATCTATTGCTTTTATAATGTTTGGAGATATAGATGAAGTTCCCCCTATTTTTAGGGAAACTTCATTTTTTATATCATCTGGTATCTCACTTAAAACCATTGCTGCCTTATCTGGTTGAAGGTGTGAAAGTATAATCGCTATAGTTTGTGTACTCTCACCTTGTATGCAAGATAAAATTTGTTCTGGCTCTGCCTTTCTAGCAGCCATAAATAACTTTGTACATGTGTCATACTTTATACCTTCTAAGATTTTATTTGCCCTTTGATTCCCAAGAGCTCCATTAAGAAGTGATCTTGCAAAATCAATACCACCTTCAAGTACAACATCTCTACCTTTATTAACTTCTATAAATTCTTGTAAAATCTCTCTTCTTTCTCTCGTTCCAACTTTACTAATATTAGATATTTCTACACCTATCTTTTGTATATATTGGTCAGATAACCCCTTGACTATATCAGCAGATAACTCAGCACCTAATGTAATCAATAAGATAGCTGCCTTTCTAGCTCCTGTAATCTTTCTAACCTTAGGTATATCCCCTAAATCGAATGCATTTCCTAAATTAACATTTTCTTTTTCCAATTTACAAAACACCTCCTTTTGTCTTACTCACTTAACCAACTCTTAATTAAGTCTGTAACTTGATCTTTATTTTCTGATGCGAATAATCGTACTTCTTCTTCTAAAGATATACTATCATCTTCTTCATCTTCAGTAGATCTAGTTTGTTCCATCTCTTGAATTTTTTGATTTATAATATCAAGATGTTCACTATCATCAAAGTCTTCTTCAACAGAATTTAAGTTTTTCTTTTTCTTAATATACATATACGCTACTATTCCAATTATTAATAGTAATAGTATTGGTACTACAATTGCTAAAATTTTCATTATATTATTTATCTCTTTCTTAACAGCTAAACCTTCATCGCCATTATCTAAGTTATCAAACTTCATTCCTACAACAGATATACTATCCCCTCTTTTTTCATCAACACCAATAATATTAGACACTATGTCTTCAACTTTTTTGGTTGTGTTTCTATCTAAATCTCCATTAATAGCAACTGATGCAGTAATCTTGTTTATTTCACCTTGAGCCTTTATAGTTTTAGACTCTTTTCTTCCTGTTTCGTACTCTATACTTTCTTGTGAATTTTCGATTAAACTTTGATCTTTACCACCTACATTGTTCATGTTATTATCAACATTACCACCTGTATTAGTGTCATCTACAGTTTTATTGTTTGTTCTATCTTCTTTTAATGCTACTCTATCTGGGTCAATTTTTATTTCAGTAGTTTCGTTAGTATCAAAATTTAAATCTGCATTTACTTTTACTAAAACTTTATTTTGCCCAAACATAGGCCCAAGTACTGAAGATATAGCTCTTTCTAAATCTGCATTTAATTCCTTTTCTGCTTTTCTAGCTATAGTTAATCCACTTGAATTAGTAGTTTGCTCTTTTCCATTTTCATCATATAATCCATCAGATAAAAGATTCATATATTGGTCTACTACTTCTACATTTTGCTTTGGTATATTTTTACCACTTGCAGAAACTAAAGATATAATAGAGCGTACTTGAGTTATATCTATACTTTCCCCTTCTTTAAGAGTTAATGACACAGCAGCCGAACCTGGTTTTACTTCATTAGCAAAAACAGATTCTTCTCCATTCATTATATGAACTCTAGCGTCCTCTATTTGAGGGAAAGTCTTTATAGTCTTTTCAATCTCACCTTGAAGCATTCTTTGCTTTTTTATCTTAAACTCTTCGTCTGTAAGTCCAAATGAAGATCCTTCATCCATTAATTCAAAACCTTTAGAACCATTAGATATATTTCCTGATAGTTCTAGCCTTAACTTGTCTACTTGCTCCTTAGGAACAA
Organism: uncultured Romboutsia sp.; assembly: GCA_937880075.1. Taxonomy (GTDB): domain Bacteria; phylum Bacillota; class Clostridia; order Peptostreptococcales; family Peptostreptococcaceae; genus Romboutsia. Next base: position 48,821 of record CALFLM010000080.1, on the reverse strand, counting down.
GTATGCTATCACCTTGGATTTTCATATCTACACCTTGGCTTTCAAGTTCTTTAGTTATAACAGCCGCGTCTTTTGAATTTAACCCAGAAAAAAGAACTTTGTATTTGCTCTCCTGAATATATTTAATTCCAAATATAAGAGATAAAATCAAAGTAATAACAGCTATTATTATCGCTAACTTTTTTGTTGTACTTAAACTCTTAAAGTCTGATATTTTTTTGCTTAGAAACTCTTTTATCTTATTTATAATTTCCTTTATATTCATCTGCCCACTCCTTCTAAAAATAAACTATAGTTGAACTGAGCTTAACTCTTTATATGCATCATATAACTTATTTCTCATCTCTAACATAAGCTGCATTGATATTTGAGACTCTTGCATAGATAACATAACATCGTGCATAGTTATGTCCTCTCCCTTTATAAGAGATTCAACATCTTCATTAGCCTTTACTTGAACATTATTAACCTTGTTTATTGTATTTTTTATTACCTCATCAAAGTTAACTTTATCCTCTTCATTTAAATTTTCAGTAGTTTTAGGTATAGTATTATTGTTAACTTGATTTAAAAATATCTTTGAATCGAAATTAACACCTGACATGTTTACTAAGCTCATAACTTACACCTCCACTTATTATTTTCCTATTTCAAGTGCTTTTGAAATCATACCCTTTTGAGCATTTAAAGTATCAACATTTGATTCATAAGCTCTAGATGCAGATATTAAATCAGACATTTCTACAAGAATATCAACATTTGGGTATTCTACATATCCTTCAGCATCTGCATCTGGGTGATTTGGCTCATATACTTTTCTAAGTTTAGATTTATCTTCGTCTATACTAACAGCCTTAACACCTAGCATACCTAATTTTTCGTCATAGTTTTCCTGAAAACTGGCAACTTTACGAACATAAGCGCCTCCATTTTCAGTTCTAGTAGTCTTTACATTAGCAACATTTGAAGATATAACATCCATTCTTAGTCTTTCAGCAGATAAACCACTAGCACTTATTCTCATTCCACTAAAAACACTCATTTAATTACCTCCCTGCTATTACGCTTTTTGTCATAGCTAACTTTGTATTAGTTAAACTAACTAAAGCATTATATTGAAGACTTGCTGCTGCTTGATTTACTTTTTCATTTTCTAAATCAACATTATTCCCGTCTTCTCTTACCATAGAAGCTTCATCTACCTTTACTTCGATTTTTGCATTACTTATTTCATTTTTTAAACTATCTTCAAAAGAAACATATTTTCTTTTATAGTTTGGGGTATTTATATTAGCAATGTTATTGGCTATAGTTCTACTTCTTAACTCTGTAGCATCTAGCCCCATTTTCATTAATCCATATATATCCATAATTCGTCTCCTACTAAAACTTTTTTATAATACTTAATCGCATTTTTATATTATACAACTTTTTTCGACATTATTCTAGATTTTTAGTGTTGTTTTTATAGTTTTTTGTGTATTTTCATATATTTCCATTACTCAATTTCAACATTATTCTATATTTGTTAAATTATTCTATTGGATATACGATATTTTCCATATTATGTTAATAGTAATCAAACTTAATAACAAATGTACGTAATGTGTGTAAATCTTAGAGCTTGTAAAATAGCTATAGATTACATTTACACACTTTTATAAGTTCGATTACTATAAAATTCGATAATATGATGAATTATTATATAAAACGTGCATAAAAAATACCCTACGAATTTTATTCATAGGGTATTTTGATATAACATTTATATATATATATTTATTAAGATTCCACTATTGATATCACCTTGTATAGATATAAAATCTAAATATTTAAATATTGAATCTTCATTAGTACTACTCTTTAATTTCTCTAATTTTGCATCTTGTGCTTTTACTTCATTTTCTAGTGATAATAGCTTTGACTTACGTTTTTCTAATTCAGCTTTTATCTTTTTCATGTTATTTATTAATCCATCTAAAACATCTTTAGTCTTGCTATCCTCATGGAAAGTATTTAGGCCTAATTTATCTTCTTTAGGAGTATCCTTCGAGTTATCTTCTTTGCGTAAATATCTTATTTCTAATTTTTCTTTAATAGACTCTTTGTTTTGTTTTTTTAAACTTTCTAAATAAGAATACTTTACTTGTTCCAAAGTTTTTTGCATTTTATCTACTCTATTTTCTTGAGCTTGTATAATTGACATTTGCTCTTGAATACTACGTTGTTGAGAGTTGATAACATTTGACTTAGTTATTGCTTCCTTACTTATCTTTGAATTAATATTTAACTCTGATTTTTTATTTATTTTACTATTATCTTTTGAGTTGTTTATTCCAAATGAACTAGGATTTTGGTTTACATAAAGATTAATTTCATGTAATTTATTCTTAGTTTCTATATTCATTCTGTTCCCCTCGCATATTTTAACGTTTTGTTAACTTATTTATATTTGAATCTCGCTCCCAATAGCATTCTATAAAACGGAAACCTTAGTTTAAATATATTAAATATTATAGTACAGATTTTTATTACAAAATCCAAACAAAGTTTAACTTATAATTTTATTAGCCTCTTTGATAATAATTATCATAATATTTAATTAATAAACCTTAATTTAATCTGCTGTGCTAGTTATTTTTCTAATCATATTTAAATTACTATATAAAGATTTTTAACTGTCACAACGTAACTAGTTAAACTCTAGTAATTTTCAATAATCATATTTAACTAGCACAACTAGTTATTTTGTATTTATTATATAAGTAAAATTAAATTATCGTTATTTTTATAAAATAATTATCCTGCAAAGAACTCATCAAATTTTGATACAATATAATCAATACATTCATTAGTTATACCAGGCCATACACCAATCCAAAAAGTTTTATTCATTATTATATCTGTATTAGTTAATTCTCCTACAACTCTATAAGTATAATTATTTTCTGTAAATACTGGTTGCTTTATAATGTTTCCTGCAAATAATAGTCTTGTACCTATTTTATTTAACTCCAAGAACTTTACTAAATCATTTCTACTATATTTATCACTTTCTTTTAGTGTTATAGGGAATCCAAACCAACTAGGTTCACTTTTTAAAGTTTGTTTTGGTAATATAATGTATTTATCTAAATGTTTTAATCCATTATATAGTCTATTAAAATTCTCATTTCTTCTTTCTTTAAATAAATTCAATTTTTTAAGTTGTGAAACCCCTATAGCAGCCTGCATATCTGTTACTTTTAAATTATATCCTAAATGAGAGTATACGTACTTGTGATCATAACCTAAAGGTAACTCTCCATATGACTGTGAAAATCTATTGTTACATATATTGTCTTTACCTGGAGGGCATACACAATCTCTTCCCCAATCTCTAAATGACTTTATAAGTTTATTTAGAAGTGGATTATTAGTAACAATAGCACCACCTTCACCCATAGTTATATGGTGAGCTGGATAAAAACTAAACGTCCCTATATGTCCTACAGTTCCTACATATTTGCCATCATACTTAGATCCTAGTGCATCACAACTATCCTCTACTACCCATAAATTATGCTTATTAGCTAATTCCATAACCTTATCTAGATTAAAAGGATTACCTAATGTATGAGCCATAAATATTGCTTTTGTTTTATCTGATATAGCTTTTTCTATATCCTCAACCTTATAATCATATGTTTCTAAATCAACATCTATAAATACTGGCACCATTCCATTTTGTATTATAGGTGCTATAGTGGTTGGAAATCCTGCTGCTACAGTTATTACCTCATCTCCAGCTTTTAACCTCTTGTCACCTAATTTATGAGATGTTAATGCAGAAAATGCAACTAGATTTGCAGAAGAACCCGAGTTCACTAAAGAACAATATTTTACATCTAAGAATTCTGCAAATTTTTGTTCAAATTCGTCTGAATATCTTCCTGCTGTTAACCACATATCTAGTGATGCATCTATTAAATTATGTAAATCATCTTCATCCACTACTTTTCCTGATACTGGTATGTAGGTTTCTCCTTTAATAAATTTATTTGTAGCACTATTTTCCCTATAATATTCTTTTACTTTTTCTAAAATATCACTTCTACTAATCATTATGTTCTCTCCGCATCACTTCAAAATAATCCAGTTTCCGATTTTTAAAAATTCAACATCCATATTTTTGAATTCTTTTTCAAGTCTTGAATTAATCGTTCTAATTATAAGTATTCCATTTTCAACTAGTTTATTTTTTAGTATATTTATTATTTTCACAGGATTTTTACATGTATCAAACTTACTTTCAAAAACAATATAGTTAAACTTTTTAGAATCAAAAATATTATCTAACTTTTCAAAGTCTGAAATATAATCAACAATTTCAGATGTATTTTTTAAGTCATCAATATATCGTACTTCATCTACGACATTGTAAATGGAAACATCTAAATTATGAGCATTTTCTTTAATACTCTCTTTTATCTTTAAAGGTGTACTTCCTATACCACAATTTATACCTAATATATCAACATGTCCATTATCGTTACACTCTAAATTATTAAACAATATAGGATCATACTCTACACCTATACTTAATGGATCAATACCAAATATATCTATAAAATCTTCTCTAGCCTCTTTATAAAATGCTTCTGCTCCTACATTGCCGTGTTTATCTTTGTGATTTTTGATTTCATCTTTTCTAGTAACTCCTCCAAAATGATAGCAATACGCATCTTTAGCCAACATTAATTTATAACCTTTTCTCCTTAATATTAATGATACCTTTTCATCTGGAGCCACCATAGCATTAGGCGTATGGAAATATCCGCCCCACCCTATACCATTTGATGAGTACCACATACTAGACCTTTTTAAATCTATTGGATTACAAAGTCTTACTCTTTGTTCCCATCTATAAGGATTGCTAACATTGTTTAACCTCGAAAATTCATGCATTTCTTCTATCGTATTATAATTCGCTGGTATAGTTTGATTGTTACACATATTCGGTGTTGATGGAACTACCCAAGCAATATTATCATCTGATTCTATACATTTAATCATGTTTTCTATTGCATTTTCAGTTACTATAACATCATTACTAATTGTTAATGTATATTTTCCTTCAACTATCCTGGATGGTAAACTTGGAGATCCACCATTTTTTAATATATCTAATTGCTTAGTTGGTGATATATGTTCAAAGTACTCTTTAGTATTATCTATTGATCCATGGTTTACCAATATTAATTCATAATTTATATTATCAGGTATATACTTTAATAAATTTTCTATACACAGTTTTGTATATTCCAATTTATTGTATCCAATTACAATAATTGAAAGATCATATTTATAAACTCCACTTTTTTCAGCTTCATCTATATATTTATTATGACACAACGAAATTAGTTCATTGTCATAATACTCATGTATTCTTTTTTTATCAGGATAAACACTCCCCCAAAAATATAATTGTAAGTACATAACTTCAAGTATAGGTATCAACTCAAATTCAATTTTATCAAGAGTTTTTTTAGATCTCGATTTAAAAAGATTCTTGATTCTAGACAAAGAATAACTCGCATTTTCACAAGCTAAATCAACATTAATAGTTAAATTTTCTTGTTTTTTTATATTTAAAATTACATTATGAATCGTATTTATTACATCACTTATATCATTTGACACTTGGATAAAACTACTATAATTATAGTTTTTAAAACTTTCATATAAATATTCAGATGCTTCAATAGATGTATTTATCATTTCTAACATCTGTTTAACTAACACTTGATCTTTTATCATAATTCTCACCTTTTATTTACTAGCAATAATTCTAATTACAACTGGATCTTGATTTTTGTATACTGCAAGACCTTTGTCTTCTATTGAAAGATCTATTTTATATCCTATTTCTTTCATCTTTTTCTCAATTTCATTTCTATCTATAAACCTTCTATAGTGTCCCTCATATATATATTCATTTTTTCCTACATTTTTTCCTAAGCCATAAAATTCATCTTTTATACTTCTTGCTTCAATAAATATTTTTCCATCTTTATTTAAGGATTTATAGGCTTTTTTTAATAGTATATTCTCTTGTTCAACGCTTATTGAGTGTATACTAAATCTACTATAAATATAATCATAACTATCTAAATTAAATCTATTTGTACTAACAAAATCATCAGCTATAAATTCAATCTCTGAATATTTTTCTCTGAGGTCACTGATTGAATTTTCAGCTTGATCTATAGCAGTTACAATTAATCCTTTACCAGAGAAAAATACACTATCTCTACCATTTCCACATCCTAACTCTAACATTTTTTTATTTGGCTTTAACATATCTACTATATCCATAGCAAAATATGATGGTTGTTTTGGTGCATCATCTTTTTTGTAATATTCCATCCAATATTTTTTATCCATTGGTTCCTCCTATTTATCAATACCTAAATTCAATATAATATTATCCACTATGTCTCTAGGTGAAATTTCACCATTGTTGTCAATCAATAAATCCGGATTTTTAGGTTCTTCAAAATCAATATCAATTCCGATTACATTTTTTACCTCTTTTCTTAGTGCTTTTGTGTACAATCCTTTTTGATCCCTTTTTATCAATTCATCTATTGACACTTTCAAATAAATCTCTTTGTAATTTGATATATTTTCTCTATTCCAATTTCTACATTCATCAAACATAGATATTGTACAACAAATTACATCTATACCTTGTTCAGATATCATTTTACACAGTTTAGAATATTTATTTGAAAGAAGTTTTCTTGCGTCGTAAGAATAATCTTCTGAATCATATAATTCTCTTAATTTGTCTCCATCTAATAAAATTATATTGTCTTTATTATATTTTATTGATTTGTATAATAATTCACCTATAGTAGTTTTTCCTGCACCAGCTAGTCCAGTAATCCAATACACAGTTCCGTACATAAATATCCTTTCATAAATTCTTTAATATATTATTTAATTTCAAATACTTCTCTAGCGTATTTAAACCTTTCTCCGCTAAAGTCATAAAATTCTTTATTTACATGTTTCTTTATTTCTTCAATTCTAGTTTTATATCTAATATCATTTATAAGATTATTATCCTCATCTGGTAAAAAGTAAAACTCCTCTTCACCATTATAATAAATAATATATTTATCATATTTAGTTCTAACACATTTAAAAGCTCTTCCTAAATATGCTTTATTGAATTCCACATTTTTTTCTATCTGATGTTTCGCATAAGTAAAATCTCTGTTAACCTCTATAGTAGTCCTTTTTTCAATTTCTTCAAATGGATTCTTTTTCTTCACAAGATTACATATAATTTTCGATGTATCTAAATGACTAATTAACCTATTATCTTCTTTAAATAAAATATAATCATAATTCAATATAATATATGGTATTTTTATAATATCGTCATCCCAAAAGTTATCATTTTTACTATTCTTATCATAATCTACAAAGCTACCATGATCAGATGTAATAATAAAAGATGTATTTTTATTTATAAATTTAAAATAATATTCAAGCTGTTTATCTAAATATCTTAAAGATTCTTCACGTTGTTGTTTTGGGCTTATATTCTTATTACCATGGTTATAGCAATATAAACTAAACTCTATAGGTTTATTTTTATGATCTCCGCATACATATGGAGAATGAGCCTCCATTATATGTAGAATAGATATATTATTTTGATTGCTTTCATAAATATCACATAAATATTCCCAACATAAATTAGATATATTAGTTAAATTTCCTTTATAGCATAATTTTTTATCTATAAGTCCAACTTGATTTCCGTAATATTTAAAACTATAATTCATTTCATTTATTTTAGATAACATTCCACCATTTTTTATAGGTAATTTTTCATTTATTAAATCATCATCAAACATTTTTTTTCTGTTATCATTGATAATATACTCATTGAAGTGTATGGAACATGAGTATATGCATTATTACAATTTATACCATATCTACTTATTAATTTTATAAATTTCATACTATTAGATTTGTAAACATCATTCCACCTTAATGAATCTATTAACACTATCAATCCATTTCTATTTTTTGATTTTTTTATATGGTCATTTATCTCATCTAAAAACTTATCCAGTTCATTACGTAGTTGTTTAAATAATTCACTTTGTTTATGTTTATTATTTATATACATATTTATATATTTATAAGCATATATAAAATATCTAGCATTCAAATATCTATATATTAAATTTGATAAATATATTTCATCTTTTGTGTCTTCATAGATATTTCTTATTTCAAAAATAGAAGTATATGTATCTAAACTTTGTTTATTATAAAAAGCTAATGAACTATGATATCCATATTTTTCTAACTCTTCAGCAATATCAATTATTTTTATATCTAAACTACTCTTAAGTAAATCTTCTTTTATCTCTTTTGAATATCCCATTGTAGATATAACAACTATATCTATATTATATTCATTAATTTTTTCCTTATCTATTAGTGGATATCCTAAAAACTCACCACTAGGTTTCAAGTTATCAACTATACATACAATATTTTTCTCTTTTTTATTTACAGTTTCAAATAACTTTATGGTATGATTTCCTGCACCATATATTGCAACTCTAGAATTTCCATCTATATTATTCCATATATTCTTTATTGCTTCAGATGTATCTAACTTTATGTTCAATTTTCTTAAGTTATTTTTTACATCATAATCATAAAATTTTATCTTTGAATTATTAATTATATTATTTAACCGATCATTTAAGATACTCATATACATTCTCCTTTTAAATTATTTTATTCCAAATAGTATATATTATTATTTTCATAAGTTCTGAAATTTCATTATATATGTTTTAATAAGTTTTCTGCATTTTTACACATAGTCTATATATTATTTCATCAATAAATTTATGTATCGCTGTTTTTACTATCGCTACACTAGAAAAAAATTTATTATTTATAATACTTGATTTTATCCAGCCCCATAACCCCCTTCAATTAAATTCTGGGCTCTATGGTGGTAAAACATTGATTCCAATCTATCTTTTACTTTTTTCAGAAATGATTGGATTAATTTAGCATGATGAATTCCAGCATTATCTAAAATCATAATAATTTTACCCATAAGGTATTTATATAATATATTCTCAAGAAATCCTAGAAACACATTAATATCATATCTTTCATGTTCTTCACAATAAACCATTCCTATTATATAATCTAAGGTTACTATCATTTTTAACCCAGGATTTTTACCATAGATAGTATTCTTTTTTGTTTGCATTTAATAAACCACGTTTTATGAATAGCTTGATAATCCCTAATCATAGATTCACCTTAAAATAAAATATCATTAATTTCTACTTAAAAGGATTTTTTTAGCAGTTCAAAATCTTGTTTAAATTTTTCTTGTTTTTATTTATCTGATTTAGCTAATACATATGTTGTTCTAGTTTAACTAAGGTTTAATCTATCCATAGCAATATATACTGTACTATGACACATTTTTACATTAAATGTCTTCTGAATATACCCTTGAACAAATTCAATAGTCCAATTACATCTATTTTTAAAGCCTAACTCCTCCTGAGTATGATTAGTTATAATATCAACTAATTTAACCTATTGCCATTTTGAAAGTTTTCTTTTCTTACCTGGGCTATATTTCATTTCAAGACCTTTTAATCCATTATCAATATAATTTTTTATATAAATACCTACGGTATGTGTTTCTAAACATTCCATTTCTGCAATATCTTTATTTTTAAATCCTTGTAAATGCTTAAGTACAACAGAGTATATTTTATATAATCTAAGATTATTTGTATTCTTCATAGATAACTTTAAATCTATTATTTTTTCATCTATATCAACATCTTTATCAAATCTTTTCATGTATATACATCCAAATAAACTAAATAATAATTATTGTTATTTTCTGTTTATTGAAGATTTATATAGATAAATTTATGGTTAGTAAATTTTCTTATTTAAAATATATATATTTTTAATTAACTATATTTGTATTTTTATTTATTATATAAGTTAAACTGAATATTTGTTTTAAATTGCTTATCATTAGCTACATATTAAATTTTTCAAATATTTTTTCATTCATCAAGCATAAAAATTGTACAACTAATTACATCAATACATTAGTATGATGTTATCTTACATAATTTATAATATCAAATAGATAATGATTTTATTTATTATATATTTATAACTATTTAACTCATACAATTCTATTAAATTTCACCAGTAATCCAAAATAAAAATCCTTTCATAAATTATTACTTTTATTTATAAAATTCATATTATCACTAAAATTTAAACATTTCTCTAGCATATTTAAATCTTTCTTCATTAAAATTAGGTAATTTGGTGTTTATATTTGACCTTATTTCATCTAACCTTGTTTTATATTCAATATTATCTATAAAATTTTTTTCTTCATTTGGTAACATATAAAATTCTTCTGTTCCATCATAATATATAACATACTTTTCAGTTTTACTTCTAAAACATTTGAATGCTCTAGCAATATGTGTTTTGTTTAGTTTACTAAGATTTTCTAATAATATTTTAGAATATGCAAAATCTTTATTTATCTCAATAAATTCTCTTTTATTAATATTATGCAGTATTTGTTTTTTTTGAATTATATTATTTATAATTTTATGTGTATCAATATGACTAATTAGTTCTTCTTCTATTTTAGGCGAAATATTATCACCTACTACTATATATGGTATATGAATAAAATCTTCAACAAACTGATTATCATTTTTATTTTTGATATCCCACTCTAATGTCATTCCATGATCTGAAGTAATAATTAATGTAGTTTCATCATTTACAAAATCTAAATAATACTTAAGTTGCTTATCTACGTAGTCTAGTGTTTCATTATACTGTATTTTTTGCATAAAAATCTCATTATCTGTAAGATAACTACTAGCATATCCTCCAAAATCTATCGGCTTATATTTGTGATTTCCACATATATATGGTGAATGAACTTCCATTATATGCACAATAGAAATATTCTGACTTTTATTATCTTCATATATATCACATATATAATCCCATAGTAATTGAGATATATTTGTTTCACGACTTTGGCTACAAAACTCTTGTGTAAACAATTGTAATTGATTACCATAGTATTTAAAACTATAATCATTATTATTTATTCCATTTAATATATTTTGACTATCTATTGGCATTTTAATATTCATAATATTATCATCAAACATTGTCTTACCTGTAATCATTGATAATATGCTCATAGATGTATATGGAACATGTGTGTATGCATTAGTAAAGTTAAAAGATTTTTGACTTATACTTTTAACATATTTCATGTTATTATATTCAAATATATCCTTCCATCTTAAAGAATCTATTAGTGCCATTAGTATATTTCTACTTTTTTTATTAACTAACTGCTTTTTTACTTCTAGCTTAAATTTATTTAGCTTATCATATAAAAATTTAATTTTTTCATATTGAATATATTTTTCATCTATATACTCTAACATATATTTAAATGCGTTTGAAAAATCCTTTATATTTAAATATAGATATATTAAATTAGCTAAGTATTTTTCATTTTTTGAATTTTTATAAATATTCCTAACTTCATAAATAACTAAATATTTTTCTATTAACTTATGATAATAGAATGGTTTATTAATATCATATCCTATATTTTTCAAATTTTCATAAATATCAATTATTTTTACATTTGGAAGCCTTCTAATTATATCTTCTTTTATTTCTTTCCCATACCCTAATGTAGATATAATAACCTCATCTAAATTATATTTTTCCATCTGTTCCTTATTTATTAATGGATATCCTAAGAACTCTCCATTAGGTTTTAAATTGTCAATTATGCAAACAATATTTTTATCATATCTATTAACTACCTCAAATAATTTCATAGTATGATTTCCTGCACCATATATTGCTATTCTAGAAACATCTTCAATATTATTCCAGATTGTATTAATTTCATTAATTATATCTATATTTATTTTTCTATTCTTTAAATCATTTTTTATTTCTTTATTATAAAAATTAATTCCTGATGAGTTAATTATATCATCTAGTTTATTGTCTAAAATACTCATACAAATTCACCTTATCTCACCAATTAGTAACCTTTCTATATAATGTTTCTTAATAGCCTAAGTTCATTTTTTATTAATAACCATAATTCATATATAATTGATGAAGTCCTCAAATTTAAAAACTTAATATATCAATATATAATATTCAATAATTAATATATTATTTTTGAATATTATCTGAATGATAAATAGTAACCTCTTCAATTAACATTGTATTACATAGTTTTCTATGAATAATACTTACAAAATATCCAACCAAACAAGAAATTGCTATTGTTATTATAGAGTAAGACCAAGATGTAACTTCTGGATGATTATACTTTAAATTTATAACAACTAATGCTGATATGAAAAAACCCAAGTATGCACCTATATTCGTAGCTTTTTTAGTAAATGCACCTAATACAAATATACCCGCTATAACACCTAAAACTAATCCCATAAACCCATTAAACCACTCATATGCTGATTTTATTTCTCCATTAGCCATTACTATAGATACCAATATAGCTATAATACCAACAAATAATGAAACAAACTTTGCTATCTTAGTTTGCTTTTCTAAAGCTATTTTTTTAGCTACAATATTTTGTATATCCAATGTCCAACTGGTTGCAACTGAGTTTAATCCTGTAGATAATGTTGATTGTGCTGCTGCATATATTGCAGCTAAAACAACACCAGATATGCCAATTGGCAATTGATATACTATATATGAAGCAAATATTTGATCTTGTTTTGTAGATTGTAGTAACTCTGGATTTTGTTTATAAAATATAAATAACAAAGTTCCTATTAGATATAATAATGTAGCTGTACCTATTGATAATATTGCATTTCCATATGTCATTTTATTTAATGTATTTAAATCCGTTGTTGTAGTAAATCTTTGTACTATATCCTGACTTGATATATATGATGAAAATGTATTTATTCCTGATCCAACTAATATTATAAATACACTGCTATTTAATATATTTAAATCAATTATAGTTTCATTTTTAGCCAAAAATTTATCATTTATTAGAGTATTAAATACCTCAACTATACCACCATCTATAGAGTACAATAAGAATACTAACGTAAATGCTACTCCTAGTATTAATACCACACCTTGTATAAAATCAGTCCATAGTACTGATTTTATACCTCCTTTATACGAGTATATAATTGCAATTATTCCCATAATAATTATTAGTAAATTAGCATTGATTCCTATAAGTTCTGACAATACTACTGATGGTAAATACATGATAATAGACATACGTCCTATTTGGTATATTATAAACATAAATGCACCTAATATTCTAAGTCCTTTATCATTATATCTAAGTTCTAAATAATGGTATGCAGTATCTATATTTAATCTACTATATATAGGCAAGAAAAACCTTACTGTTATTGGCACTGCTATAAATATTCCTAATTGAGCAAACCATAATAACCAAGTTCCATTGAATGAATTCCCTACTATAGATAAAAAAGATATTGGGCTAAGCAAAGTCGCAAATATTGAAACTGATGTAACCCACCATGGTATAGTACCATCTCCTTTGAAATATTCCTTTCCTTTCATTTCATTCTTTGAAAAAAATACTCCTACTGATAATACTAATAATAAATATACAATTAGTACTATCATATCAATCGTTGTAAATCCAATCATTATTCAATTTCTCCTTAGTAATACTTAATGTAAAGTTAGGTATTTAATTATTACCTAGCATATGTAGTTATAAAAATTTTATATAATTAGTTTTTATATTATTATATTTTATTAGATAGTAATCTAGTAAATCAAATATATACATTGCATTTAAAATTCTCTAAGTTCAAACAATATTCTATCAAGCCTGATATTTCTTCATTCTCTTTAAAATCTAAAACTTCAAAGTTGTGTTTTACTTTCTACTCAATCAGTATAACAATGAATATATATCGATTTCTTTTCCGTTATCTCTATAATATTCAAATAATATTTTAGTACTTTCTTCAATTGACGTAAATTCAAATGAACCTATCTCATTTAATAATCTATCGTTGTTTGATGTATATTCATTAGCTAGTCCTTCTTTACATACATATATAGGAAATTTATTATCATTATACATATTAACAATCTTAGCTATAGTTAATAAATCTATATTATTGCCTGTTGTAACATTGTATGTATTAAATTTAGGATCATTATTTATAAACCATTCAACAATTTTGCACAAATCATCAATCCATAAATAGTCAAAGTATACATTTTGTCTTATTGAAATTGGTATATTTTTTGAAACTTTACAACATATATTAGATATAAACTTACTTTTCCAATTTTCATACTTTCCAAATACACCAAATAATCTTAAATTATATATATTACTACTATTTTCTATTTGCTTAGCTATAATATATTTAGCAAATCCATATTCATCTATTGGTATACTTTTCCCAAAATCTTCTTCAATAACATTTTTTATATCACTTGATTTATCATATTCTGCACCAGACCCAAAATAAATCATCTTTCCAAATAAATCTTTATTTTTTTCAAAAGAATAAAACATCTTTAAACTATTGTAAAATGATTTAGAACTATCCTTATAAGTCTTTGCAGATGAATTATCAGTAGCCGAATGTATTATTACATCATAATATGTATTTTTCAAAAATGCTTTAACTTTATTTTCATCTGTAGCATCTAAATCTTTAGTTTTTGGAGAATCGAGTATATATCCTTTCCTCTCCAGATATTCTTCAATATTTCTACCAATAAAACCGCTTGATCCAATCAAAAGTATTTTTTTCATAAATAAATACAATTCTCCTTATTCATCTAATTAAAATTTAAACAACGTACTAAAAAATGTTCACATTATATCGATAACTATTATACCCTAATTACTAAATGAATACTTTTTATATTCATCTTCATCTAAAAATGGATACAAATCATCTATAGGTGGAGAATATATACTACCATCACTATTGTGCTTACTTCTAACCCTTGGCTCTATAAGCTGTTCTTTACTTTGAATTACTTCACAAATAGCAAATCCATCTATATTAATAAATTCATCTAATTTAGAATCAATTTCACTGTGTGATTTTATTAAAACATAAGGAAAATCATATGCATCTGCTAACTTCTTAAAACTTGGCATACTTATACCTGATTTATTAGTGCACCCATATTCCTTACCATTAAAAAAGTTATTCTGTGTATTTACTATAGACTGATATCCACCATTATTAAAAATAACTATTTTTATTGGTAGCTTATTATGTTTAATGGTCTGAAGTTCTTGAATATTCATTTGTATACTTCCATCTCCAGTTATGCAAAATACATCTTTTTTAGATGCTACACTTGCACCAATTGAAGCAGGTAAGTCATATCCCATACTTCCGCAATTTACATTTCCAAATAGCCTTTGATTTTTATTCTGAATTCCCATTTGTAATGCACATACACTTGCACCACTATTTCCAACTATAGTTATACTATCATTACTTATTTTTTCATTAAATTTATTCATAAAGTAATATGGATTAACATCTAGGCTACTTTCAAATTTATCTTGATATATAGTAAGTATTTCTTTTAAATTTTTACAATAATTCATCCATTCTTTTTTTTCAGGAATATGTATATCATAATTATTAAATTCTTTTATTAGCTTAGATATATCTGCACATATAGGTATATCAATATCTATAGTTTTCTTTAATAGTTCATTTTCTTCAATATCTATAATTATTTTTTTCGAGTGCTTAGAAAATTCTTTATAATTAAATCCAATATGTTTAAATGCCATCCTACAACCAAATCCAATTACAAGATCTGCATTTTGAACAATAAAATTACCAGCTCTTCCTCCAAATACACCAAAATTTCCAAAATATAATTTATTTTTATTTTCCATTATATCAGATACTGAAGTAGCTGATATTACTGGTATATTTAATTTATTAACTAATTCTAAAAACTCATTCCTTATACCTGAAGATCTTATAGCTGATCCAGCTAAAATTACAGGCCTTTTTGCTTTATTTATTTCTTCACTTATAGTTTTAATATTCTTTATATAAGATTTTGCTTCTTCTTCAACTGTGTATCCATATAAATCATTAACTTCAATAATTGAACTTTGTATATCTAGTGGAATATCTAACCACACAGGACCTTTCCTACCTGTATTTGAGATATGTACTGCTTTTTCCAATTGATATTTTATTTCATTAGGATTTTTTATCATACATGAATATTTAGTCATAGGTTTTACTGATTCTATTATGGTGTATTCTTGCTCACCAAATTGTCTTAACTTTAAACCTGTGCTTTCTACCGTAGTTTCATATCTTACTTGCCCTGATATAACTATCATCGGTATATTATCTTGATATGCACCTAGTACCCCTGTCATTGCATTTGTTCCGCCTGGACCTGATGTTACACAAACTACTGCTGGTTTATCATTAATACGAGCATAACCTTCTGCTGCCATTGCAGAGGCTTGTTCATGATGATTATATATACAATTAATATCTTTATGACTTCCAAATGCATCATTTAGATACATTGCACCTCCACCAACTACAGTAAATACATTTTTTATATTTTTATCAACTAAAAATTCAGCTATATATTCAGCTACAGTTTTTTTCATAGTTATCTCCTCTCTTAATCTACAAATCTTATAGTTTTAAATTATTATTCATATATCTTAAATCTCTTTGTCTGGATATTAAATAAAATATTTTGTTATTTGTTTTATTGAAATTTCATTTATATTACCTTTTGAATAATATCCCTTGCTCCAATCAACTGTTAATTTTATCGCTTCATCTATAGTTAATTTTGGTTTCCACCCTATTGTATTTTTAATTTTAGAACAGTCTAGTTTTAAAATATTACTTTCATGAAAATTATTATCTTTATTTTTATATTTCCAGTTTATCTTTCCCCATAACTGGCAAAATAAATCAACTATATCTCTTGTTTTTACACATCCATATTCATCTGGACCAATATTATAACTACCCTCAAATGATTTATCATTGTATTGTTTTTGAACAATCATCAAATAAGCTGATAATGCCTCAAATACATGTTGATAAGGTCTAATAGAATTTGGATTTCTAACTATAATCTCCTCACCATTTATAGCTGCCTTAATACAGTCAGGTAATATTCTATCTTTTGCAAAATCTCCTCCACCGATTACATTTCCCGCTCTAGCTGTGGATATTGATATTTCTCTATTATTATCAAAAAAAGCTCTTTTATATGAACTTGTTACAAATTCTGAACAAGATTTAGAATTTGAATATGGATCAAATCCATTTAGCTCATCAATTTCACGATATGGCCAGTCCCACTCTTTATTATTGTAGACTTTATCTGTAGTTATATTTAAAACAGATTTTACACTTTTACAGTTTCTTATACATTCAAGTAAATTTACAGTTCCCATTACATTTGTCTCATATGTATACACTGGGTTTTCATATGACTCCCTAACTAATGGTTGAGCTGCAAGATGAAATACTATCTCTGGCTCATTTTCTATAAATATTTTTCTTAATTCTTCTAAATTTCTTATATCTAATATTACTGATTTAATTTCATTGTCAAGTTTTAATATATTATATAATGATATATCATTTTCTGGCTCTAATGAAACACCTATTACATTAGCTCCTGCTATTGATAATATCTTACAAAGCCAACTTCCTTTAAATCCTGTATGACCAGTAACTAAAACTTTTTTATTTTTATAAAATTCAAGCATAATTACCATACCTTCCATTTAGCTTTATTATTTTCCCATAAGCTTTCCAATAATAGTTTATCCCTTTGTGTATCCATGCATTGCCAAAAACCATCATGTTTATATGCATTTAATTGATTTTTATTTGCTAAAATTTCTAACGTATCTTTCTCTAGTATTGTTTCGTCACCATCTATATAGTTAAATATTTCAGGCTCTAATATCATATATCCACCATTAATCCAACCACTATCTTGTTTGTGCTTCTCTTTAAATGATTCTATACTAGAATTATCACTGCCTATATTTAATATTCCAAATCTTCCTTCTGGTTGTATTGCTGTTATTGTTCCTATTTTATTATTTTCTTTATGAAATGCTAGCAGTTCATTTATATTAACATCAGATACTCCATCTCCATATGTCATCATAAATGCTTCATTACCAATATATTTCTGAATTCTTTTTAATCTACCACCAGTCATAGTATCAAGTCCAGTGTCAACAAGTGTTACCTTCCAAGGCTCAACAATATTAGAATGTATCGTCATTTCATTATTTTTTGTAAAATCAAATGTTATATCTGATCTATGAAGATAATAATTAGCAAAGTATTCTTTTATTGCATATCCTTTATATCCACAGCATACTATAAAATCATTAAACCCATAATATGAATATATTTTCATTATGTGCCATAATATAGGATTACCACCAATTTCAATCATAGGCTTAGGTTTTAAATGTGATTCTTCTGATATCCTAGTTCCATAACCTCCTGCAAGTATTACAACTTTCATGTGTTTATCTCCTTTTGTTAAAACTCAGCTCTATATGCTATAATTCTTTACTTTTTATTTCAGACAATCTATTTTTTGCTTCTATCTTTATTTCTGAATTATCACTATTTAATAATAAAGAATAAAATCTCCCTGCTTCTTTATTTTCTCCTAATAATTCTTTTACATAAGCTATATTAAAAATAACGTTATAATCATTACTATCACGGATATAAGCTTGCTTTAAATAATAATCTGCTTTCTCAAATTCAGACTTATAAATGCTTACAATTGCCCTAAAGTTTAGTAATAAATCATCTTTAAATATTGACTCATATTCAGTTATCATTTTCATACTGTTCTCTATATTACCTTGATTTAAACTTTCTTCTATAATACGCTTATATTCTTTTTTTAAGTTATCTAATTCATTATTTGATTTTATATCCTCTGTTAGACTATTGATTAATATTTCTATTCCTTGTTTATACTGTGGATTATTTAATATTACTTGTCTCATTCTTTTTATATATTCTAAACTATCTTTGCTTTTTAATCTCTGAGCATTCATTATGTCTATAACAAATATATCTTCTTTATTTGTCAATAATTTGTATAATTCTTCATCATTAATATTTTGGTTGTATATATTTTTTAAATAATTATAACTATATAAAATATACATTAAAAATGTATTTTTATATCTCTTGCTATCCAAATTACCGTAACAAAGTAATGATTTAGATAAACAAGTATAAATCTTAATTTTTTCTAAATCTAATGTATTTGTTGAATCATTCAGATAATCGTAAAAATATATTTTGCTCTCTTTTTTAGTTGTTATCAAATAACTTATATAAACTTCAAGTTTTGTATAACTTACATCTCTTAGTATATTTTCAAGTAAAATGTTTTGCTTAAAAGCATAGTGTATTATATCTCCATAGAACATATTACTTTCATTTTTTAATATATCATTACACTTTTTAACATCCAACTTGCCATTTACTCTTATTTTATTTAATATACCGTAGTTATCATCTATATTAGAAAACATTTCATATAGTTTTTCTTTATATTCATCTCTAGATTCTCTTGCTAATTTCTCTAATTCATTAAAAAATTTGCTTCTTTCGATTTTATTTTCTGAGATTGCATTATATAATTTCTTTATTTCATGAGTTTTATTTAATTTATATAAACTAGAAATTATTATATAGTAAATGCTTTTTATATCTTTAATGCTTAATTTGCCCACTCTTTTTATAACTTCTTCATAATTTTCTAAATTATAATAAAGTCCAATTATTATAATCTCACATCTATTTTTATATGACATTGTATCACAATTACAATCTATGTTTCTTGACTGTGTAGATATATCATAATTTTCTAAAAGATATAAATACTTTTCATAACTTTTAATACTCTCTTTATACTTTCCATTTTTCCTTTGACTTTCTCCTAAATAATAATATATATCTACATTATTATTATCATTCTTTATATAATTTAAGCAAAGTTTCTCAGACTTAATAAAACTATTAGTATCTATATATAATTTAATCAAATCTGAAATTACATATGTTGGAATTATTCCTCGTTTCTTATATAAAGAATATGCTTTTTCTATATAGTAAATCGCATCATGTTTTTTATATGATATTAAATAATTCTTTCCAAGCTGATAGTTTGTGTATGCATCATTTGGTGTTTTATCTATTTGATTTAGTAATATTTCTTCATTTCTCTTTATTTTTAATTGACGAATAGACTCATCTTTAAACATATATCCATAATGTATAAAGGAAGCTATATCATTGTATATAGGCGCTTTATATTTTGGTTGCTCATGTATCGAACCTGTAAATTTAAAATCATTTTCATTTCTAAATAATCTCAATATAGATGCTAAATTGTACAACTCCCCATCTTCATTAAAAATATTTTTCAATTTTATAGATGCAGAATTATATTTGTGACGTATGTCAGATTCAAAAAAAATCTTCAATTTTTCATAATTTATTAATTCTTCATCTGCATCTAATATTAAAATCCATTCACCACTTGCATAACTTATAGATATATTTCTCATATCTGAAAAATTATTGTTCCACTTTGAAAAATATACTTTTTCTGTATATTTTCTAGCTATGTCTACTGTCTTATCAGTCGATCCAGTATCTAATATTATTAACTCACTATCTATATCATTCATTAACCCCTGTAATGAAGATAATGTTTTATCTAAATATTTTTCTTCATTTTTTACCATCATCACTATACTTAATAACATTTGAATTCTCCTTTGTAGTTATTAAATTTAAAAATAAAGAGTAAAGCATATTGCTTTACCCCTTAATTTAAAATTTAATAATTATCTTAATAATTGAGTTACACTTTCAGGTTGTTGCTTAGCTTGTGAAACCATAGCTTGTGATGCTTGATTTAATATGTTTAACTTAGATAGCTTAACCATTTCTTTAGCAACATCTACATCTCTTATTCTTGATTCTGCAGCAGTTAAATTTTCAGTAGACGTAGTTAAGTTAGCTGCTGTATACTCTAATCTATTTTGCATAGCACCTAAATTAGCTCTAGCTGAGTTTATACTTTCTAATGCCTTGTCTATAGATTTTATAGAAGCTTGAGCTTCGGTATTTCCAGTTACATCTAGTTGAGATAAAGTATTCGCCACACTAGATAAATCTTCCATTATAACTGTTCTAGTTTCACCATTAGCTCCAGCTTGTATAGTGAAATCTCCAGCATTTGCATCTAATAATGAATTCCCATTGAATTTAGTTTCCGTAGCTATATTAGCCATTTCTTCTTGAAGTTCTGTTAATTCTCCTGATATCTTTGATCTATCTTCATCTGATAATGTATCATTACCTGCTTGAACTGATAATTCTCTCATTCTTTGAGCTATATTCCCAGCTTCTTCTAATGCACCTTCAGCTGTTTGAACCATTGATATACCATCTTGTACGTTTCTTTCAGCTTGCTCCATCCCTCTTATTTGAGCTCTCATCTTTTCAGATACAGCTAATCCTGCAGCGTCATCTCCAGCTTTAGTTATTCTTAAACCTGTAGATAATTTTTCCATAGAATTTCCTGCTAATGCAGTATTCTTTGCCATTTGGTTAGTTGCTATCATACCATTTAAGTTAGTGTTTATTCTCATTTTATACTCTCCTTAGTTTTACGACATCCTTGTCATTTTTATTTTATTTTTATATACTAAATACTTGGCCAAGTATCTTCTTACAATATTATAATTCGACATTTTTCAAAAAAACTTTATACTTTTTTATTAAAAATATTTAAATTTTCTTTATTATTTTTTATATAAGAATTATTAACATGTATAAAACGCCTATGCTCTTTTATTTCATCCTTAATTTTATCTATACTATTACTTAACAAAACTTTAATATTATTATCTATATCTAATATACCATATTTTATTAATTCTTCTTTTAGTTTTTCTTTATCCTTTTCTTGATTTAATATAGTCTGCCTTTTATCAAAAAGTTCATTTAATATATCTACATTGTCATTATTTATAGCTTCAATTATTTCTAATGATATTTTTTTATATAAGTTTACATTTTCCATACTAATTATTCACCTGTATACTTACGCTTGCATAAAGTAATTCATTTGAGAATTTAATTTATTCATACTAGACTCAAGAGCTCCAAATTTCTTATATAAACTATTTTCTTTATCAGACATTTTTCTTTGTAAACTCTTTATAATTTCAGCTTGTCTTTTTAATTGTTCTGAGTAGAAGTTATTTACTGCTGATGCAGTTTTTTCTAATCCAGCTTTTTTTGCAAATACAGAAGATGACCCACCTATATACTTGTTCACAGTGTTCTTCATACTTTCCATAACACTTGATTTATCTTTTGCAAAAACTTCATAAACTTTTTCAGAGTTAGTTTCTAACGCTTTTGTAAACTTTTCCTCGTCTAATGCTATTTGACCCTTCTTATTGTAGTCTTCATGAGTAGTTAATCCCATTTCAGCAAGAACCGATATTTTATCACCAAATATAGCATTTTGCATATCATCCATAAACCTTCTCATCTCAGCGTCATTTCTAAGGATACCTTGCTTAGCCTTTTTTTCCCATGCTTCTATTTCCTCTTTTTCCATTTCCTTTTTTTGAGCTTCAGTTAAAGGTGGATAATCTCTATTTTCTTTCTGAGTTAAGATATCGTACATTTTGTCCATCATCTTATTATAATCTTCTACAAATGTCTTCATTCTATCTAATGCTGGTTTTGTATCTTGCTTAGAATTTATTTCTGAACTTCCTATACTATGAACATTGTATTTTATACCATCTATAGTAAATGAGTTTGATTCTTCATTTAAAGTCTTAGAAAATGACCCATCTTTTGAAGATACTATTATTTCAGAATTACTTCCAACAGCTTTATTAGTATTTATTCCTAAAAATTTTAATGAATCAGATAGCTTTCCACTTTCATCAGTTATAGCAAAGCCACTATTTTGTCCTGTTTTAATTGATTCTATAGTAAACTTGCCTGTCATTTCACTATATGAAGCTTTAACTTCTCCTTTTGCAGCATTATTTATTTTGCTTACTAAAGATTCTACAGTATCTTCCTTATCTATGGTTATAACGTCTGAATATATAACCTTCCCTTTATCGTCCTCACCTAAAGCTATTTTAAATTTATCTCCTTCTATAGCTCCTAACTCGATTAACTTGCTATCTTTTTTTATATCAGCTTTAGATGAAGTTACCCTTGCAGGTTCTGCTAGCTTTTTAACTTCAAACTTATAATCGACTTTATTGGCACCTGCATTACCTGTAGCTGTTATTACACTAGAATTTGAACTAGTAACAGTTAGTGTATTCCAAGCACTACTATTTATTATCGAGTCCTTAGATGTTAATGAAAAATATTTATCATTAAATCCTTTTATATCAGAAATCATTTCTCTATATGTTTCTTGTTGCCAATTTATAATTTGTTCTTTTTGTTTTGCCTTATCTACTTTATTTTGCTCTCCAGTAAGCATTTCCTTTACCATAGTCTCTGTATCCATACCTGTTGCAAGACCTGGTAGTCTTATTCCACTTACACTTGACATATACTTTCACCCCTATACACCAGTTTTTATTTTTTTGTCAACTTCATACCACATATCTCTTACTTCTTCTATTATAGGAAGTACTTCATCTATTATTTTAATGTCTTTTTTCATATTTGCTTTTACAAGTTCATTTTTTATAAATTCATATAGATTATATAAATCTTCCATATATTTTGTATTTTTATCCATAGTTATCATAAGTTCTAAAAATATATCTTGAACTCTTATTAATTCTTTATGTGCTCTTGGTATATCTTTTTCTAAAATAGCTAATCTAGCTATTTTTGTATATTTTACAGCTCCGTCTAACAGCATCAATAAAAGTTGTTTACTTGATGCTAAATTTACAGAATTTTGTTTATACACATTGTACGGATTGGATGTATACATATTTCCTCCTATCTTAAAACTTTTAAAATATCACTTGATTTTGTTATAGCTTTTGAATTCTCTTTTTGTATATTTTCGTATACTTCTTTTCTAAGTATAATTTTTTCTTTAGGAGCATCTATTGATATTTTAACACTAGAAGAGTCTATTTTTTCTATAGTTATTTCTATATCATCTCCTATTAATAAAGATTCTCCTTTTTTTCTTGAAATTACTAGCATATTTTCACGCCCTATTCTAAAGGTTCTTTTATTTTATATTTATCATCTTGTAATATTAATTGCTTACCTTTATTATTTTTTATATTTATTATTATAGGTGCTTTTAAGTTTACTGTACTTTCCTTTAATGTTTTTCCTAACGTTATTAAGCATAATACTAATACATCTTCTGGACTTTCAATATTTAATACTTTAGTAAACTCATCATTTAAGTCTATTTCATAATTATTCTTAATTTCAAATGGAGATACAGAAACAAAACCTATATTTGAATCTTCCTTTGAATTTATCATATAAAATTTTTCATTTTCTTCAACTTTATTTATAGTAAAATGTTTGTAAGACTCAAAACCAGGTATACCTTTTTCAAATAATATATCCATATAAACCTCCCGATTATCTCATATAATCTAGTATTGTAGGTTGTATTAACTTAGTTCCAACTTGTATTGATGCTTGATAAACAAGCTCTGCTGACTTTAACTCTATAAATTTTTCAACATGATCAACATCTTGGTCTAAAGAAAGTACACTTTTCATATTAAGTATATTTTCATCATTTAATTCTTTTATTTTTTCCGCAGTGCTTACTCTAACTCCAAGAGAAGTTCTTTCATCAAGTGCATGATTGTACAATTTATCAATATTGTCTTTTACATCGCCAAGTAGCTCTTTTCTTGCATTTGCAGAAGTTTGTTCATCACCATTAGCTATATCATTCATAAGTTTTGAAACCTTATTTACTTCATCTAATAAGTTTACAGTTTTTCCATTTTCATCTTTTACATTAAATATTTCTCCAACAGATACATTATAATCAATACTTGTACCATCTGCTATATCAGCTTTTAAATCATCTGTATTTGAGTTTTTATTAATTTCTAATGTAACCGTACCATCTGCATTTTCAATTAAATTAATAGGAGCTTCCTCTACATTACTTCCACCAAACATATACTTCCCACCATGAGTTGTATTAAGTACATCAGCTATCTCTTTTATCTTTTCATTCATTTCTGCATTTATTGCCTTTATTTCTTCTTTTGAGTAAGTTCCATTACCCACTTTTATGATATTATCTTTTATATCTTTAAATAAATTTCCAAAATTCTCTAAAGAAGCATCTGTATTATTCATCCATCCAACAGTTTCATCTATATTATAATTATATTTTTCAGTATATTTAATCTCATTATTCATATTCATTATTTTTATAGCTTTATGCGGATCATCAGAAATTCTATTTACTACTTTTCCAGAGTTAATTTGTTCATTTATCTTGTTCATTCTAGATAAGTTTTGTTGAGTATCATATAAATGACTTCTCACCATAGCTGTATTTGTTACTCTCATATTTTCCCTCCTAATTACCTAACTAGACCATTTACAACAACATCTAATAAAGAATCAATTGTTGATATTACCTTAGCACTTGCATTGTATGAATGTTGAAATTGTATTAAATTTACCATTTCCTCATCAATAGATACTCCAGATACATTAAGTCTTAGGTTGTCTATTTCTTTTAGTACTTTACTTTGATTTTTTTCATTTCTTATTACTTCTTGAGTTTCATTACCTAATTTTTGTATTATTCCATTATAAAATTTATCTATAGTTGTTTCTTCTTTCCCTATAGTGAATTTTTGATCTTTTAACTTATATAGCTTAGAAGCAATGTCCGTAGTTATATCCCACGCTTTTGGATTTTCTACTATTTTATCATTTACTTTTATAATAGGGTTACCAGCAGTGTCTATTATAAATAAATCTTTATCTGTTGGTGTATTTGTGTTAGCATTTATATCTCTTCCATTAAGTATATTATTAACACCTTTAGCTACACCTTGAGCTAATTCTTTAATTTTAGTGGTATACTCACCTACTTTAGATATCATATCCATAGAGCCTTGTATTTCACCTGATGGAGAATTTATCTTTTTTCCATTTGCATCTGTTAAAGATAACCCACCAGTTGCTACTTTATTTATTTTTAATTCTCCAGTTTTAAGTGCTTCTTGTACCTCTGGATTATTAATATCTACCTTATAACTTAAATCATCTATAATTTTATCTCTTTCATCCATTAAATCATTTGGAGTTTTTCCACTACCGTCAACTAATTTTATTTGCTTATCTAATTCTTTTAATCTCTTAAGCATATCATTTATTTCTGATACATCATCTTTTAACTTTTTATCAGCCTGATCACTTAATTTTTCTAGTTTTTCTTTTATGTTGCTTATATTATTTGCTAGATATTTACTATTTTGTATTACTATATCTTTAGCTCCTGAATCCTTTGGATTTTTAGAAAGTTCTTGCCAACTAGAAAAGAAATTACTTATAGAAGCTGATATTGATGCATCCGAAGGTTCATTAAATATTTTTTCCATATTTGTATAGTGTTGATATTTTATACTTGTTTCTCCATAGTTATGGGATTCACTTCTATATTGAAAATCATAGAATGTATTTCTTATTCTTATAACATCAGTAGCTTCTACACCTGTACCTAATTGTCCTGGTCCCATACTACTATTATATCCAGGGTTACTGTATGCACTTTTTGCCTTTTGTTCTACCCTTTGTCTAGAGTATCCTGGTGTATTTATATTATTTATATTATGTGATGTTGTTTGTATAGATTTTTGGCTTACGCTCATACCACTTGCTGCTGAATGTAAATTACCTATTAATCCTGCCATAAATTCCCTCCAAGTTTCTTACTTACCTACTTTTCCATATGCATTATAAACACCTACATCCTTGCTAGGTTTTATAAAGTTTATCATTTTTTTTGTAAAGAATAGTCTTTGCTTTATTAAGGTATCATTTGCTTCTTTTTGAAGTTGTACCATTTTTAATGTACTTACTATTTCTTCATATGCACTCTTTATATTTTCATCATCACAAAGTGAAATAGTGTCTTTCATACTAGCTTCACTTCCCATGATGTTTCTTCTTTGTATTTCAATTTTAGCTAATTCTTTAGAAGTAGCATCTAATTTACCTGCTATTTTATCCATTTGAATTATGTCTTTGTTTATTATGCAGTCATGTTGTTCATCTAATAAACTTAATAAGTTTTTTAAAATATTTTTTTCTTCATATATTATTACTTTAATCTCAGGATTCAATTAAATCTCCCCCTTAGTGCATTCTATTATTTTTTTAGCTAGTTCATTAGAGTCGATTCTATAAGTATTATTTTCTATTTTTCTTTTTATTTCATTTATTTTTTCTAATCTATCACTATCTTCACTACTATTAATTTGATTTAAGTACTTTCCTAAATCAGATATTTCAACAGTATCTTTATTATTAACTTTTGTAATTGATTGCATTTGTTGATTGTTTTTTGTATATATATTGCTTTCTATTCCTTTAAATTTAACCGAAGCTATATTCATAACAAGCCTCCTTTATACCTTTATAATTGAATGACCTTAATTTTCTTCTTCTGTTTTTACATTAGATAATCTTATTGCTAGTTTGTTATCTATTATCATACTTTCTCCACTTGCAATTAATTTACCATTTACACTAATATCTAATGCTTCTTCTACAGCCTTATCTAATACTATGATATCTCCTACTTTGTAATTAACTATTTTACCTATCTTCTCTTTAGTAGATCCCATAGATACAGATACTTCCATCAATCCTTCCATTATATCATTTACAGCACTTAACGGTTGTTTTTCAGTTTCTACTAACTGCTCAAACTTTACTTCGTAAATTTCATCAGTTTTTGTTAAATTTTCCATATTATCCTCCCTTACATGTAAATATCTAATAATAATCCGTTTATTTCATCTATTTGAGATGCTATATTTATATTACTTTGTTCTTCATAAATTAATTCTCTAGTCATATTCTCCAACTTTTCATTTATAGTATTTACTGTTGTAAAATAATTTCTATCCCAAAAACTTGTATTTTTATTTATATCATATATATAATCAACTACAGATTTAAGATAGTCCTTTATTAATTTTTTATATTGTATAACATCTCCATAACACTTTGTTGCAACTAGTTTTTCTCCAGTTTTTTTTATTTCCATCATTTGTAATTCTAATTCTTCTTTTGTTTTTGCTCTACGAGCTAAGTTAAAACTATCGCTAAAGTTTGCTTTTTCTTTGCTACCTTTGCTTTCTACACTTAAATTTCTATTATGGCTTATGCTTCCTACTTTCATTTGACTCTCCTTTACTTGTAGTTATATGATATATATCTATCCCTTATAATATTTCATAACTTTTGGCACGTAATTTTGAGTTTCCTTAGGCATTTTGTAAATATCATTGATTGATTTTACACCTCTTTTTGCCATTCTAGTTGGCCCTCCATTATATGCCATAAGAGCCATTTCTACATCCCCGTTGTACTTATCTAAGTATTCTTTTATATGTCTTGTTCCCCCATCTATATTTTGTTCAATATTAAATGGATCAGTTATACCAAGATCTTTACAGTTTTCAGGCATAAGTTGCATTAATCCTTTTGCCCCTGCCTTAGATACAACATTTGGATCAAAGTTTGATTCAACCTTTATAATTGCTCTTATTAAGTTTTCATCTACGCCATATTTTTTAGATGATATACTTATAGCATTATCTATTCTTTCATTCACGCTCTTATCTTTATTTGAACTTTCAACTCTATTTGTATTTTGAGTACTATTTAAAGTTTCTAAACTATTTTCAATACTATTTAAAGTATTTTTCAGCTTATAACTATTATCATTGTTATTTTTATTTACTTCTGATACAGCCTTTAGAAGACTTACAAGTAATATGTCAAAAGCGTCTCCACTTGATGATGAATTACAACTACATCCACCTGTTAATGATGACATTGATGCTAAATTACTCATGCCGTATATACTATTAGTCACTATTATCACCCCACGTAATTCTTATAATACTAATTTATACGGTAATATTTCATTTTTCTTTAATTAAATTTATGTATAAAAACTTTATAAAGTAAAAAACTGTGTCTTAGCAAAATTCAATATCTTGCTATAAAACACAGTTTTTTATTTATATTATATTATTTTTTTCTTTTCTTTTTATTATTTAATATTGATAATAATCCTATTGATCCTATTCCACTTAATATATATGATCCTATTCCACTATCATAAGTTTTAGGATTTTCTTCTTTATTGGCTTGGTTAGAGCTATTATCTAAATTATTATTATTATTGTTATTGTTAGATGAAGAGTTGCTATTATTATTAGCAGTATTATTAGACGAAGAGTTTTCATTGTTATTAGGAATATTATTATTTGGTTTATTTTCTCCTGTAGTATTATTTTCGTTATTTGTGTTATCTTTATCTACAATACTTTCTAAATGTTTTATTACTTCTTTATTATCTTTAGCAACTTTTGCTTCTATAAAATACGCTTCTTCTGCTCTTGTAATAGACTTTTTAGTTATTTTTAGTAAGTATACTAAGAAATTGCCATCTTCTTTTACTTCTTCAACACTAGATACAGTAAAGTTTGATTTTTCTGTAAGATTTAATAATTCTTTTAATCCATCTATAGTGTCTACTTTTACAGACAATGGATTTTCTATAGTTGCACTACCTTGTCCAAATTCTATTCCTTCAATTTGAGGTAAGTTTTCTATTATATCATCTTCTGGTTTAGTATCTGGTGTTTCTGGTTGTTGTGGTTTCTCCGGTTCTTCTGGTTTAGTGTCTGGTGTTTCCGGCTTTTCTGGAACTCCTGGTACATCTGGTTGTTGTTCTACTTTTTCTAATACAACAACTTTTCTATTCGCTTTAGTTATATTTCCATCTGCATCTTTTACAGAATAGTAAACTGTATTTTCACCAACTGTTAAGGACTTTAAATCAGTTAGACAAACTAAATCTTTAGTTATATCTCCATCTTCATAGTCATGTGCAATTACACCTGATTTAAGGTCTATATTATCTCCTTCAGTTATAGCTATATCACTTAATCCTGATATTGTAGGTAATTGGTTTGTTACTGTTACATTTCTTACCAATTCTGTTTTATTTCCATCTTTATCTTCTACTGTATATGTTAATTTGTAAACTTCATTTTTACCAGGTGCTGGCTTACCTGCATCACCACTTACTTTTGGTACTAATCCTGTCTCTATATCATCAACAACTGTTACACCTGTTAGCTTGTGATTTTTATTAAACTCATCTACTTGGCTAATTTTAAGTGTTATGTCATTTGCTCCATGTATCTCTGGACCATTTGATAATACTTTCTCTTTTACTACTACTGTTCTTTCTTCTTCAGTTATATTTCCATCACTATCTGTTACTGAGTATGTTATTTTATGTGTACCAACATCTAACTTACTTAAATCAGTTGTAGGATACACTACATTTACTATAGCTCCATCTTCATGGTCTTTTGCACTTACTCCTACTCTTATATCTGCAGTTTCACCTTTAGTTATATTTAATTCTGTTAGCC
Source organism: uncultured Romboutsia sp. (assembly GCA_937880075.1). Lineage (GTDB taxonomy): Bacteria > Bacillota > Clostridia > Peptostreptococcales > Peptostreptococcaceae > Romboutsia. The sequence goes on along the minus strand of CALFLM010000080.1, from coordinate 17,893 downwards.
CTGATATCGTTGGCTTTTGATTTGTTACTGTTACATTTCTTTTTACTACAGTTTTATTTAAATCACTATCTATTGCTGTATATGTTAATTCATATATTTCGTTTGTTCCACCTAATGGCTTTCCTACTTTCCCACTTACTGATACATTCACTTTTGTGTCTATATCATCACTTGCTGTTACACCTGTTAGCATATGATTTTTATTAAATTCATCTACTTGACTAACTTTAAGTGTTATGTCATTTGCTCCATGTATTTTAGGACCATTTGATGATGTTTTATTATTTACTACTACTGTTCTTTCTTCTTCAGTAGTGTTTCCATCGCTATCTGTTACTGAATATTTTATCTTGTGTAATCCAACAGCAAGCTTAGTTAAATCATCATTAGGATATACTATATTTGTTATAGTTTTATCTTCATAATCTTCTGCTGTAACTCCAGTTTGAACATTATAATTTTCGCCCTTAGTTATAACTATATCTGTTAAGCCTGATATAGTTGGCTTTTGGTTTGTTACAGTTACATTTCTTATTTCCTCAGTTGTATTTCCATCATTATCTGTTACTGAATACTTTATTTGGAAAGTTTTGTTAGTCCCTGCTTCTGGCTTTATGACTTCTCCATTTACATCTATATTATCTATTATATTATTATTGCTATCTTTTGCAGTTATTCCTTTTAGTTTTCCATCCTTATTGAATTTGTCTACTTCACTAGCTTTAATTTCAATCGGTTTTATACCTTCTATAACTGGTGCTACATTTTTAGACTTTACTACAACTTCATTACTAGACACTTTATCTAAGTAGTTCATTGCTTCAACTTCAACTTTTATAGTTTTTCCTACATATTCATCCTTTAATACAAGATTTTTATCTACTTCATCTTGTATTAATTCATAATTACCTGATTGATCTTTAATATACCATTTATATTTTACATCTTCTATGTCTTTAGGTAAGTTTGATACATCAGCTGATATTGTTCTTCCTTCAATAGGCGAACCTGATATATTAACATCACCTGTTAATTGTTTCCCATCTTTAACAAGATATATGTTTTTCTCTATAGATTTTTGAGTTTTTTTATGAGTAACTTTTAAAATCATTTTGTCGTTTTTTAATTTATTTATATCATTTAACCAAACAATTATATCAGTATTTGCTCCATCTCCACCTAAATAAAATTCTACATTGCCATCATTGTCTGTACCTTCACCATCTACCTCATCAATGTGTATCACTTCGTCTTCATTTCCATTTTCATCTAGCTTTATTAGTGTATATTCAAAATCTGCGTATAAGTCATCTACTTCTGGTGTATATACTACCCCTTCATCATTTATAAACTCAATTTCAAATTCTCCTTGACCAAAAGTAGTATTACCACCACTAGGTATAATTCTACTATTTTCGCCAACCCACTTAAAGTCTGCAAATCCTTCTTTTTGTCTATTAGTTGTCCAATTTATACGGTTACTATGTTCAACTGCATTTAACTTATAGTTATCAAACATACTATCTGCAATTGATAAAGTTCCTTTAGAACTTAAATTTGTTTTTACATATACATGATTATCTGCAAATCTATGCACAGGCTCAATACCTCTATTGTTTAATCTAGTTGTACCACTTAGCGCACCTTTAACATCTAGAGTTTGATTATTATTTAAAAATATAGTCCCACCTTTTCTAGAAGAATCTACATTAGTCTCGCCTTCAAAGTTTCCTTTTACTGTAGGAGCATTATTAGTCATATCTCTAAAGTCAATTGTTGCATCATTTTTTAATACAACATTGTCAACATTAAACTTAGCATCACTTGCTAATATAATTCTTGAATTTTCTTCTAATGTTAAATTTCTTATATCCTTAGCATCAAAATTAACAATATAAGCATCTTTATTTAACTTTACATCTATATTTCCATTATGATTTGTTTTATCAAATTCAGTTATATTACTTTTAGCTCCTAAATTTACAACTACATCTCCATTTAATTTGTGATTATGTTCACCAGTATAGATTTTATTATCTGATACAACATTTCCATCTATATTTATTTCCACATCTAAATCTCTATCTTTATAATAATCTCCTGCGTATATTCCAGAAAACTTAGTTTCTGAATTAGGATTTTTTATGTTAATTATAGATTTAGCTCTTGTATTAACATCTTTTTTATAAACATCTTTATTTTTATATGCACCACCACTTATATAAGGTCTATCATTATATTGACTTGCACTTGTTCCAATTCTTGTATTAACATTATCTAATGTTAATTCATGACCTGCTACAAATATTGTTGCACTTCTAGGTATAACTTGTCCTAAAATTCTACCTAATGAAACTTCTGGTACCATTTCTAATCTAATATTTTTGAAAGTAACATTTGCACCTAACTCTATTGGAGCTCTTAGGTAAAGTCCCGATTTACCATCACCTTCTATAGTAATATTTTTATCAATGATTAATGGTAATGCTGCTCCCGCACTATCTTTGTCATACTCAGTATATAAAACAGTACCTACAAGTTTTAGAGTTTCACCATCTTTTATATTTTTTAAAGCTGTACGTATATTTTGGTATGGTCTATCGGCACTACCATCTCCTGCATTCCTATCTCCTTCACCATTTTGTAAATATACAACTTTAGTTGTTTTAGTGTCTTCATTTTTTATTAGTTCTTTTTGTTGATTATTATTGTTTGCATATACAGTTTCTAAGCAAGCTGTACTGTTTAAAACAATTAATCCTGATAAAACTAATGATGCCAGTTTTTTGTTCATATATTTTCCTCCTATTATCCCTCACTTTTTATTTATCGTAAAATTTAATAATACTTTATTTTTTATTATAATTTTAATTATATTTTACTTTGTATTTTGTAGTATTTTATCATATATTATCGTTTTTTTAAATGCTTTTAATGATAATAAATAAAGTCCCTTAAAAAAATACAATAACTTTATACTTTAAGAGACTTTTTAAATTAAATATTTAATTATGGTCGCCTTGCATTTATAAACTTCTTATCATAATATCCTGTTAAAGTAGATTTTATAACTCCTTTTTTAGAGTTTGCCGCATGTATAAATTCATTATTTCCTATATACATACCAACATGACTTACTCTCCCTTTGTCCATAGTATCAAAAAATACTAAATCTCCTGGTTGTAAGTCTTCTCTAGATACAGGTTGCCCAACTTTACTTTGATCATATGATACTCTAGGCAGGTCTTTTCCAAGTGCATTTTTGTATATATATTGCACAAGTCCTGAGCAGTCAAAAGAATCTGGCCCCTCAGCTCCCCATACATATGGTTTACCAACCTGCTGTTTTAATAAATCTATAGCCTTGTCCATTTTAGAATTAGCAGATTCTGTATTATTACTTACAGATATACTACTATTTATATTTGAATTTTGATTATTAACTTCTAATTCACTATCTACATTTGAATTACTTTCATATAATTTATTTTGATTAAGTAGTCCAGTTAAAGTTACTATCGTTCCTAAAGAAGAAATACCACTGTTACTGCACGAACAGCTACTACTTTTGCTACCTAATGATGATCCTATAGAATTTTGAAGTAATTTGCTAAAAGACTCAGCATTTGAAATAGTTTTGCTACTATTTTGATTGTTGATTTTATATAGCATAGTATTTAATACAAGTTTACTTATATCACTCATTTATGTCCTATTCCTCCTTTTTATAATATTTTCAATAATTAATTATTATATCACACATAATCTTAATATTAATATACGATGTATTTTTATCTATAAAATATAGATAAAAGCTAGAATAATCCCTATTAATGTTATAATTGCTATCTTATTTTCTGTTATTGTTGTAAAAATCATATTTAAGTATAAATTTATATAATAATTCATATTATTTTTGCTATCTTTGTTCATATTTTCTATAATAGTTTTTTTGATTATAGCTTGATATTCACTAATCTTTCCACTTTGAATTTGACATTCTATATTTTTAAGATGCTCAGATAAAATTTGTTCTTTATTTTTATCATTTTTTGGCAGTTCTTTTAAATTATCATAGCCATTTATTTCATTCCAAACTACATCTTTTAAATTTGGATATTCTTCATTTATAAACTTTTCATCAAATTTATTTAAGTTTTTATCATTAACTATTTTTAATACAACTCCCTGTAGTTTTTTAATATTTTCATTATTCTTATTTAAGAATTTCTCAATCTCTTTTATTGCACATTCTTTAAATTTTATTTCAGTTTTACTTAATATATCTTTTTTACTATCTAAATGTTTAATTTCTTTAGATAGTAATACTTGTCTTTCTTGTTCTGTTTTGCAATTTTTTAAGTCTAATTTTAAATTTTCAATGTGCTTAGTTATTTTTTCTGCTAGTTGATTTACATTAGGATACTTTTCTTCTAAAAACTTTGCCTCTTTAGAAGTTACCTCTTCTCCTCTAACTATTTTTAAAGCTATCTTCTCTGCTTTTTCAAATTCAAGTTTTGTATTTTCATTAAATTTTATAAGCTCTTTTACAACTGCCATTTTTATCTTAGCTTGAGTTTCTGATAAATAGCCACTTTTAACTTCATTTAATATTTCTTTAGAAAATTTAGATATTAGTTCTTGTCTTTGTTCATGAGTTTTACAAAGTTTTAATTCCTTTGCTATTTTATTGTAATCTTTTAAACATTCTTCAGTTAGTTGTTTCATATCAGGATATTTTTTAGTTAAAAACTCTAATTCATCCTTACTTACAACTTCATTTTGGATTATCTTTATGCAAATTAATTGTGCTTTTTCTATTTCTTCTTTAATTTTATTAACGAAATTTTCTACTATTGGTTTCTGAAATTTTTCTACTTTATTTATTTGTGGCTTAATATTGTTTGCTACATTGTTATTTTCTATAGTTGTATTAATTCCTCTAAAAGGATTATTACTTACATTATTCATTTTGTCTTTCCTTTATTGATAGTTCAGTAATTTACAAGATATACTATACTATTGATATACGGATAAAATATCTATAACATAATAGATTAATTTTAATGATTAGTTATCATATTAAGTGAAAATCCTAAAACTTCTAAAAAATAGATCATAAGTTTATGTTCATGTTACATTAATAATATTCATAAAACCATTTCACATGAAAAGACATAAAGTTATAAACTACAAATATATTGCAATAAATAATAGACCTCTAAAGTGTTCTTTAGTATAAAACACCTACAGAGGTCTTAGCTAAAACATAAATAAAAGTGTTGCACTTATATTTATAATCTATCATTTTATATAGTCTTTAATAAGCTTATATCTTATGTCCATAAAATAGTTGTACTCTTTATAATACATTTACTCATAATTATATTTTAATAGCCATATAGCCTATATTCCATTTTTTGAATTTCTTTTATATATATAATATTTTCATCTCCTAATAAAGACTTTATACTATCACTTATATTAGATTTGATATTTTTACTTAAAGAACTATCTAAAAATAATATTTTATTAATACAATACTCACTATATAAACGCTCCTCTAAACTACAATTATCAAAATACTTTATATATAGTTCTTCGCCTATTGCTTCATTAATAGATTTTACAACACCAAACTTTTGTAAATTCTCTAAAGCTATGCATTTAATATCTATACTTTCAAAATTTAAATTTATTAATGAATTAATATAATATTTTTCAATAATATCTAGTAAATCAATTTCAACTACTAAAAGATTTATCCTATTCCCCAATACTACCACCTCTAATTAAACTTATTACTGATTATATAATATGATTTATTTTAATGAAAAATTCGCTTCGCTTGGCGACGTATCGGAAAAACATTTCATATCACCAATGAGTTTATACGTTTCTCAAAGTATCTTTTAAGCTCAAAATAAATCTATTAATATAACTGTATTTGGTAGTTTGTCCTAGTTATTAAGGTAATATAATCTACTTAAACGAAAAAAAGAAGCTATTTTTTATTATTAAAAATAACTTCCTTTTTATATTTTATTTATTTAAATATTTAAACTATAAGTATCTTATAAATAAAAATCTCTTTCGCCTTTTTTCATTTTTTCTAAACTTTCTTTAGTTAATTTCTTTATATCTTCTCTTGGAATATTTTCAACTTCAGTATTTATTATTTCTTGAGCTTTATCATAAAGTTCTTTATCTCCATAGTCTAAAGTAAACTCAAGTAATGTCATAATAGCATTAGGTTCACAGACATATTTTATATTTCCTGATTTTGCAAGAGCCATAAATCTATCCCCTGTTCTTCCTTTTCTATAACATGCTGTACAATAACTTGGTATATATCCATCATCTAGTAACTCTTTTAAGATTTCTATTGGACTTCTTTCATCATTAGTCTTAAATTGTTTTACTTCTTCCCCTTCTTCTCTTTGTTTATATCCACCAACACCAGTAGATGAACCTGCTGATATTTGACTTACACCATACTTTAATAATTCTCTTCTCATAGAAGGAGTTTCTCTAGTTGAAAGTATAAGTCCTGTAAATGGTACTGCTATTCTTAATATTGTAACTACTTTTTTAAACATTTCATCACTTAATAAATGTGGATAATTATCAATAGATACTCCTTTAGCTGGTTGTAATCTTGGTACTGATATTGTATGGAATCCTACTCCAAACTTTTCTTCTAGGTGAGCATTATGCATCATAAGTGCTAATACTTCAAATCTAGGGTCAGCTAACCCAAATAAAACACCCGCTCCAACATCATCAATTCCAGCTTCCATAGCTCTATCAAATGCAGTTAAATGATATTCATAGTTTCCTTTTATTGATTTTGGATGCATTTTATTATAAGTATCCATATGATATGTTTCTTGGAATAGTATATAAGTTCCTATACCTTTTTCATGTAGTTTTTTATAGTTTTCTACAGTAGTAGCAGCTATATTTACATTTACTCTTCTTATTTCTCCATTTGCATTTTGAGTTTTATATATTGTATCTAAACATTCTAAAGCGTAATCTATTGGAGCATTTACAGGGTCTTCACCAAGTTCTAATGCTAATCTTTTGTGTCCCATTTGCTCTAATATTCTAACTTCTTCTGCTACTTCTTCCATAGTTAATTTTCTTCTTGTAAACTTATTATCTCTTTTATATCCACAATAAACACAATTATTTACACAGTAGTCACTAACATAAAGAGGTGCAAATACTACTACTCTTTTTCCGTAGATATCTTTTTTTATTTCTCCAGCTAATGAATATATTTCTTGTAAATCTTTTTCTTCTTCAGCTTGAAGTAATATTGCTATATCTTTATATGATAAACCTTCTCTTTTTTTAGCTTTTTCTAAAACTTCTCTTATCTCTTCAATTGTTGGATTTTTTGTTTCCTCTAATATTTTATATATATAATCATGATTTATAAACATACTCTTCTCCTTTTATCTCCAGTCTGGATTATCTCCTCTTCCAACTTCTAACTCAAATCCAGCTTCATTTAATTTTTGTTCTATACTTTTTCTATATTCTGCATCCTCATCAAGTATAAATGCTTTATTATTGTATAAAGAGTATTTCTTTCTAACACTCATTGGTGATAAGTTTGGCATTATAACATTTGCACCGGCTCTTAATCCTTCAGTTCTTCCGTTAACATCAATACTCGCAAGTGCAGTAGTTGCAGGTAATAATACTTTTGGTAGTAATAATCTAGTTATCGCAAGTAATATTACAGTTTTTTCCGTTGTTCCAGCAGTACAATCTCTAAGTGGTGTATCTTTATGAGGTATAAACGGACCTATACCACACATCGCCGGCTCTAGTTCTTTAACAAACCTTAAATCATCTACTAAATTTTCATTTGTTTGGTTAGGAAGTCCCACCATAAATCCAGCCCCTGCTTGGAATCCTATTTCTTTTAAGTTTTTTAAACACTTTCTTCTTTCTTCAAAGCTTTCCTTATTATGAATAGATTCATATAAACATTTTGTTGCACTTTCATGCCTTAATAAAAATCTATCAGCACCTGCTTCGTATAGTTTTTTGTAAGATTCGTAACTTCTTTCACCTATTGATAAAGTTAGTGCATTATTAGGAAACTCTTCTTTTATAGCTTTTATAATTTCTACCATTTTTTCATCAGTGTAGAAAGCATCTTCTCCACCTTGTAAAACAATAGTTTTGTATCCTAATTCATCTCCTCTTCTTGCACATTCTAATATTTCATCTTTATCTAATCTGTATCTCTGTGCATTTTTGTTGCTTCTTCTAAGACCACAATATAAACAATCCTTTTTGCAATAACTACTGATTTCTATAAGTCCTCTTACATACACAGTATTTCCAAAGTACTTAAGTCTTGTTTTATAAGCCATTTCTATAAGAAACTTTTTACTTTCTTCATCTATATTATCTAATAAATATAATAGCTCTTCCCTAGATGCATCATTAGTATCATATAATTTTTGTATTATATTTTTATTATCCATATGTCCACCTCTTCTACATTTTATGATTATTACAAAATTTATTTCCATTGAGCTATATGTATGCGAAACTCTTCAAATTATTATTTTCATACTTATAAAGTTATCAATATTACTTGTATTAAAATGTTATCAGAAATTTTAAATCATAATTTTATTATACCTAAAAATACTGCCTTAAAGCTTATTTATAATTTCAAGACAGCATTTTTTATAATAATTTTCTATATATTAATTAAATTTATATAATCTCATCTGAAGATACTTCTTTATTATCAAGACCTAACATATGCTTTTTAGAGCTATATGATGTATGTAATAAATCATGTGCTAAATGAGATAGAGGTTCCTTGTAGAACTCATCATATACTGCTATTATATCTGGATTTTGGTAACTACATTTAATCTTTAATTCAAAGTCCTTTTCGTATAAACTATCTATACGACTAGTTCTTATTTTATCATTTATTACTTTTGTAGTTTTAGGTTGGCCACCGCCACCTATACATCCACCTTTACATGCCATTACTTCTACGAAGTCATAGTCAACTTCATTATTTTTTAATTTTTCTATTAATGTTCTTGCATGAGCAGTTCCTTGTACTACAGCTAATTTTAAGCTAACATCTCCTATTGTTATAGATGCTTCTTTTACTCCTTCTAATCCTCTTACTGGTTCAAATTTTAATAATTCACTAGTTGGATCTTCTCCTGTTATAGAATGGTATGCAGTTCTAACAGCAGCTTCTGTAACTCCACCACTATTTCCGAATATAACTCCTGCACCGCTACCTAGTCCTAACATATTATCAAATTTAGAACCTTCTAAGTTTACAAAGTCGATTCCTTCTTCTTTTATCCACTTAGCTAATTCTTTAGTTGTTATTATTATATCGTTGTCTCTTAGACCTTCTATATTATTAAATTTAGCTGAATCATTCATTTCTGGTCTATCTATTTCAAACTTCTTAACAGTACAAGGTGTTATTGTAACGTTTACTATTTTACTTGGGTCTATATTTGCTTTTTTAGCAAAGTATGTTTTTATAGTTACTCCTTGCATAGATATTGGACTTTTTGCCGTAGATAAATTGTTTAAAAGCTCTGGATAGAAAGTTTCTACAAATGTAACCCATCCTGGGCAACAACTTGTAAATTGAGGTATATTTTCATTTTTTTCAACTATTCTTTTTACAAGTTCATTTGCTTCTTCCATTATAGTCATATCAGCTCCAAAAGTAACGTCAAATACATAGTCTCCACCTAATTCTCTAAGAGCATGTACCATTTTGTCTTCTACATATGAACCTGTTTCCATTTGGAATTCTTCACCTAAAGCAACACGAACTGCTGGTGCTGTGTTAAATATTACTATTTTATCCTTATCTTCTAAAGCTTCTTTAACTCTATCTATATCTTCTACTTGAGTTATAGCCCCTACTGGACACGCTTGAGCACATTGTGCACAGTTTATACATATTGCTATATCATTAGTTTTTTCCAAATCAAAAAAATTAGCAACGCCTATTTCTCTTTCACATACGCGCTTGCATAATCCACATTTTATGCATTTATCATAGTCTATTTTTATCGCAGGATTGTCTGCTTCTATTGGTACAACTTTTTCTGTATATAGATGCTTCATATTTTATGCTCCTTATAAATTATATTGTCTGACTCCACAGTAAACTACCATCCACTTAACTTAATAATACCGATATATCTCTCGGTAAGAGTAACCCTAATTGGATTTCGAATAGAAAAAAGTAGTTTTGAAAGTTCTAAACGTATCAATATTATACCATAAAAATACTCATATCTAATAGATATGAGTATTTTTTATATTTCTATTTATTTTCATATTCCTTTTGGTAAAATTTTTATACTAAAATATTTTTACCTTCTGCTGTTGGTATCTCAAACCCCATTATATTAGCAAGAGTTGGAGCAACATCAACTAATCTTAATTCTTCTACATCTTTATTCTTCTCTATGTTAACTCCTTCTATATAGAAAGAAGCCCTCATATCTTTTAAGTTTTCACAATAACCATGTTGAGCTTTTTGTGAAGTATTACTATCTAGATATTCACCTTTTGTATCTTCTCTTACCTCATATCCTGCTTTAGATATTATAACGTAGTCAGCATCAGGGAATCCTCTTCTAGTTTCTTTAGCTTCTTCTCCTGTTATTACTTCGCTTATACCACTGTTCTCATCATTTAAAAGCTTATTTAATATATCTTCAACTTTAGCTCTTACTTCTTTATTTTCTTTATCCTTAAGTCTTATTTGTCCAGTTCCCCCAGAACGTTGACACCATACATCCCAATCTGTTAATTTACCATGTTCATCAACTTGTATTAAATTGTTTTCAACGAAAACTATGTTAGGCTTTATATCATACTTGTTATCTATAGTACCATGGTCTGAAACTACACATACTACTACATTATCATTTGTAATTTCATGAGCCTTTCTTACTAACTCTCCAACTAATTCATCTATTTTTTCAAGATCTTCTATTGCTTCTTTACTATATACTCCTTTTATATGAGCAGTTTCATCATAAGAAGCATAGTAACAAGACATGAAAAATGGCTTTTCTTCTAAATGTTTTTTAATTTTATTTTCTAATATCCATAAAGCAGCCTTCTGTCTTATAGTATCACCTTTAATAGTTAAATCTGTTCCCCCTGCAAATTGTCCTATTTCTTTTTCCATTTCCCTAACCATACCTTGTGGCCTACTTACTGCATCTATTAACTTACTATCTAGATGAGTTCCATCTCTCCATATTTCTGGTATATGATAATCTGAGTCTGCACCTACAGATGCTGGGAATCCTACGCTTGAAGATATATATCCATTAGCTTTAGCACACTCCCATAAGTTCTTAGCATTTTCACTTACATACCAATACCATGCATCCATGTGTTTTCCTGTTGGGTCAAAAACTTTATTAGTGTGTATTCCATGAGTATCAGGATAAGCTCCTGTTATCATAGAGTGATGACATGTGTATGTAAATGTAGGAAACACACTCTTAACACCTTTTGATGCATATGTTCCATTTTCTACGAAGTATTTTTTTAGATTAGGAAGATTTACCCCTATTCTTTCTGATTCAAAAACAAACTCTGGCTTCAGAGCATCTATTGATATTAATAAAACACTTGGTTTATTTTTCATTTTTCTTCTCCTTATTTATAACTCTGACAAATATTATATAGATTTTATTCTTATTAGTTTCTATTTGTATTTATTTCTTTCATTAATTTTTTATTAATTAATAAACCTAATAATCCAAAACATATTGTAATGATAAATAATATTTTATATCCTAAAGCACCACTAAACGCATCTAAAATCCTTCCATATAATAAGTAACAAAATACTAAAGGTGAATATCCTATGAAACTAGCTAATGATATAGCAGATCCAGATAATTTTTCACTTATGCCTATTTCTTGCATAGGAGCAAATAATAAAGCCTTCATTGAATTGACTAATGCTCCAAATAAAACTATTAATACAAATCCAAAATTCACACTAAACATACCATTAGATAAGGTAATCATAAATATCATTATAATTATTATTGATATAAATGCGAATCTAAAGTACTTAGATGGAGACTTAAACTTTTTATCAGCTAAATATCCACCAAGTGGACCTGCTATCATTTTTATACAATATTGATTCAACATTCCATATATCCCAACTAATACTGGGCTAATATTATGTTCATTTTGTAAAAAAGGCATCATATATGTCAATGCACAATAGATAGAATACGCACAAAATATATTTCCAGAAACTAACCAAACTTGTTTAGATTTAATAACTTCTAGCGATACATTGTCTGTTTTATCTTGTTTTAAATTATCAGTTTCGCTTTTTCCTAAAACTAAGAATACAATTATACCTATTACTATCGAAGCTAAAGAGTAAAACAATATTATATCTTTGAGTGAACTGGTTTTAGAAAACAGATATAAAGCTATAAGAACTATTATCGTATCAAACAATCCTCTTCCAGCTTCAAAAAATCCAAATATACGACCTTGTTCACTTTCATTCCCTAGACTTTTTATAGCTTTTACTACTACTGGCCAGTAAAGCATGTCACTAAAAAGTGCAAATGAAATCCATATAAGTACTAGTCCATAATATCCTGGAAATGTAGATAAAAATATTCCTGTAATACCAACACCTATTAATCCACTTGGAATTAGTATATTTCTTGATACTTTATCTATAAAATACATAGACCCTAGAAAACCAAATACACTAAAAAATCCTGCTATCGATAGTATATTTCCAAGTTGAGAATGAGTTAAATTTAAACTTTCTTGCAATGGAACATAAAATATCTCTTGAATATAAGGAAGTTTATATATCATTCCCGTAGCCATTGTTAACACTATAAATATAAGGTATTTTTTTATATTTTTATAAGGCTTCATAAATCACGTTCCCTTCGGTGCTTAATTGTAAATAAATATTTATCCAAAAATAGCTTTGATAAACATCATCAAAGCTATTTTTTCATATGTAATTTAAATTATATAACTTGTTTGTCTAAATTAGTTTCATTTTTCTTTATTGCATTTATTAATAATGTACTAACTACAACTCCTAGTACAGCAAATCCTATCATTAACATAAATACCATTCTATATCCTGCTAATCCTGGATGTGTATCTAGTATATTTCCATATAATGAGTAAGCAAACATACCTGGTGCATATCCTATGAAACTTCCTATAGACATTGCTGCCCCTGTTATATCTTCAGATATATTTATTTCACCCATTGGAGCGAAATATGTAGCTTTCATTGAGAATACTATTGCCCCAAAAGTTAACGTCATAGTCATACCTAAATAAACATTTAATGAGTTATGTGGTGCTATAACCATTATTATTAAAACAACTATACATGCTATAAATGCTGCTCTTAAGTATTTTGCTGGTGAATGGAACTTCTTATCTGCTAAGTATCCACCTATCGGTCCACCAACCATTTTTAATCCATATTGGTTTATAACTCCGTATGCCCCAACTAATGCAACTGGTAATGCATATATATTTTCTAAGAAAGGTATAAAGTAAGTTATCCCACAGAATACTGCATAAACAAAGAATGTAGTAAATGCTGCTAACCATATTTCTTTTGTTTTTAAAGCTACCATTGGAGAAACCTTAGCTTTTTTACCTTCTTTTCCTTCAACTTTTTCTGTTTTTTTGTCATCTTCAATAAAGAAGAATGCTAATATCCCTACAACTATAACAGTTATAGAGTAGAATAATATAGAGTTTATAAATCCTACTTTTCCTGATCCAAAGTAAGCAAATATTCCAAGAGCTGCAAAAGCTACCATTGTATCTACAAAACCTCTACTTGCTTCAAAATATCCAAACATTCTACCTTGTTCTTCTTTACTTCCTAATGACTTAACACATTTAAGTAAAACTGGCCAGAATACCATATCGTTTGTTAAAGCAAATAATGCCCAAATTATTAATACTTCGTTGTAACTTGGTAAAGTTGCTAACCATAATCCTAAAAGACCACAACCGATAAGACCTACTGGTAATAATATTCTCTTAGATACTCTATCTGATAACCATACTGCCACTATAAATCCTATAGTTGTTACAGTACCACTTATAGACATCGCATTTCCTAATTGTGTATGCGTAAGTCCTAGGTACTCTTGCATAGGTCCATAGAATGCATCTTTTAAGAAACATAACTTATATATAGTACCTGCACCTAACGTTAAAATTATGAATGTAATCCATTTTCTTATGTTTTCTTTTTTGTTATTCAAACTACTCACTCCTTTTCATAAACAACGTTTTCCTGTTCAAATAATACCATTTTTGAAATTTAGTTAAATTTTTTTAAAACAGAATTTAATCTTTTAGTAAAAAACTCAGCACTCTTAAATATAATTTAATTTGTTTATTTATTATTTAACCTTGTTTATTTATCTAAGATATGTTTAGTATATATGGATTTGTGTGTACTTTCAAGTACTTTTTTGTATTTTATTGTCATTTTCCATATTTTCTCTTATAATCCATATTTTTTCTAATAAATAAACTTTAAAAAAACAACTTCTATAAATCGAAGTTGTTTTTTTAAAGTTTATTTATTATTTCTATTCCTTGTTTTAAATATTTATCAACAATATCTTTCTCAACCTTACTATCAGTTATTATACAACTAATATTACCTATATCTGATATTTTAGTTAAAGATACACTATCTATTTTACTACTATCAGCTAGTATAATAGATTCCTTTGATATTTCTATTAATATTTTTTGAATTTCTACAGTATTTATATCATAATCAGTTACTCCATAATTTAAAGATACTCCACCAACACTTATAAAAGATCTATCTACTATAAAATTCTTCAAAATATTTTTTGCAAATTCTCCATAAAATGCATATTCATCATTATTTAATAGTCCACCTGCTAATATAACTTTTATACCTGGGCTATTAGCTAATTCTGTTGCTATTATTAAAGAGTTAGTTATAACTGTTATATTTTTAAACTTTTTCTTTAATTGCCTTGCAACTTCCACATTAGTAGTACTATCATTTAAAGCTATCGATTGACCGTCTTCTATATAACTCATAGCAATACTTGCTATTTCTAATTTTTCTGCTTTAAATTCTTCTTCTCTTTTATCAAAGCTTAATTTGTCTACTGACACTTTTTTAGGAATAGCCCCACCATAAACTCGTTCTAATATTCCCTCTTTTTCTAGATGTTCTAAATCTCTTCTTATAGTTTCTACAGATACATTTAATTCTTTTATTAATTTAGATACCTTAACTGCAGAATCTCGATTTAAACTTTCTATTATGTATTCATACCTCTCTGGTGCTAACATCTACTCCTATCCTCCCATAACTATTTTTTCCATCTATGTCTATATAAGTTTTAGAAAGATGGTGGAGTTACTGCAAATATAACTTCACATTCACAATTATCTATATTTTCCCATTTATGACTCGAGTGTTGTGGTATTTTTACACTATCTCCACAATTTAAGTCAATTACACTATTCATTAAATAAAGCCTTACATTTCCTTTTATTACATATGCAACCTCTTCACCTATATGGCTGAATTGCTCTTTTGAAGAAGAGCCTTGTGGCGGTATTTTCATAAGCATTAATTCTATTTCACCCTTTGTATTTGGAGTTAATAATTCATATGCAAAGCTATCATCTTCAGGGAACATAATCTTTTTACGACCATCTTTTCTAACTACTAAACTTTCAGCTGGAACATCATTTATAAAAAAATTAAATAATGGTACCTCTAGTACACTAGAAATTTGCTTTAATGTATTAATAGAAGGATTTGCACTTCCCTTTTCTATTTGACTAAGCAAAGACGGAGTAACTCCTGTTAAGTTAGCCAATTCTTTAATAGTCATCTTTTTTCTTTTTCTATATTCAGTAATATTTTTTGATATATCTAATTCAGTCATTTATAAACTACCCCATTATTACATATTTTTACTATCATCTAATAAGTTATTATATCAATATAAACTATATTTCGCAAATTAATTAAATCGTACTTATCTTTTACAAAAACAATTGAATCATATTGACTCTATAACTAAAAAATGTTAGTATCAATTAAAAAGTATTAACTTAATATATATATTATTTAATACAATTTAATATATGATATAAATTAAATCAACTAAGGTGAAAGTAGAGGTAGGTTTTATGACTAATATAAACTCAAGCACATGGGCTGAAGTAAATTTAGAAAATATAAAATTTAATGTAGATAATGTAAAAAAAGCTCTAAATCCAAATACTATGCTATGTTGTGTTGTAAAAGCAGATGCTTACGGACATGGAGCTGTAGAAGTTTCTAAGTTCTTAGATAAAGAGGAAAACGTTGACTTCTTTTCAGTAGCTAGATTGGAAGAAGGTTTAGCACTTGTAAAAGCAGGTATAACAAAACCTATATTATGTATGGGCTATACAGATACTGCTAAAATACAACATGCAATAGATAACAACATAAGAATTACTGTATATTCTTTAGAAATGGCTATGAAAATAGACGAGTTAGCTAAATTAAGCAATAAAAAAGCTTATGTACATATAAAACTTGATACTGGTATGAGCAGAATAGGTTTCTTAGTTAATGAACAATCTATATCAGACATAAAGAAAATGTTTAACTTAGAAAATTTAATCATAGAAGGTATTTATACTCACTTTGCAAAATCAGATGAAGAAAACAAAGATGCTACTTATGAGCAAATGAAAAAGTATAACAAAGTTATAAGCGCATTAGAAGAAGCTAACTTAAATGTACCAATAAAGCATGTATCAAATAGTGCTGCAATTTTAGATTTAAGAGAATGTGATTTCAACATGGTTAGATTAGGAATATCGTTATATGGTCCTTACCCATCATCTGAAGTTAGTAGAGATATAAAACTAAAAACAGCTTTAGAATTAAAAACTATAGTTAGTAACATAAAGACTATAGAAAAAGGAACTAGCGTTAGTTATGCTGGAACATATACCGTAGGTAAAGATACAAAAATAGCTACATTACCAGTTGGTTATGCAGATGGTTTCCCTAGAACACAAAAAAATCCTCAAGCATTTATAAATGGTAGATTATTAAATATAGTAGGAAGAATATGCATGGATCAAACTATGGTTGAAGTTCCAAATGATCTTGATGTAAATATGGAAGATGAAGTTATCTTAATAGGTGACATAGATGGAATAAGAATAGGTGATATATCAAGTAAAATGGGTACAATAGATCACGAAATACTTTGTTGCCTGACTAAAAGAGTAAACAGAGTTTATATAACAAACGATAGTAAGTACACAGTTAATCATCTATTAGATTAATATTCCTAATATTATTATAATAGATATATAGGGGCTGTCGCACTAAAAAAATTATATACAATATGTTGTTCTAATTCAAATTATGCATAACTATATATTGTATTATTTACTCTTAATGCGACAGCCCCTTCTTGGATTTAATTTGTGGATACGATTAAAAAACATATCCATAATATTTAATCTATTAAAGATTTTTTAGCTCTTTTAAATAATTACTGCTTATAATTAATAAAATTTTAGTTAAAATATTTTTAATTATAAGTAGTAATTATTTCTATATAACAATTTTATTTTTATTCTTATTAATTGTTTTAAGTATACATACTTATTTTTATTTGCAATTTTTTTACACTTCATATTGTGAACATTTTGACTATTATAATAACAAAATAAACCATAATTTAAATATATATGTTCTAATAATAATTCTACATTATAAAATAATTTTATTATTTAT
>CALFLM010000079.1 GCA_937880075.1 uncultured Romboutsia sp. | reverse complement strand
ACAATACAAAATAATAACTTTACCTAATGAAGTATTTTAATTAAAACATATATAACAATAAAAAAATTAGCTTTGCTTTAGAAGTTGGGATTATAATTTATCCACAAAACAGATAATTTATAATCCCTTAATATATAAAAAACTCTTGATATAATTTCAAGAGCTTTTCTATCTATATTATTTAGTTATATGATTTATTAATATAAGTGAATAATGTAAAATTTATACTTTAAGTTTTAATAATAATCAATAACTCCACACGCCCACCTTAAACCTGAATTTCCTGCTGGTTGTGAAGTAAAATCATCATATCCTGAGTGAAGTATAAAAGATTTTCCTATAACTTCATCTACAGTAAATCTATTAGTAAATGTTGAAAGTATTCCTATACCATTAGCCGATAGAACTGGTGGTAAATCTCCTGAATGCATAGGATGCTCTACATTACTTGGATTGTAGTGCGATTTTGCAGCAGTAAATGGCTCATTATTATTCCCAATAGAACAATCTCCAACTTCATGAATGTGAAGCCCATGGAAAGAGCTCGATTGATTATTTACATTAGGTATACCTGTTATATATACCTTTATATACACTCCTTCATCTAATTGATATAAATATATTGTTCCCCTTATACAAGGTGCTAATGGTCCACCTTTTATTTGAGCATATGCATTTGGTCTAGATGGGTTATATCCAGAGAATATCTTTTGAATATCGTATTTCGGACAAGATGTATCCATAATATACCTCCTAATAATATAATCAATTATCACGATACATATTATGATTTATATTTATTTTATGTTAATATTGTCTCTTTATATTTTATTATTAAGATTGTCCAAAACAGTAATTCTTATTTTATAAACTGAATTATTTATTCTGACTTTGTATAAAATTCATTATATTCATTTCAACATTTCAATCTTCTAAATCTATATAAATCATACAATCATTAGCTATAACATTAAATGGGTAATTTATTTTTCAATAATAAAAAAACTATTGATTATATGGTCAATAGTTTTTTCCATTATAGATTTAGTTTTTAATATAAATAGTAGGAATAATTTATATAATAATATTTATAACATTGGTTGTTGGTTATTCATTGAATATCCATCACTTCTAACATCACTCATATCTATAATATCTTCTTTCACTTCAACTTTACTAAGTTTTTTAACAGCTCCATAACTTTCTCTCAATGAAAGCTTGTCTCCTCTACCCGAGATAACCCATAAAATTTTATATCCTCTAGGTATTACCTCTAACCTATCTTCACCTTTACCATCAGTAAAATACACCAATAAGTTAATTTTTTTCTTATTAGCATATTCAAAAACTGGTGTAAACTTAGTACCACCTCTTATATTAATTCTCTCTTTTATATCTTTTACAGATTTAACTTTATAAGTACGTCTAATTTCATTATCACATTCTATAATAGTAATTTCATGATTATAATTTTTTACAATATTAAGAACTTCCTTAATAGCTTGTTTAAATTCTTCATCACTAATACTTCCACTTGTATCAAGTACAACAGCTATTTCTGCTTTATGTCCTCTAAGTTCTCCTCTTAAATCTAATCTATTTGGTTGCCTTCTATTTCTTCTTGTTATAGTCTTCTTTTTATTACTTTCAACAGTTCCCATTAGCTTCTTAAGATACAAATTCCAAGGCAATTCTCCCTTACTATTTTTAAGTTGAGATATCAAACCACCTAAATAATTCGGTATTTCACCTTTTTGAGATATATTAACAAACTTCTCTGTAAATTCTTTAAGAGTCTTTTCATCTATCTCATCAGATTCTTCCCAAATATCATGAGTATGCTCTGGATTATATTCAGTTTCTATATTTTCATTTTCGTGATTATCAACCTCTTCACCATTTTCATCTACTTCTTGTAAATCAAGTTCAGTTTGAATCTTTTTTACATAGTACTCAAAAGACTCATAGGGCTCAAGTTTTAAAAAATAATTTGAATTTAACCATTGAAGTGTTGTTGCATATGGTGGTAAATAATTTAAATATTGATTTACTACTATATCCATTGCCATGTTAATAGCTAATGTACTATACTTATTTTTTAACTCTTTTCCTCTTAGTAAATGCATAGATAGTATATGAAGTATTTCATGCTTCATAGTACTTTCCATCTGTTTCATATTAAGACTTAGAAAAATTATTGGATTAAAATATATTACGTATTTAGCACCTTTAAAATTTACAGCAGTTGGACTACTTATATCAAATCTAATATCCCTTGAGGTTTGAAATAAAAAATAACCATAAAAGTTATCTTTATCTTCCATAAGACTTAAATTAACTTTATCTACTAGTTTGAAAAATTCATTTTTAAAATCTTGAGGTATATCTATTTCAAATTTTTCACCTTTCTGATTTGCTTTTAGCATAGCATAGGTGTTTATAATTTCCTCTGCTTTATCATAAAGGTATTTAGCTTGTTTATCAAAATAACTTTCCATAGATTATCCCCTTATCATATTATAAGATTCAAAGTATAATTCTACGAATTCTTCATTTTCTATAGCCCTGTTATATACTTTAGTGTAACTACTTTTCATATCCTTCATAATTCCAACCATTAAATCTATAGGATATAATTTTAAAAATTCAATAAATCTAGTTATATAATCTATTGAATTATTTTCGTCATTTTTAAGATTTAATTCTAATATCTTTAAAATATTCATTGCTGATAAATAAAGTCTTGTATGACTTTCACTTTTTACTTTTTCTATGACACCTGAACTTAAAGTTTCACATAAAAATACATCTTCATAAGATATCAATTTACTACAATCAGACTCAACAAAACTTATAAATTCTTCAGCTATAACCTTTCCTACGTTACCTTTTATAACATTTAAAAATACTGATCTAGGTATTAATTCTTTCTGTTCTTTATAAATCTTATAACTTTTAGAAACCCTTTCATAACTTCTTGGAGTTGCACGTACATCATCTTCATTTATTCTGTGTAAATACTCAGGGAATGTTGATATAAACTCTATAACCTTTTGTTCTATTCCTTCATTAATTGCCCAATTTAACCATTGAGTATAATCCGGTTCCATATTTAGCCATACAAATCTATTTTCTTGCGCTGCATCCATATCAACAACTTGATAATCAAAATCTGAACCATATTTACTTGATGGGTTCATCGCCGCTAATATTTTTACATTATCATGTAACTTATATCCATTTATTTCTCTATTTAATATTAAATTCATTAATTCCTGCTGTACTGTATGTTCACAACGATTTATCTCATCTATAAATAAAAGAACTGTTTTACCTTTAGATATTTCTTCATCAATTTCTCTTAATTTATTATGAACTGCATATACTGTAGTTTTCTTCTCTATATTGTCTCCATTAGAGTTAGTTGTTATATAAGATTCTATAGTTGGAAGTCCACCTATTTCACCTTCTTTAAGTAAGTTTCCATCAATAACGACTAAGCTCCAATTATTATCACCTGCAAGTTTCTTTGCTAATGCTGTTTTTCCTATTCCACTTTCTCCTACTACTAGTGGTACTTCATTAGTTGATAATACTAAGTTAACGCTCTTTAATGTATCTATAAAATTCATCTGTCTATCTCCTATATCATCTTTAATTTTTCATCTACAGCTATCTTTCTAGCCTTTTTACTACCATATTTATAAATGAACATTATCTTTTCCATTTCAAAGTTTTTACTATTTCTATCTATAATACTGCAATTTAAAAAGTCTCTAACATATTTTTCTTCGACTTCTTCTTTTGATAAAACTTCTTTTAATACATCTTCCAAATCTTCCTTTGATATTTCTCTTAAAACATATTTAACTACCAAAATATTTTCTTTTAAAAAATTTAATATTTTATCCTTATCTAAATTATGTATAAAGCTAATTGCAGCTTCATTATTTTTAATAGCCTCAATTTCTATATTATGACTTGGTGAATTAATATATCTTAATGCATCATAACTTATTTTTACAGCCTCTTTTTGAACACTTTCATAAGGCTCTTTTATAAATTTTATTGAGTCGTAATTTTTTCTAACTGCTAATAATTGTAGTTCTTCTCTTGGATTTTTAGCATATTTTATAGCCCATCCAGCTTGATTTATAGCTAACTCAATTACTTTGTCTGTTGGATTTTTTATATAATCTAATATACTCCATCCTGCATTTACAGCCTTTATCATCATTGATTCCGTAGGATTATCTATATATCTAATAGCTCTAATATTATTATCTAATGCCAATTCTTGCATTTCTATAGTTGGGTTATCTATATACTCTAATGTTAATCCATCTTTTTTTATAGCTAACAGTTTCATTTCATCTGTAGGATTATTTATTGTTGATATAATACTAGGATTATTATTTATCATTTTTATAACTCTTGATTCTTCCATATATACCTTCCCTTGTATAGTTGTTTTTATATATAATCATTTATATTATAATTAATATACTTTATTTTGATAGTTTAAACAGAATAATTTTACCAATGTATAATAAAATAAAAGTCTAATTCAAAATTTAATATTCTCATTTTGAATTAGACTTTAAAATATAATGTTTATTTTATAATTTTAAATTTAATCTAGATAAATCAAATTATCTATTGTTTAATGAAACATAACTAATAGCTAACATAATTAAAATTAAATATACCTTATTATTCTAATTATCTAATCATTCTAAAACCTTTACTAAGTTATCTTTCATACTTATTTTTTAATGTTTTTAGTATTTAATTTTATAATTACTCTCATCTACCGACTTTACATTTTTCTTATCTTGTATATAGTCTATTATAATTTCACCTATATCTATATTTACTTCACCTAAAACTTTTGCTCCTTCATAACTAGGATATATGGAAGTATTAGTTGCACGATAGTTGTTCATTACAATACTGTAATACTGTTCTAAATCGATGTCTTCACCATTTCTTTTCATAGAAACAACACGTTCTCCAAATTCTCTTTTTAAGTCTATTTCGTAATCAAGACCTCCAAATGTATCATAGTTATAATGTTGAACCTTAGGCTTTAAAAAAGTACTATTTACAACTACTTTATTATCTTCTAAAATAAAGTAAGTAGCAGCTTTTTCAATTGCTTTTTTAATATCTTTACCTTTTACTTTAAGAATCTTTAATGTATTTGGATAAGGATAGTTTATTAATACATCTCTAATAGATACATTTTTCTTAAATCCAATTGTACTATCAAATAACGATAATGCAGAAAAATCAGCATTCCCTACCTCAAGATGTACTTCATGTAAAAAGTTTATAATTGGATGTCCATTTAATCTTGCTAAGAATATATCATCAACAATTATATCTTTATCAAATTTACCTATTTCTTGATCTAAATATAACTGTAATTTACTTTCTACATCTTCAAATACACTTTGAAGTTCTTCATCAATTTCAACATCTATATTCTTAACTTCTACTAATTCATAATTTATCTCCTTAGTTTCAGTATCTATAACTATTTTTGTGAAGTTTTGTCCATTATTAAGAGGTTGAGAACATATTCTATTATCTATCTTTGTAATAAATGATCTATGTTGATGACCACTTAAAATCATATCTATTGAATCAAACTTTTCTAAAAGTTCACTTCCTTGATTTTCTTTTGTTAATGCTTCTGTTGGTGTTGTATTATCTTCTAAACTTTTTTCAAATCCACCATGGTAACATACTATTATAAAATCACAATTTTCTTTTAATTCTTTTTCATATTTTGCGTATATTTCAACTGGATTATTAAATGTTAATCC
Source organism: uncultured Romboutsia sp. (assembly GCA_937880075.1). Taxonomy (GTDB): domain Bacteria; phylum Bacillota; class Clostridia; order Peptostreptococcales; family Peptostreptococcaceae; genus Romboutsia. Next base: position 7,397 of record CALFLM010000079.1, on the reverse strand, counting down.
TGCTATATTACATTCTCTCTCCCAATTAGGTATAAATGATGTTGTGAATCCTATACATCCAACTTTAAATCCATCAAATTCAAATATTTTATATGGTTTTGTATCAAAACCTAAACCTTGTATATTTCCATTTATAATCTTATCTGATACCATAGAATAAGACTTGTTTAAGTAATCTAATCCATAGTTAAATTCATGATTACCTAAAACATAAGCATCATACTTTATATTTTCTAATCCCTCAATAATAGGATTCCTTTCTATATCATGCTTATATAAATAATGTGTAAGAGCAGATCCTTGAACTAAATCCCCACAATCTATTTTTAAAGATGCATCATAATTTAACTCATCTTTTTTCATATAACTCCCTATTTTTAAAATTCCAAGATTCTGTTCTGTTACATAATTAGTTGGATATACATATCCATGTAAATCACTTGTTTGGTAAATAACTAATTTCATAATTTTCTCCTTATATCTAAAATCAAAATTTTTATATCTAAATTACTCTAGCGAAGATGATAATATATAAGCTGAACCGACATTTAAGCAACGGATACATCCGAAGTGGTATCGAGGATGTATCGTTGGCGATAATTTTTTAGCTTGGAGGGATGCTTATATATTAGCATCGAGCGTATTTACATATAAATAAAGAAGATGTCTTAAATAAGTTTAAGACATCCTCTGTTTAAAATATTATTCGTATATTCCCATTAAAGTATTTTTATATGATTCTAATTTAGATTTTACATCTGACTTTTTATCTGATAATATATCTTCCATTACAACTCTTGATTCATTGTAAGCACTATCAACACCTTGAGCTACATCATTTATGAATAAGTTTTTACTTGTTATTTCTTTTAATATAGATGCTACTAAACTTCCTGAGTTTTTGTATTCATCAGATGATATAGCAGCTTCTGTTGCTGGTATATATCCAGTTTCAACACCCCAAGTTATTTGGTTTTCTGTTGAAGTTAAGAACTTTAAGTATTCAAAAGCAGCAGTTCTTTGTTCAGCTGTTGCATTTGAGAACACATATAAATCAGTACCTTGTTGCGCAACTGACTCAGCAGGATATGGAGCAACACCTACTTCAAACTTACCATTAACACCTTGCTTAACAAATGACTCACCAGCATTTGATCCAACATACATACCAAGAGTTTCAGAAGCGAATGGTCCTGATAAATACGTATCTGTACCTGCTATTCTAAAATAACCATCTTTTATACCATCTAAGTAGTAGTTAGCAGCTTCAACTGACTCTTTACCAGTTACATCTGTTTCACTATTGAAATCTACACCTTTATTTTTTAAGTAAGTAGTGTAGAAGTTATTTAAAGAGTCAAATCCAGCTCCAACTATACCTTTTTTCTCAGTTATAGTTTTTGCAGTTTGAGCAAATTCTTCAAAAGTTGTAGGAACTTTTAATCCAAGTTCATCAAATAATGTTTTGTTATACCATATAACTTCTGTAGATTTATTAAAAGGCATTCCGTATATTTTTCCATCTACTTCAGAAGCGGTTCTAAATCCTTCTAATATATTATTATAGTTTTTATCACCTATAGTTTCATTATCTATGTAAGGCTTTAAGTCAACTAATAACTCATCTTGCATTGCATTTATCATCCAGTGCGGATATGCTTGAGTTAAAGTTGGTAAATCTTTTGGACTTGCTGTAGTAGCAGTTATTTTTTGTTGTAATTCTGGATAACTTGATTGATTTTGTAACGTTACAGTTATGTTTTTATTAGACTCCATAAACTTATCAGTTAATTTTTGTAAAGTTTTTTCTAATTCTCCATTCATAGCATGCCAGAATGTTATTTCTACTGGCTCAGTTATTTCTGTTACAATTTCATCAGTTGAAGCACTCTTTGTACTTCCACATCCAGTCATTAATCCAGTCATTAAAGCTGCAGATAATGCTAATGATGTAAGCTTTTTAAATTTCATGTCTAACTCCTCCAAATTTATATTGTTTGTTTCTTTTCTGGTAATAGCACCTCACCTGACTTATTATAAAGTCTTTCTGGATGATAAGAATGAATAGGAACTAATAACTTAGGTTTAATTAAGTCTATTATTTCAATCAAATCAAATGGATAAGCATGTCCACTGCATCCTGCTAATTTAAATTCGATATTATGATCTTCGAATCTCTTTACAAATGGTGCATATTTTGGATCAAAATCTCCAAGTGGTGTTGCATTTGAATGAATATAAATTCCATTTTCTTTTAATCTATCAAAATGTTCAATGGCAAGTGTATCTAGTTGCCAGAAATAGCTACCTTCATCTTGTAGAAGTTTTTCAAACTCTACTTCATAGTTCTTATCTAATCCATAATCCTTATCATCTAATTGATAATAATAAGATTGATATCCTGTTGCATGTTTTAATACATAAGAATAATATGCATCTAAAACTACAGTTCTTGGATTAGATTTTATTATGTTTAATATTCTCTCTATGTTAGATATATAGTAATTAAAAGTTATTTGTTTATTTGGATTTTCTTTTACAATATTATTTATCTTTCCTATTAAATTTGGTTCATTTTCATCTTCTGGCACACGTGCATCTTCGTTTAACTCTTGGAAAGAAACTGTAACACCTTCTATTAATAAAACATCACAGTTTTCACTTTCTTTACAGAAGTTTAAAGTTGCATCTTTTCTATATCCATGAAGTCTTATATCACCTGTATATGATATAACTAAATCTGGAGTTTCTATTAATAATCCACTTGCACCATATGCATCATGGTCAACTGGCATTACTTTAACTTTTATTTTTCCAACTTGAACTACTTCATTTTCTTTAACCCCATTTATCTCTCTTACATTAGATTTCCCTTGGTTATGAAGTGGGAATAAAAAGTCGTTATTTATATTTAATGTATTAAGTAATGACTTTGTTCCCTCTAACATATATAAAGGCACTGATGGATTTAAATAGTTAATTATTTTTGAATGATCTAAATGAACATGTGATAAAAATACAGCTGTATTTTTAAATTTATCTTCTTTAGATTCATATCCCTTTAGCTCTATACTTGGATCAAACATATTATCTAAATATGGAACAAGATTCATATCTAATAAATCTTGTAAGTTTTTTGGTTGCTTAGGAGATGCTGGATCATACTCACTACCAAAATCGAAGAATATATGACTATCCTCATAAGCTATTTCTATAATAGTTCCACCAATAGTTAAAATACCATTATGGAACGTGATTTTTGTTTTTTTATCCTTTAATACCACTTTTTACAACTCCTCTTATAATTTGTTTTCTAAATATTAAATATAAAATTAATATTGGCACAATTGCTATTGTTGAAGCAGCCATTTGTAAATGCACATTTGTACCACTTTCCGTTGCGAATGCACTAAGACCATTACTTAATAATCTCATTTCCTTACTATTTGTCACAAGTATTGGCCATAAGAATGAGTTCCATCCATTTATGAAAGTTAATATCCCCATTGTAAATAATGAAGGTTTAGCTAATGGTATTAATATTCTTCTTATAAACTCTAAATCTCCACATCCATCTACTTTCGCAGCTTTGTAGTAAGATAAAGGTATACTTGTTAAGTAATTCTTTAAGTAGAATATATAGAATATACTTGCTAATGATGGAAGTATTAAAGCTGTATATGTGTTTAATAGTCCAAGATTAGCTATAGTTTGATAATTTGTAAATACAGTAACCTCATATGGTACCATTAATAATGCTGCCATTGACATTACTAAAACATTTTTATATTTAAACTCCAATTTAACTAATGCAAAAGCTGCTAAAATAGAAGTTATTAAAGTTCCTATTGTTGATAAACCTGCTACTAATACTGTATTAAAGAAATATCTAACAAAAGGTGCTTGTTCCATCGCTGACTTAAAGTTTTGCCATTGTAAAACCTTAGGTATAAGTGTTGGCGGTATACTTGTTGCCTCTTGGAATGTCATTAAACTTGCTAAAATCATATATACAAAAGGAAACAGTGTAATTAATGCCATTATAGCTATAAATGTTTTTGATAAAAATAAATTAACTTTTTTCATTTTTTCACCTACTTAGATATTCTTTTTAGAACATAGTTCTGTATTAATGTAAATGCTAAAATCAATGCAAATAAAATAACTGCAGCTGCCATACCTTGACCATAACGGTACTCAACATAGAATTTATTGAATATATAGAATACTCCAGTAGTTGCACTATTAGCAATTCCAGCTTTTCCATTGAATAATGAGAATACTTGTGCATATACTTTAAATGCATTTATAAAGTTCATCATTAATAAGAACGTTATTGTTGGTATTAACTGTGGTAAAGTTATTTTGAAAAATTGCTCCATTTTAGTTGCACCAAACATATCAGCAACTTTGTAATAATTTTCATCAATAGTTCTTAATCCTGAAAGTAATATTATTATATTAAATGCAAGACCTGACCAAATTCCAAATATAATTAAAGTCGTCATACTCATATTTGGGTCATCTAAGAAGTTTATTGGACCAACATTTATAAAACTTAATAAATAGTTTATAAAACCGTAGTCGCCGTTAAATAAAAATCTAAATACTATACCTACTGCTATCACACTTGTTAAATATGGTATAAAGAATATAGTTTCACAAATACCTTTGTGCTTAATTTTTTCAAATATAGTTATTGCTATAAACATTGATATTATAAGACCTACTGGAACAACAACAAATGAGAATAATGCTGTATTCCCTATTGCATCATGGAATTTTGGGTCTTGTAATACAACGTTGAAATTTTTAAATCCATTAAATTGTAAATTATTTAATGTCCCCTTTTGCATAGACATTATAAATGTTTTTATTAAAGGTAAAACATTAAATACTCCTATTATTATTAAAGCTGGTAAAAGGAATAACCATGCTTGTGGTGAATTTTCCGCTCTATATTTTAACTTTCTCATTAGTATACTCTAACTCCATTCTCTTGGAATAAATAAATTCCGTTGTAATCTATATCAAATCCTACATTATCATTTTCTCTTATGTTGTCATTTACATCTACTATTGATTTTGAATTTACTCCATTAACTTTGAAGTTTAATATACAGTCTTTACCTATTAACTCAACAGTTTCTATTTCTACATTGAATAAAGGATTTTTACTTGTTACAAAGTATTCAGGTCTTATACCTACAACATACTTATCTTCAGTTAACTCAGCTTTAAATCTATCTTTATTTAATAGGCTTAAATCTATTGAGAAGTTTTCTCCTTTTAATATATTACCTTCTTTTTCCATTTCATATATGTTTATTATTGGGTTACCCATAAACTGTGCAACAAATAAGTTTGCTGGTTCTAAGTATAAGTTTTGCGGTATATCAAATTGTTGTACTACACCTTGGTTCATAAGAACTATTCTATCACTTATAGATAAAGCTTCTTCTTGGTCATGAGTTACAAATATAGTTGTTATACCGATTTCTTTAACCAGTCTTCTTATTTCTTCTCTTATCTTAAGTCTTAATCTTGCATCTAAGTTACTTAATGGTTCATCCAGTAATAAAACCTTTGGGTTTTGAACTAATGCTCTAGTTATTGCAACCCTTTGTTGTTGTCCACCTGACATATTGCCTGGTTTCTTATCAGCTAATTCTTCTATACTAGTTATCTTCATATATTTCTTAGCTATTTCCATTGCTTCACTTTTTGGCATTTTATTCTTACCAACAGTTAGAGGGAACATAATGTTTTCTAACACAGTCATGTGAGGGTATAATGCATAGTTTTGGAATACAAGTCCTATATTTCTATCTTTAGGATGCTTATTTGTAACTGATTCTCCATCAAACTTGATTTCTCCACTTGTAGGGTCTAATAATCCAGCTAAAAGATTAAGGATTGTTGTTTTACCGCATCCACTAGGCCCTAATAAACACACTAATTCTCCTTCATTTATTTCTAAATTAATGTTTTTTAAAGCTTCATGACCATTATCATAAACTTTCTTTAGTTTTTCTATCTGTATCATATTTCACCTCTAGTAATATTTTCTGATATATATAAAATGTTGTATATGTAAATCTATTCCAGAAAACATTTTATATTTTAGTATATCATAATTCATTTATTTTCTTATACTACTATAATATACACTACTCGACTTAATTTTACAATATAATATTCATTATGAATTTATGTTTATATATATATTTTTTTAAAATTTACTTAAATATATATATTAATACGTTACACAATTATTTTCAAAAATAATTTTAATATTGTTCATATTTTGCTTAACTTTTTATCAATTAATCTATATAATTAACTTTATAAATAATAAAATGTCTCATAATTGATGTAATTCAATAAAAAAAGTTGACTACTATTATACTTAGCAATCAACTTCATATACTTAATTGTAGTTTTTTAATACTTTATATACTGCAATATCCAATAATTTCATAATTATCATCTATTTTATATTCTTTATTAAGATTACAAAACTTTCTAGTTTAAATCAAACGTAGTTGTATCTATTATTAATCCAAAGTATAACATAGCTATCCCTGCATCTGTACATTTTTCATACTCTTATAACCTATGTTGATACATAAATTACCCAAAATATTATTAGGTTATCTATATAAAATTGCTAATTTAAAAGTTTTCCATGCACAACCATTCTTGCATCATTAAATTCATAAGAACAAGTTGATAAAGTTATAATTTTATCATTTTCATTTACATCTATATCTGATTTATATATTGACTTATTTTTTATACTATTTAAAAATTCCTTATATTGAGCTCTATCATCAAAGTTAGTTTTAATATAATTATAGTTAGCATCTGTAACATATGCTGAAAAAACTTTATATTTTAAAACTTTACCATTTTCAACTTCTATTTCTATATCATTATTTCCGTAGAAGAATTCCTCTTCTTTGTATTTCTTTAATTGAGCAAACATAGTTTTATTTCTCATATGGTGACCAAATAAAACTGTATTTTCATCATTAAATTCATTATTTAAATAATTCATAAAAATAGACCCTGATGATAAGTAATTCTTATTAATATCTTTGTCTAAGTAAAATGAGTTATCTTTTCCTTGAACAATAGGATAATTTATATTTGTATTTTCTATCTTAATCCACCCTCTATAATCTTCATATTTTTCATATAAACTGCTATCATCTTTTTTTTCTGATCTTATTTTTTCATATGACTTATCTGCTTTGTTATATTCTATAAGTTTTCCAGATATATTGTATATACATATAAATATAATTAAAATTAAAACTATGTTAACTATATTTTTTAAAATCTTCATCAAATAATCTCCTTGTATCTATCCTTATAAATAAATTGTGTATCAT
>CALFLM010000078.1 GCA_937880075.1 uncultured Romboutsia sp. | reverse complement strand
ACGATGCTTTTCTTAGAACGTTTTATGCTGAGCTATTAGTTTAATTAGATATTTTAAATAAAGATCAGAAACTATTTGAATTGATGTTTCTGTTTTTTATTTTTTATAGATAAAGTAAGACTTAAAACATATAACTTAAATTAGTTACTAACAAAATTATTATAGCACATAAGAGTAATATTAATATGCTTGATGATTTTATCAATATTTTGTTATATGTAACAAGTAAAGCCAGAAGGCTTTACTTAAATTCCTCCCATACATCATTATTTAACTTAATAAACATATCCTTCTTCATCCATATAAATATAATGACTTTCATCCCAGTCTACTTTTCTTACCTTATATCCTTCTTTTAATTTAGTTATAGCATCTCCAAATGTCATCTTAGGTGCTTCTATCGGAAATGTCCCTTCATATTTTTCATCATAGTTTTCTTTCAAACATTCAATAGAACAAAATACCAGACCTCTATCAACTAAATGACAATAATTGTATTCTAATTCAAATCCACACATACAACATTTCATAAGTAATTACCTCCTATAAATTAACTTAATTTCATTTTATTATCATTTGTTATATGTAAGAGGTATAAATGCCTATGAAAACCAAAATTTAAATAAATGATGCTCATAGACTAGAAGTAGCATAACTTAGTCTATATTCTATTATATGTTTGATGGAAAGCATTTGTTTACAAACTATGAAATAAATGTAGAAACATTTATAAATAATAATTTTTATACTTTTATAATAGTTATATCTTATTTTAATAAAAAATTAGTTAATAACATTTAAGGTAGGCCTTATACAAAGTGTTATATTTTATAGATTAAAATTTGATACAAATATATATATTTTATTTATAAGGTATGATAAAATATATAATATCATTTTACGTTAAAAGGAATTTTTATATTTGAAAGTTAGAGGAGAATAATATGAGACGAGTAGACTTAATGAGTAGAACTACGACTTTAGTAACTATGCTAAGTATTGTATACGCTCTTATGGACATGAAGATAATATTTTTGGCACCGATATTAACAATATCTATACCTTATAGATTTATGAAATATAAAGAAGAAGGAAGGTACACTGAAAATAGAAAAATACTGAACAACTTATTTTTATTTAACTTAATTGTGTTTATAGGTGTATCAGCTATAACTAATAGAATGAGTATAGAAGTATTCGAGATTATAGCAAATATAGTAATAACATTTATTTATTTTAAAGTACTATATATGATAGATAAGAAAAGAGAAATATTATACAATAACCCTCAAATTGTATATGATAAAATAAATGAAAAGATAAATACATTAGAGATGATGTATGAACAAACTGAAGAAGGTATGAAAAATGCTGAAACAGAAAAAGCTAGAACTTCAATGGAAGCTAAGTTAAGCGCCATAAGATATAAAATAGATGAATTAAAAAGACAATCAGAGATTATTAAAGCTCAAATAGAATCTAAAAATAACAATAAAAATATTAATTAATAAAATTTAAGAATTTTTACTTATAAAACAAGGAGTATCTAATCAGATACTCCTTGTTTTATAGGTAAAGACTCTAAACTTAAATTGTTTTTAGGTGCAAATATTGAAGTTATATTATCAGAAATATATTGGTATCTTATAAATGGTTGATTAGATATATTTTTATCCATTAGAGGTTTGCTCCAATTCATTCCAGAATCATTTGATTCACAAATATACAAATCAAAATATTCAACCCATTGTATATATAGGGTAGAATTTTCTTTTATTATACTTGGAAATAAGCACATAACATCTTTACTTATAATAGACTCTTGATTTATTTTTAAAAAATTATTTTCTAAACTTATATTGATATATTTACAATAATACTTGTTATTGTGGTTTTCTGAAAACACTATATGATAGTTATTGTTTTCATCTTGTAAAACAGATAAATATATTTTATTCTTGTTTGATTTAGTAATTTTAATAGGTTTAGACCAAGAGTGAGAATTTAAATCAAAGGTAGATACAAATAATTCTTCAAATTGATCGACTATTTTAAAGTAAAATATAATAGGCTTGTTATTTGAGTATGCTACAACGAAATTACTAAGAATATTATAGTCTATGAAATCTATTGTATTCTTTACACAAATATTATCATCTTCATACAGATGAATTAGATTTGCTAAAAGAGGTACACTTTTATTTATTGAGTAATATACAGTATGCTTTATATTAGATATGTGTTTTGTATATGGAAACTTTATTATAAAGTTTTTATAATCATATTTTATCATAGTATGTTTATTAATATTATCTTCCTCTATATTCAAATTTAGTATTTTTCCTTTTTTATCATTTATAACTCCATAGATATTGTCTTTTTCATTTGTATCTAGCCATATATCTACAAAAGAATAGTCTCCATCAAATAATTTTTTAGGTACTAAGGTATTACTTTCATTGCTTATCTTAGTAAATACTATATCCTTATCTAAATTAAAGTAGTATAAGTCATTGTTCCTTTTTTTTATTAATATATTTGTTTTATCTATAAAAGACATAACTATCCTCCTAAAAATACATATACTAATATTTATATTAAAATATGCCAATTTATACATATATTAATAGGAATTATTAAATAGAGAATCTAAATTAGTAACATGTATCTTATAAAATCATATATTTTATTAAGAAGAGAATGTAATCTTTTCAAAATAAATACAGGAGAGGATAGATGGCATGAGTGAAATAAAAGACAATAAAGAAATCGAAGAAATAAAAGAGTCTGAAGCAAGAGAAAATAAGCCTAGTAATCAAGATAATTTATGCTGTACATGTCAAAATGGTCCAACAACTATAAAAAAAGAAAGCCAATGCAAAGAACAGTGTTGTAGACCAAAAATTATTAGATGTCCAGATATAAGAGAAGCAAAATGCATACCTGCATTAATAGATAGAATATATGACTGTGTATGCTTAGAAAGTGAACAAACAAGATGTGCTAAAGATAGAAGATTTAAAATAATATGGGCAGGTACACAAAACTTAAATGAGTTGGTAGGAAAAGAGGTATGTATAAATACTATAACTTTACAATATGATTGTTTAGGAATAAAAGAAGAACATATACAAACTGAAATAGGTCTTAATCAAACTGTAACTTTACAGAAAGATCCATGTTCAGCATGTAGCACACCTGGTTGTACAAATATATATACTGAATATAGTGGAAGTATATCTTGTGTAGGTGCTGGATGTTGTGAAAATGGAAGAACTAGAAAAGTATGTCAATCAGATATAACGCCAGATTCTTGCTACTTGTATATTATAGTGGAAGGTACGGCAGGATGTATACCTTTTAAAGCTCAATATCTTGTAGATAACTTAGCTGATAATGCTGATCCAGGGTTAGGTTTTAAAGATGTTGATTTCTTCGGTCAAGTATGTTTACCAGATGATAGAAAAAAAGTAAATTTAAGAGCAATATTTGACCTATGTGTATCAGTACCTTGTGTAGCGCCAAAATGTGCTGTAAAACAACTAATGTCAGGATCAGGCCACAATGAAATTAGTGAAATACAAGGGTTAGAAGAAAGTGAAGCACAAACTACAGGACGTCAACCTATACAACGAGTATATGGATTTGATGCTAATATATTTGCAACGCTTTTAGTAACTGAAAAATTATATGTAGTAGTGAAAGATGAAGTGGCAGTATATACAACGCCTAACACATTAAGTTGCACTAAAGGAGGATTTACATCAAACTGTGAATCAGAATGTTAATATTTAGGTATAAGGCTCGTTAAAAAATGAGCCTTATATTTATGTAATAAAATATAGTTAGTAAACATATATATAATGAGGAGAATTTTAGTTATAAAAGTTAGTTGTAAAGGAGTGTGTATAAATGCAGAAAAATTATAATAATAGATCAATAGAAAAGATGCTCAATACTATTAAAGAATTAGTAGATTCTTCTTCAAATAAAGAAAAGTTTTCTGTTGATTTAGAAATTACAACTACAGATGGATACACTAATAAAATACAAATAAATAAAGAAAATGAGAGCAATTTAGTAATTAAAAAGAACATAATAATGAATGATAAAGTAGCAATATCAATGGAGAATATTATTAAAGTTAAGATATTAAACAATAGTGATAATCCTAATTTTAAGAAATTATTAATAAAAGAGATAAAAGATAGTACTATAGATGAAGAAAATAATTATAGATATGATCCTAATACCAGATATTCTAGAGCTTTTGCAAATAAGCCAAAGGACAAAAATATTGAGGATTACATAAGACGAAATTATGAAAATATAAAAAATATAAATTATTATGCAATAAAAAATGATAATAAAATAAAAGGTATAGAAAATATAACAAGTGAAGATGTTCTAAAATATAATACAGATTTAGATATAAATACTAAAAAATCATTGGAAAATATAGAATTAAATAAAAATAAAAAAAGTGTAGTAGAAAATATAATAAGTGAAAAAAAGAATATAGTAAAAGATATAAAAATAGAAAAGAAAAAAGTATTAACAGATAACTGTGAAGAGGTTGAAGTTTCAAAACCTATAAAAACTAATAAAATTGATGTATTATCTGATATTAATACAAAAAATTGCAATGTAGTTACAAATCAATCAAAGACAAAGGTTGTAAAAGAAGTAAATCAAAATAAATTAAGCTCAGTTGTAGATGTAAAGCCTACCTATGTAGATAATGTAATAAAAAATATAGATGTAAATGAACAAATAATAAATTCAAAGACTGTAGAGTTACTAATTATAGGACCTATGAATAATTATTTAAATAAGGAAGAAATACAAAATAGACCTTTAAGAATTGATCCAACAGGGGAGGGGTTTATAGGAGTTGTATTAGATGATGGGACATTTGAACCGCTTAAAGCAAGTATAGAAACATTTACTATAATTCCTAATGAAGCTAAAAATATATTAGCTAATATAGAAAGTGAAAATATATCAAATATGGTAGTAAGTAATATTAATATAGAAAAAGATGAGTTTGTAAACTCTATAGATGTTGATTATGATAACAATGTATTAAAATATAAAGAGGAAGATATAAAACCTCTAAATGATATTTTAAAAACATCAAAAACAATTGTAAATAATATAATTAATGAAGACGACACTATTTCAGTAGTTACAAAACAAGGATGTGAATATATAAATCATATAAAAGATATTAAGCACGATACTGTATCAAATATATCAGGTATAGAAACAGCTGAAGTTATCAAATCAATAGATATTTTAAAAGATTATGGAGAATTTGTAGAGAATGTTAAATTAAATAAAGATTATGTAAATGCTGTAAATGGTATAGATTTTAAAGAGGAGAATGTTGCAAGCTGTATTAATGAAAAGATAAAAGGAAATTTAGAGTTCGTAAGAAATGGAATTATGTTAGTTGATGATGATGGAGAGCTCACTATTTATTCTACAAATAAAATAAGTTCTATAAATCAGTAATTAAAAATATTATAATAAGGGCATCATAAATATTTGATGTCTTTTTATGTTATAAATAAATGACTATATGTATATAATTTTAATAAAAAAATATAATGAGTATGTTATGTAACATATAAAATTCTATAAAAAAGACTAAATAAATTTTTAAAAGTAGCTTATCTATTAAAAACCTTATATCAAATTTTAAGTGTATTATTTACAAAAATTCTAAGTAAAAAAATCAAATTAATTAAAAGGATATGATACTATAATTATATAAAACATTAACACTGGGGAGGATTATTTATGGATAAATATGTATCTTGGGTAAATGAAACTAAAATAAAAAACACAATAAAATCATTAGAAGATAATAATATGAAAGGTTACTTTGCAAGTGATAAAGAGGAACTTATTAAAATAATAGATGAGCTTATAAATGAAGGGGACACAGTTAGTTGTGGAGGATCAATGACATTATTTGAAACAGGTGTTATAGACTATTTAAGAAGTAAAAGATTTAATTTTCTGGATAGATATGAAGAGAATTTAACTAGAAAAGATTTAAAAGAATTATACAGAAAGACTTTTAGTGCAGATGCCTTCTTTACTAGTACTAATGCTATAACAGAAGATGGAGAATTGTACAATGTAGATGGTAATGGAAATAGGGTAGCAGCCATGCTTTATGGACCAGAAAAAGTTATAGTAGTAGTTGGGGTTAACAAAATAGTAAAAAATATTAATGAAGCTGTAGAGCGTAATAAAAGTATGTGTGCTCCTGCTAATGCTAAAAGACTAAATACTAATACACCATGTAAGATAAAAGGATATTGTATGGATTGTAGTAGCCCAGATAGAATATGCTGTGAGTACACAGTTATAAAAAGACAAAGAACTGCAGGTAGAATTCATGTAATATTTTTAAATGAAAACTTTGGTTATTAATAAAATAAAGGTTATAATAAAAAAGGTATATCCTTTTATATATATAATATATCATAAAGGTTAAGTTTTAAGGAGGTTTCATGAGAAAAGCAAAATTTATATACAACCCAAATTCAGGTGAAAAATCCATAGTAAATAGCTTAGATTTTATAATAAGTATATATCAAAAGTATAACATTACACTTATACCATATAGAATAGACAAAAATGAGTGTATAGATAAAGCCTTTTTAGATATAGATGATACATATGAGCATTTAGTAATAGCAGGTGGAGATGGAACAATAGACATAGTAATAAATACTATGAAAAATCTAAATATAAATCTGCCAGTTGGAATACTTCCAGTTGGCACGGCTAATGATTTTGCACACTCTCTTGGATTAGAATTTGATATAAAAAAAGCAACAAAAAATATTATAAATTCTAAGTCAAGAAATTTTGATATAGGAAAAATAAATGATAAGTATTTTATAAATGTAGCAAGTGCAGGTATGTTTACAGATGTATCTCAAAAGATAAATCCTGATTTTAAAAACTATATGGGAAAAGTAGCATACTATATAGCTGGAATAGAGGAAGCACTTCATCTTAGAGCTTTTAATATAAAAGTAAAATCTGAGGAAGTAGAATATAAAGGAAACATGTATCTTATGTTGGTTTTTAATGGAAAAACGGCAGGAAATTTAAATTTAGCATATAAAGCAAAGTTAGATGATGGATATTTAGATGTCATTATTTTTAAAGATATGCCAATTCCAAAATCTATACCAGTATTTATAAATGTATTAAAGGGAGAGCATTTAGATAATTTAAATGAGGACAATATATTATATTTTAAAACTAAGGAAATATACATTGAATGTGCAGATAAATTAATTACAGATATTGATGGTGAAAAGGGACCTGACTTTCCGCTACATATAAAATGTATAGAAGGTGGATTAGATATATTAGGTGTAAAATAATAAGTTTATAATTAAAATAATTAAATCAAAAGGGGCTATCGCACTAAAAAAATTATATACAATATGTTGTTTTAATTCAAATTATGCATAACTATATATTGTATTATTTACTCTTAATGCGACAGCCCCTTTTATATATTAAATACTATTTTCCTGGTTTGAAAGAACTTTTTAATGGCACAACTCTATTAAATACTAATTTATCATCTGTAGTATATTTTGTATCAACAGAGAAGAATCCATTTCTTACAAATTGGAATTTATCTAGTGGTTTTGAATCTTTTATTTGAGTAGGCTCAGCAAATCCTTGTAATATTTCCATAGAGTTTGGATTTATTTGCTCTAAGAAGTGCTTTCCTTCATTTTCTGGAGCATCATCAAGTATTAATGGTTCATATAATCTAAATTCACAAGGAATAGCAGTATTTGCTTCTACCCAATGTATAGTAGATTTTACTTTACGTCCTGTAAATCCTGAACCACTCTTAGTTTCTGGGTCGTAAGTACAATGTACTTCAACTATATTTCCATTTTCATCTTTTATAACATCAGTACACTTAACAAAGTAAGCTCCCTTTAAACGAACTTCATTTCCTGGGAATAGTCTAAAGTATTTTTTCACAGGCTCTTCCATAAAGTCTTCTTGTTCAATATATAACTCTCTACCAAATGGCACTAATCTAGTTCCTTTAGTTTCGTCTTTTGCATTATTTTCAAGTTCTATCATTTCAGTTTGACCTTCAGGGTAATTTGTTATAACTAATTTAAGTGGATTTAAAATACCCATAGCAAGAGGAGCTTTAGTTTGTAAGTCTTCTCTTACGAAGAAATCAAGCATTTGACTATCAACTTTTGAATCAGCCTTAGATACACCAATTTCACTACAGAACTTACGTATAGCATCAGCAGTATATCCTCTACGTCTGAAACCTGATATAGTAGGCATACGAGGGTCATCCCATCCATCAGTAACACCTTCATCAACAAGTTGCTTTAATTTTCTCTTACTCATAACAGTATTTGTAAGATTAAGTCTAGCAAACTCTATTTGTCTTGGAGTAGCTTCCATTTCACATTCTCTAACAACCCAATCGTATAATGGTCTTTGGTCTTCAAACTCTAATGTACATATAGAGTGAGTTATTCCTTCTATAGCATCTTCTAGTGGATGAGCAAAGGCATACATTGGGTATATACACCATTTATCACCAGTATTGTGATGAGTAGAATGAGCAATTCTATATATTACAGGGTCTCTAAAGTTTATATTAGGAGAAGACATATCTATTTTAGCTCTAAGTACCTTTTCTCCATCTTTAAATTCTCCATTTTTCATTCTTTCAAATAAATCTAAGTTTTCCTCAACAGATCTATTTCTGTAAGGACTTTCTTTACCTGGCTCTGTTAAAGTACCACGATATTCTCTCATTTCTTCAAATGTTAAGTCACATACGTAAGCTTTACCTTTTTTTATTAAAAGAATAGCTCTATTATACATTTCTTCAAAGTAATCAGATGCAAAGTATAGGTTATTCCAGTCAAACCCTAACCATTTAACATCTTCTTTTATAGAGTTTACGTATTCTACGTCTTCTTTTAAAGGATTTGTATCATCAAATCTTAAATTAACTTTTCCGTTAAACTCTTTTGCAAGTCCAAAGTTTAAGCATATACTTTTGGCATGTCCGATATGTAAGTAACCATTTGGCTCAGGTGGAAAACGAGTTATAATGCTATCATGTTTTCCAGTTTCTAAATCATTTATAACAATGTTTTTTATAAAGTTAGATGAATTAGTTTCATTTGACATTATATAATACCTCTCAATTTATTAAATTTCTATATAGTACGTAAAGGGTACTATAACACATATTATTAATTTTAATCTAAGATGAATAAAAAATAAAGACATAATTACTCTATATTAATAACAAAATAGTTAGTATATACTATATTTAAGATTATTGTACAAATTTTAAAAAAATATGACCATAAAATAAAAATGGGAACAAATACTCAAATAGAAATAAATTAAATACCAAGTGTAGAAAATATAAATTTAAAATTTATTTTAACAAATGCAAAGGTATGTAAAATTAATATAAATAATACAATTTTAAGTAAATCATTAGAAAAAATATGAATAAAATACCATTTACAATAAACAATAATATTATTATAATAGATAAATAATAAATGTCACTAATGACTTTATAAAATATCACAATAGAAAACAATAGCATAATTATAGGCTTACAAATAGAAATTAATAACTTAATTAACTCTATGAATAAATATGATTTCAAAATAAACAATAAATAACTTGTAATTATGTATATAATATGATAGAATAATTTAGTTGTACTTAAAATAGAAGAGGGGGAAGACTATGAAGAAGATATATATAGTTACTACATTTACAGGTACATTTTTATCTTGTTTAATTAGAAATATAAGTAAAACCCCATACGCACATGTATCTATAGCTTTAAATGAATATTTAAGGCCTATGTATTCTTTTGGAAGATTAAATCCTAAAACACCGATATTTGCAGGATTTGTAGAAGAAAATATAAATGAAGGCTTATACGCTATAAGAACTAATACTATGTGTAGAGTGTACTCGTTAACGGTAACAGAAAGACAATATGAAAAGTTAAAAGAAAATATATATAATGTCAGTGCTAATAGAAAACAATATGCATATGATGTAAAAGCTCTTGTATACCTATCTGTAAATAAACCTAGAAAAAAAGATTATAAATATGTATGTTCTAACTTTGTAGCAGATATGTTACAAAGAAGTGAGATAAATATATTAGATAAAGAACCTCATCAAGTTAGGCCAAATGACTTTTATGATTTGGATGACCTAGAGCTAGAATATGAAGGATTACTATCTAAGTATTATGAAAAGGATAAAGTTCATAATATTGGAGAAGTTGTAAAAGTATAGAATAAACACCTCTTAGATACTTAAGGGGTGTTTATTTTTTTACAAAATATGTATATAATAGTAATAATAACTAATTGTGGGTGAAAGGAGTACCAAATGAAGAGATTCATACAGACTTATGGAATAGCAGCGATTATAGTAGCTATATATTCTTTTATTAAATTGCCAGTATTAAGATTAGATTTTTTATCTTTTATTTCAGTTTTGATAATATTCTTTGGAATAGCTGGAATATTGGACATGATGCTAGATAGAGGAGAACACACATCTAAATTAGCAAAATACAACTTTGGGATAGCTGTTGTATTAATAATTTTTAATATAGTAGCACCATTTATAACTTCATCACCAATATTACATGCAAAAGCATACAGAAACTTAATAGGTGAAGTTAAAGAAAGTAAATTCACAAAAGATGTAAGTCCTGTAAGTGTATCAGATATTCGTTTAGTTGACGAAGATATGGCTATGAGACTTGGAGATAAAAAAATTGGTGAAGATCCAGCTCTTGGAAGTGTAGCTAAACTTGGACAGTTTCATATACAAAATGTAGAGGGGCATTTATACTGGGTTGCACCACTTGTACATAGAGATATAATAAAATGGATAACATCACTTGATGGTACCGATGGATATGTAATGGTATCAGCAAGTAATCCTCAAGATGTTAGATTAGTTCAAAATATAGATAAAAAGCCTGTAAAAATAGTTTATCAACCAGAGGCATACTTCTTACAAGACCTTCATAGACATATGTACTTAAAAGGAATTGTAAATGCAGGTATGACGGATTTTACATTTGAAATAGATGACAATGGACATCCATATTGGGTAACTACTTTATATGAACATAAAGTAGGATATAGTGGAGCAAATGCTATAGGAGTAGCTACAGTTAATGCATCAACTGGAGAAACTAAAAGATATTCTATAAAAGATGCTCCAAAATGGATTGATAGAATACAACCTGAATCATTTGTGATAGATCAGATAAATGACTGGGGATTATATGTTAAAGGGTTCTTAAACTCAGTTATATCGGAAGAAGGGGTATTAGTTGCAACAGAAGGTACATCTTTAGTGTACGGAAAAGATGGAAAAGCATACTGGTATACTGGAATAACTTCAGCAGGTGGAGATGAATCTACTATTGGATTTATGTTAGTTGATACACGTACTAAGGAAGCTAAACTTTACAAACAGCCTGGAGCTACAGAAACAGCAGCAATGACTTCAGCTGAAGGTAAAGTACAAGAGAAAAGTTATCAGGCTACTTTCCCTGTAATGTATAACATACTTGGAAAACCAACATATGTAATGTCATTAAAGGATAAAGCAGGTCTTGTTAAGATGGTTTCTTTTGTATCAGTTGAAGATTATAGTGTATTAGGTCTTGGTGAAAATAAAGAAGAAGCTTTAAGAAACTATAGAGAAGCATTAGCATCAAAAGGTAACTCTATAAAGCTAGAAAATGATGAAACACAACAAACTATAGAAGGTATAATAACAAGAATAAATCAAGATGTTCAAAATGGTAATACATTCTATTATTTAACAATAGATAGTGATACATCAAGAATATTTAATGCAATGTCTAAAGTATCATCTGAGCTTCCTTTAACTCAAGTTGGAGATAAAGTTAAGTTATCTTATCAAAAAGAAGCAAAGGGGTTAGTTGATATAAATGAATTTGATAATTTAAACATTTTGAATGTTGAAGTAGATAAAACTAAACAATAATCAATTAAAAATCGCATTTTATATGCGATTTTTTGTGCTTAAGGATATTTATAGTACATTAAAAAGTGTTGATAAACTTTAATGTAAGTAATATTAATAAACTTATTTTTTATTGAAAAAAATTTTAAAACTCTTATTATATGTAATTTTTCAAGAAAGGCATGCAATTGTTTGTGACATGAAGTATTTAGCTTACACGTTTCTTAAGTGAAGAGAATTTTTTTATTAAAACTGTAAATTTTAAAGGACTAGTTTAATATATTGATACTATAGCCAATAAATAATAACTTCGAGGAGATTTTGACATGATGGTAGGAGTAGAAAAAGAGATATTAATACTAGTTAGCAAGATTAGATGTATAACAGAATCACAAGTTGGAAAGTTTTTTGGGACAAGAAAAAGATATACGAGAAAACCTTTTAAAAAAACATTAAGAAAAATGTGTAATGAATATACTTTAAGAAAATATCCTTGTAATCTAAATTATTCCGGTTATAGAGATAATACCTATATATATTATTTAAATGGAAGTAAAATGTATAAAGGAAAAGAGCTACTTAAAGTAGTAATTGGCTCAGAACTGGCTATAAAGCTTGAAACTGGAGGATATAAAGTAAGACGTTTCTATAGAAATGTTAAAGTAGATAACTCCATATATGATTTATTTATAGAGTATGTAGACAATTATAATGATTTAAAACAAATCTTAGTTGATATAAACGTAGATGAAAATTTTAATATATTTAAGTATGATAAGATTGAAGAAAAAATAGAAAAATCAACTATACCATTCTTTGAAGTTCCTAAAATATTAGTAGTAACTAAAGATAACAAAAATATAAGAATACCAGATAAATTAGATTTAGATATCGACTTTGTTGATATAAATTTAAGTAAACTTTTTAAGGTTATATAAGTTTTACTATTAAATAGACAAGAAAAATTTCTAAAGTAATAAAATCTATAACTATTCTACATAAGAAAAATTATAGATTTTATTATTTTAAAGATTAATTTAAGAACTAACTTTAAAGGGGGTTTGTTTTATAGATTTTATAACATAAATATATATGTTCTAATAATAATTCTACATTATAAAATAATTTTATTATTTATTGTA
>CALFLM010000077.1 GCA_937880075.1 uncultured Romboutsia sp. | reverse complement strand
ATTTTTTATCTATTGCTTCTCCTAGTCTCATTTCACTACTTATTCTACCATCAAAGTATTCTAGTACATCTTTTCCATCCATTCTTTCTGGTGTTGCTGTAAGTCCTAGAAGTACTTTAGGATTAAAATGTGAAAGTAGCTTTTGATAACTTGGAGCACTTGCATGATGAAACTCATCAACTATTATAAAGTCGTAAAAATCTTTGCTTATAGTTTCATCAAACTTTTTAGAATTGAAAGTTTGTATTGTCATAAATACATGGTCTATATTATCTGGAGTAAAATTTCCTGTGTATATCCCACCAAAGTTTCTATCTCTAAGTATGGTTCTAAAAGTTTTCATGCTTTGTACTAGTATATCTTCTCTATGAGCAATGAATAGTAATCTATTTACTTTTCCTTTGTTATTATTTTTAAAGTTTTTATAGTCAAATGCTGATATTACGGTTTTTCCTACTCCTGTAGCTGCTACTACTAAGTTTTTATTGTGTCCTAGTACTTCTCTTTCAACTGTTAATGTATCTAGTATTTCTTGTTGATAGTGATATGGTCTAACATCTATGTTGGCTATATCTTCATTTTCAGATTTATAATCATTTCCTCTAGCCCTTTTTAATTCGATTTTTAATTTTTCTTCATCATCTTCTGTAAAAGTTTTAAATTCTTCATCGTTAAAATAGCTTTCAAATGTTGCTTTGAATTTGTCTACGATATTTTTTGAGTCTTTTTCACTTACTTTCATGTTCCATTCTAGTCCTGTTGTCATTGCATCTTTTGATATATTTGATGATCCTATGTATGCTGTTGTAAATCCTGTATTTCTATGGAACATATAGCTTTTAGCATGTAACCTTGTCCTTTTTGTATCATAAGATATTTTTATTTCAGTATTTGGAAGTTCTGATAAAAACTTTATAGCCCTAAATTCACTTGCTCCCATATATGATGTTGTTATTATTCTTAGTTTTTTTGTTTTTGTATGTTCTATTAGTTCATCTTTTATTAATCTTAGTCCGCTCCATCTTATGAATGATACTAATATATCTATTGTGTCACTACTTGCTATTTCTCTTTTTAATTCACTTATTAAGTCTGGTTCATTATTTGAGTTTGTAAATAAGTAACTTTGTGATATAGGCGTTATAGGTCTTATATTGTTGTTTTTTATTTTTGATTTGTTAAGTTTTTCTTCTATTGATAGTAGTATTTCTCCGTTTTTGTGGATGTTGTTTTCTTTTATTTCTTCGTCTTCTACTTGTGTTGATAGGTAGTTTATTATTTGGTTGCATAGTTCTATTTGTTTGTTTAGGTCTTTATTTTTTATTAGATTTAAGCTTTTTTTAGTTACTTCTTGTAGGTATTTCGATAGTACTATTTTTGCTTCTTCTTTTTCTATTTCTTCTTTTTGGATATTTATTTCATTTTCTCTATTTTTTATTTCTTCGTGTATTTTATTGGATATTATTTGTTCGTATATACCTTCTTTTAGTTTCATGTTTCTACCTCTTGCTTTGAATATTATTTCTTCTATACTAATAACTTGATTTTACTATACTCTTATTTAGCTTTCAATATTTCTCTCTTACTGCTTATGACTCTGCAAATAATACATCTCATTATACTATAAATGTAAAATAGACGGCTATTTTTAAAGATGTATATTATCATTTGGCAAGTAATGATATATATTATTTTACAAACAAAGGATATATAAATGGATATAGTGATAATACTTTTAGACCAATTAACAAGAGCTTAATTTGTCAAGATTTTAAATAGTGTTTATGGATTTAGTTAAGCATGAGAAATAAAGTTTACTTATGTAGAAAAAGATTCTTTGTATGCTAAAGATGTATCCATTGCAGTTAAAACTGGATATATTAATGTTAATTCAGATACTCTATTTGACCCTAATGCTTATCTTACTAGGCAAGAGGCTGCTAAAATAATATCATTTATAAAAGGATGTTATGACACAGACTATAATAGGCTAGGATCATTTAATGATGTATAATAACTTAAAGTCTACTAATTAAAGCAAGCTTAAATAAGAAGATATAAATACCAAAGATTAAGATAAAAGAAAAATCTTCGGTATTTTTAGGCATAAAAAATATTAAGTTTTAAAATTAAAAAATGTAATATATAATTTTATTGTTTGCTATATAAATTTACTTCACACATAGATTACAAGGATCACTTTTACCTTTAGATTTTGCTTCTTTTAAAGTCATACTTAATATTTCTTTACTTCTTTTTAAAGCAGCACAATCATTAGTTTTATGATAACTCTTACCAGATGGTGTTACATATACAGTTGATTTGTCTATTTCTTGGCTTGGTTGTGAATCAGGTAAAGGTGTATTAATTATAGGTGGTACATCACCTTGATGAACTCTACTTAAAGTTGATACTGCTTCAGCTCTTGTAATATTATTCTTAGGCTTAAATGTTGAGTCACTATATCCTCTCATGTAACTTCTTTCAACCACACCTTCTACTGAGTCTTTAGCCCATGATGATATTTTATCTTTGTCTTTAAATTTATATATCTCCTCATGATTAGTATCTGTAAGTTTTTTATAATTTGATAACATAACAGCAACTTGTTCTCTAGTTATTGCATCATTAGGCTTAAATTCTGTAGCAGATACTCCTTTACAAACACCATTAGTAACAGCTATATCTATAGCACTTTTAGCCCAATGATTTTTTGTATCACTATACACTTTCCCACTTGACTTTGTTAATCCAAAATAATTATTAACTATAGTTACAAACTCAGCTCTCGTTATATTATTGTTAGGTTTAAAGGTACTATCTGAATAACCATATATATAGCCTTTAGATACAAAATCTATTATGGCAGATTCTGCCCAATGTCCTTTTATATCTGATAATGATTTTGTTGTATGTGTATTTGCATTAGATATAAACATGCTCGATGCTATTAACCCGATTGATAATACACTTGATAAAATTTTTTGTTTAAATTTCATTATTTTTATCTCCTTTATATTTTCTAATGTATAAAATATATTATATCCTATATTTTTGTTGTTTTTTGTAAAATATTGTCATTGTATATATTTTTTTATATTTATATGAATCAAAATTTATTACTTTAACTACTTGTTATAATTAAATCTCTTCTCACTAACAACCCTCATAACACTAACCTCACTAATACAAAACTTTTACGTCATCTCCTTGTAATCCCAACAAAACTCTCCCCCATAATCATATCCTTAACAGGCTTAGTAATAAACCTATCACTAAGAAAATAAACACTAGTCTTACCAGCACACTTAATAAAACTTCTAAAAGCATCAATACCAATATCACAAGGCTACACTCTTTAAAATATTATATATATTGATAAAACAGGTATTCAAGGATATATTTATAGTAAACATGAAAAAGCTGTTAAAGGTAAAAAAATATATGACAAAATACCAGGAAAAAAGTACAAAAGAACAAACATAGTGGCAAGTAAATGTGGTGATAAAATAATATCTCCTTTAGTGTATGAAAAACAATGAATAGCGACTTTTTTAAAAATAGTTTAAAGATGTATTTTAAATGAAGTTTAAGAAAACAAAATAATTGTAATGGATAGTGAATCTTTTCATCGTAAAAGTAAGTTATATGAGCTATGTAAAAATGCTAATAAAAATTTAAAACTAATATTTCTGCCTCCTTATTTATCTGAGTTAAATCTAATAGATAAATACTGGTCAAAGTTAAAAAAGAATTTGAAAAAATAGATAAAAATGACATAATACCCGAAGAATGTACTTACCAATTTTTTTAAGTTCGGTTACTATAAAACACCCTGTCGAGTTTTTTGACAGGGTGTTTTTAATAAATAATAAAATTTATTTCTTAATTTGACTTTGTCGAAATTAACGAATCGAATTTTTTATTTTAGTATTTATCATATTTATCGAAATCTTCATTTTTCTTTTCTTTTATTCTTTCTATAATTTTCACTATAATCATTATTACACTAAAAATTACAACTATAACATTAATTCCTAGGCCTAATATAGCACTTGTAATAAAAAATCCATTATTACTCATCTTCTAATATAACTCCTGTACCATAAGCTAACATTTCAGCAGCACCTTGCATAACTGTAGCCGAAGTTAATCTAAATCCTATAATAGCATTTGCTCCTTGACTCTTTGCATCATCAACCATTCTACCTATAGCTATTTTTCTAGTTTCTGTAAGCATTTCATCATATCCAGTTAATTCTCCACCAACTAGTTGCTTAAACCCTGCTCCTATATCTCTTCCTATGTGCTTTGCTCTTATAGTACTTCCCTTTACTAACCCTACTACCTCTTTAATTTTTTTACCTGGCACACTTTCAGTTGTCAATATTAACATATCTATCCTCCTAATTTAACGATTCCTATTTATTAGATATTATTAATTGTAATATAAATATTTAATATTTTAAATATCTATAACTTTAAATTATATAATTTTAATATACCGTCTTGATATGTATACTCTATTGAAATTTATATTATAAATTCATTTTTATTATTTTCTAATTCTTGTAAGTTATTTGCTTCTATAAATATTTAATATAAAATTTACATAACCTATAACTTATTTCTTTACCTAACTATAATAATTCATCCTTCAATACATCTATTTTTTTATTGTTTGTCATATCTATATTTATTGGAGTTATTGTGATATACCCATCTTCAATTGCAGTTATATCACTATCATCTTCTTGTTCAAGATCTTTTACTTGTCCACCTATCCAAAAATATCTTTTTCCATGTGGGCTAACTCTTTCTTCTAATACATTTTCATATTTTCTTTCTCCAAGTCTTGTTACCTTCGTTCCTTTAACTTCTCCATTTGGTATATTTACATTTAATATACAATCATTTAATATATTTAACTTATCTTTAACATCATTTACTATTTTTGATGCATATTTAGAAACGTGTATATAAACTTCTTTTGATACATTAAATTCATTTAACGAAAATGCTATTGATGGTTTATTTTGGATAAAGCCTTCTATTGCAGCAGATACAGTTCCAGAGTATATTACATCAGTTCCTAAATTTGGTCCATTATTTATACCACTTAAAACCATATCTATATTTACATCCTTGAATAAAGCCTCTATTCCTATTTTTACGCAATCTGCTGGTGTTCCTGATATTGAATATGCACATATATTATCATCTATGTATTCTTTATTTACCATTATAGGATTATGTATTGTTATTGCATGCCCTGTTGCACTTTTTTGAGTATCAGGTGCAACAACGTATACCTTATACGATTTTGCAAGTTCTTTTGCAAGTTCTATAATTCCATCTGCTCTTATTCCATCGTCATTAGTAATTAGTATATTCATATTCATTCTCCTTTTTATTATGTATATTATCTTAGAATTATAATTTTAAAATATTATATATTCTTATAATTATTTTAAACAATTTCTTATTACTCTAAATTATAAAGATATATTTACTATCAGTATACCTTTACTTTATTATATTTTCTATATCAACATCTTATAATTTACTAACTTTAAGATAAACATAAATGTATTATTATATTCGAAGGTATTTTATAGTGAATTTTAATCATTTAAAGTATATCCCTTACTTTTTCGATATTAAAAAATAATTTACTATTAGATTTAGTAAAATAATAATTTAATTATACCTATCTTTGGTTTTATAGTCAGTATTACTCCTTTAATAAAAATTAATATGAATTTAAGTTAAATTATAGACTATATTTATAAAAATATTTAATGAAATTTTCATATTGTATTTAGATGAATAGCTTAAAGATAATACATTTTATTCAGATATATCAATAGTTGAAAATAATAAAGAAAATAATATAAATATAGATAACTACTGTAATTAAAAGACAAAATATGGTATTGAAAATAAAACTACTATTTATTTATAGTAAATAATTCATAATAAATATTCATTAAAATAAAGGGGCTGTCGCAATAAAAAAATTATATACAATACGTTGTGCTAATTCAAATTATACATAACTATATATTGTATTATTTACTCTTAATGCGACAGCCCCTTTTATTATTCATCAAAATCTACATGATATTTTTTTTCAGGAGTATTTATATCTATGTAAGATAAGTTAAAATTCTCATCCATAACATCTATCTTAAATTCAAAAAATACATCATCTTCTTTTTTAGACATAAATATATAACTTCCATTTTCTTTTTCTTCTATTTCATCACATATCTCATCATATATTTCTTCACCACTTACATATCCTAAGTATCCTGAAGATTTTATTTTTTCTTCTATTAGTGTATATATTTCTTCCATAGTAATACCTTCTTTCTATATTAACTAAATTTAATCCTACCAATAATTTATTATTTTTTCAATAGAATTAATTTGAATTTAAAGTTTTCTTTTATATATGTTCTAATAATAATTCTACATTATAAAATAATTTTATTGTTTATTGT
>CALFLM010000076.1 GCA_937880075.1 uncultured Romboutsia sp. | reverse complement strand
CGTTAATTTTGATAATTTATGTCTTGAGTTTCTAAGTACGAGAATACTTTTATTTCTGTTGCATCTAAATCTTCTTTGTGCATATCAATCGCATTTATTCTATTATTATTATAGTTTCTGTAATAATAAATACCTTTTTCTTGGTCCATACAAGAAGAATATCTAGTTAAGTCTTCCATTTTATCTCTTGTTATAACTCCACCTTTTACCATTTTTACATAGTCAAGCATATGGAAAAATTGAGTAACAGCAGTTATATCATTTTCTATAGATGGCATATGAGCTCTAATGTATGCTATTCTTACAAATCTAGAAACTGATTCAAAATCCCCAGGAATTCCTAATGTACCTGCGCCAGCTCCTAAAGGAGTTAATTCTTGGTCGCTCCATTTAACATTTTTCGGATGATTCGGAGTTATATTAATGTATTCATTTAAATTTGTCATATGCCAATCAAATGTTGGATTATTAGTCATTACTCCAACAGTGTTATCATAAACTGCAAACTTGTCTTTAGTTTTTTCAACAACTATTGATTTACCAGTTTTATCAACAATCATCCAATGAAGTGTTGGTAATGGTGTTTTTTCATTTATAGGCACTTTTACTAGTTCTATATCCTTTATAGCATTTTTAACTTCATCTACAGTTTCATGATTAGCTAATACCCAATGTATAAAGTCATAAGGTGCGATATTTTTTTTGCCTGGTACTATATTTTCTTCTACATAAGAATATCCGTCAAAATTTAATCCAGCACAAGCTAGTCCTTTTTCATTCATAGCATCAGCTATTGCTGGATGATTATCAATCATTGTACCTATTCCAATAATAGCATATTTAGTTTTTACTATATCTCCTGTTACTTTATCTTTAAATTGATGATTTCTTGGAATTATTAACACTGATTGATTAAAATCATAAGCTAAGTCCATATTTCTTCCAAAAAAATTATGTCCTTCATTTGATTTTATACTTAATGATGTACACATGTTTTCACCTCATATTTATATTTATATCTGTTATTTATTATCTATATTTTTTATTTAAATATTCATAGTTAAATTTAATTGATTAGCTCTTTGTATTAATTAATAAAGACCACTTACTCTTAATAGAAGTAAGTGGTCTTTATTAAAGTTTAAAAATATTCATTTTCAATTCCTTCTTTATATTTTTGCTCTCTATAATCCTTATTATAAGCACTATCTTTAAATTCATCTAATTTTTCAATATCAAAGAATTTTTCTCTAACTTTTTTACCATCTGTAATAGACACTATCCAACAACGTGTTACTTCATGTGAATCTGATATTTCTACACAGTAAGCTTTAAGCTCATCTTTTATATTGCTCATATATTCACATACTCTTGGTATGTAGTATTTAAAGTTATGTTTATCTAAAAAATTTATTGCCTCTTCTCTTTTATCGAAACTATATTCTTTCATATATTTCTCCTTTTCAAGTTGTCTATATTTTTTATTTATATATTTATTATTGCTTATTTTCTAAAATATTTTCATGGTTAATTATATTAAAATTATTAGTTAAATTATTGAGTTTATATATGTGAGAATAAATAAAAACCATATTGACTATATAATCAATATGGTTTCCATTTATTTAACGATATATTTATTTATTTTTCTTTTTTCTTAAGTTTACAAATAATGCACTTGATGCAATTGCACCTAAACCTATATATCCTAATATACTACTATCACCACTTTTAGGATTTTCTGTTTTGTTGCTATCACCAGCTGTTTCTTCTGATTTATTAGTATTAGTATTTGAATTTTCACTATTTCCATTTGAACCAGAACCTGTTGTACCTGAGTTACCTGAATTATTATCAGAAT
This sequence comes from uncultured Romboutsia sp., assembly GCA_937880075.1. Lineage (GTDB taxonomy): Bacteria > Bacillota > Clostridia > Peptostreptococcales > Peptostreptococcaceae > Romboutsia. The sequence goes on along the minus strand of CALFLM010000076.1, from coordinate 8,278 downwards.
CAATCTCTGGAGTTTGTGGATTTTGATCTTGAGGTATTTCAACTGATGGATTTGTTTCTTTTGCAAATTCATTTAAAGCACTTACTAACTCAGTATGTGTATTTTTTACTTTTATATCTAAGTAAATATTATCATTTGATTTTGATGCTTTAAATAATTTAGCTAATAAAGAAGATTTATTATTTTCTACCTTTATTTTATAAACTGTATATTCCTTACCTTTTGAAATAGATTCTACTACTGGATTTAAGTCTTTTAAGTCATTTAAGAAATTATTTAAATCCTTTGAGCTTACTTCTTTTATTTCTAATTCTAAAGGAGTATCTTTTTCTCCATTTCCTGTAACAATTTCAACTATATTGCTATCTAGCTTATCAGATATACTTGGTGGTATAACTGGATTATTTGGTACTGCTGGTGTTTCTGGAACATTTGGCACTTCAGGAGTTTCCGGTTTTTCTGGTGTTTCCGGAACATTTGGCACTTCAGGAGTTTCTGGTTTATCTTCTTTTTCTACAGTTATTACACATGAAACAGTTGATTTTGCTCCTTTACTGTCTTTTACTGTATATGTTAATTTGTACTTTCCAGGACTATTTATATCAACTTCTCCATCTATTTTTATACTTGATGTTAAGTCTCCTTCTTCTGCATCATTTGCTTTTACTCCTAATTTAGGGTCAAATGCTTGTCCTACTTTTATTGTTTGGTCTTTTACACCTGTTATTACAGGTACTTTATTTATAACTTCACCACTAACAACTTTAGGTTTTACTGTTATAATTCTTTGTGCTTTAGTTGTATTGTTTGCACTATCTGTTACAGAGTAACTTAATTTGTACTCACCTGCTACCTTATTATTTACTTCTCCAGTTACCTTAAGTTTTGATTTTATGTCCTTATCGTTATCATCTGTTACTTCTACTCCATCTAATGGATCAAATTCATCATTTTTTTCAATAGTTTTATCACTTACTCCTGTTATTACTGGAGCTGAATCTTTTATAACTGTAATAACTGAAGTTTTTTGAGCTACATTACCCCATTTATCTTTTGCAGTGTATGTTAAAGTATACTCGCCAGCTTCTTCTATATTAAAGTCTCCTGATATTACTACTTCTAGCTTATTATTCTTTGCATCTTTTGCAGTTATGCCTTCCATTGGATCAAATACTTGTCCTGCATATATAGTATGCTTATCTTTAACACCTGTAATTGTAGGTAACTCAGTTACTTTTTCTGGTGTTACACTTACTACTGCGCTTACTTCACCTTTATCTCCATCAGCATCTGTAGCAACTATTTTTACATTGTAAGAACCAGCTAATGATGTGTTTACATTACCATCTAAAGTTATATTAACATCTTCTGAATTTCCATCTTCATCTTTAACTTCTACAAATGATTTAAAATTAGCATTAAAGTCATATCCTTCTTTAACTTCTATTTTCTTACCAGATATTATTGCTTCATTTATAGTTCCCTCTTTAAGTGATATTGTAGGAGGTGTATTTATTTTTAACATATCATCACTTGAATTTACTATATTGCTTCCTGATTTAGATTTATTAGTATTTGTTACAACGTATGTGTATGATGCATTGTTAGCATTTTCTCTTGGAACTATTTTATATCCATTAGATTTTGCACCTACTATAGAATCTAATTTAGCCACATCAATTTCACAAATATCTAATTTACTTCCATCTCTATCAAGTTCTTCATCTGAAACTATTAATATATCTAAATATTTTCCTTCGTTGCTTATTCTTATATCTTTTTGTATTTTTTCAGAATCTTTAACTAACCATTTTATAGCATCTTCTGATGCAAACTTAGCTCCACTTGGTATTTCTAAGCTTAGTTGTAATGATTTTATAGCCTCTGTTATATTATCAACAGATATTTTTACTGTGTCTCTATCTATTTTATCTACATTAAGATTAAGAGCTGTTGGGTCTTTAACTTCTCTATTTTCAGCCATACTTGAAACTGTATAGGATGCAATAGCTACTGATGATACCGCAACAGCCGACAAAGCTATTACTTTATTTCTTGATTTAGCTTTATTCATATGTTCTCCCTCCAAATGTTATTCATAGGGAAGAATATCTTCCCTATGTATTTTATCTTTAAATAAATTATATTTATCTTGATTGTTGTAGTTTATTTAATACTTTAGTATCTATTTCTATTGCTTTTTTAGCAGTTGTTCTTGTATCTTTACCACTTAAACTTATTTCTGGTAATACATCTGGAACATCTATCTTGAAAGTATTACTTACTAATCTTTGTCCACCGTCTTGAGCATCTGCAGTGTCCGTTCTATAAAGTTCTGCAAATATTTCTGTATTATCAATCATAAAGTCTTTAGAATCTTCTGGCGTTACCCAATATATCCAATTTCCTTCTGATACTTCATCTAATTTTCCACTGTTAGGAATTTCTGCTAATAAAATTCCTTTATACTTATCAGCTATGTGATTTTCATCTTGATTAAGTACTAATGGTACGTTAAATGCAGGATTTCCACGATATTCTCCTGTTATTACTATAGAACCTTTTGGTATAGTTTTAGTTTCATTTTCATCAGTTTCTGGATTATCAGCTTGATATACGTATTCTTCTTTTAATATTCCGATTCCATTTTTGTAATTGATGTTATCATCTGCAACACCAATTTCTATATTATCTCCTGGAGATCCTATTACATCAAGTTCTGCAACTGATATTTCGCTACTTCCTTTTGCTATTAATTTTATAAATCTTGCATTATGTGTAGCAAGTTGCTTTCCACCACCCTCTGCATCTTTATCAAAGTACACTGTAGTAGTTGGATTATTTCCACTTAAATCAAAGCTTCCATTTTTAACTGTTGTCCAAGTTTTTCCATCTTTACTTACTTGTATTTCATATTTTTGTATTGCAGACTTAGCAAGTTTTTTATTTTTAAATAGTTTTGTAGTTGTAGTTGGCGCAGTATACTTTATACCAGATACAGCATTTATTGAGTTTGTATCTATTATTACATAAGGATCAGTTCCTGGTTTTAATTGTTCTACCTTGTTTGGCATAGAGTTATACTCTTCATTAGTTAACATTCTTCCTTCATATACAGTATCTGACTTTCCATCTATTGCTTGTGCTAAACCTTTGTTCTCACCATGAGCATCACCTGTATTTGCTTTATCTACAGTGTTAGAAGTTAAGTTTATAGAAGATTTAGACATACTTCCATCATGACGTACTTTTACAGTTCCTAATTTAACTTCATCTGTTTTGTTTAATAAGTAATCATAAGCCACTATTGAATACTCAAATGTTCTATTATTTACATTATCTATTACATCATCATATTTTATTGTTTTGTTATTTTTAGCTTCTACAAATCCCCATGGCTTACCATTTCTAAGTATTTCGTATCCTAATATCTTTTCACTATCTTTGTTTACAGATAGATTTAGAGGAACTTCTTTTTGGTTAACATATGATTTATCTTTTATTTGATTGCCTTCATTGTCAACTCCAAAACTTGCTACTACTTTAGTATCTTCTGCCATAGCTTTTATTCCTGATAATCTTTGTCTTCTAGCTTCATCATTTATATATTGAATCTTTCTAGTTTCCTTTGGCCAGTTATTTTTTGCTATATATGCATAAGTTTCAGCAGTTGGTGTTATACCATGAGCTATAAAGAAGTCAGTTAAATCTTTTTGTACTACTCTAGATGCCACCATTATTAGTTTTTGATCTCTATCAGCTTTTTTCTCTTCTTCAGTTAAGTTTCTATATGCTCTATTCATCTTAGCAAAATATGAGTCATTGTTTGGATTATTGTCATTGTCTGTTATTAACATTTGTGATGTATAGTTATCTTCATATGCTAATCTAAGCTGCCATAACATACCAAGCACTACAGTTCTATCAGTTGATAATCCCTCAGTATGAGAAGTTACTTTTTGATATAATTTTTCATATCCACCTTCTTCAATAGTAGATTTATCCTTATCATCTATAGTTTTAGTTAATTCTCTAAATAAGTTGTTACTAGTTTCTGGATATAATCTATCTGATATATCTATTACGTGTCCTATTTCATGACCTATTAAGTCTCCATAAAGTTTTGCTTCATCTGGGTTAGTTACTTTTCCATTTTCATCAAATTTATATGGAACACCTTGAATTAAATTTACTCCACTAGTTACACCTACGTGGTGACTTGAAGCATATCCAGCTGCACCCATCATCATTCTTTGGTATTTTATATTCATACGAAGAGCTGATACTTTATTTTTATTAAACTCTTCTCTATCTTCATCATCTATAGTTCCATTTCCATTAAAGTCATTTAATTTTTCATATACACCTTTTTTAGCATATGCAAATTGCATTTCTTGTTCCCAAGCAAGTAATGCATTATATACTCTCTCAACTTGTGCATCTTCACTTCCATTTAACCCTTGTTCTATACCAGTTAGTATTTGACTTGCTGGGAATGTAAGTGTAAATCTATCTCCTTCTATATCTGTTGAATCTAAAACAGATGTCTTTGGGTCATATGTGTATATGTTGTTTGCTCTATCAGATGCACTTACTGTTTTTGGATACATATTAGGTAAATCAGCTACATATTTTTTTAGTTCTTTTATATAGCTTCTTATTGCATCTTTAACTTCTGATTCTTTACTTTTATCATTTATTAAGTTATTTACATTTAAGTGTGGTATATCAGTTACTCCACTTAGACGAACTTGAACATCAGCATTAATGTCTCCAGCAGTAACTCTAGCCATTACAACTCCACCCTTTTCAACATCTGTATTAAATATTTCAGGTATTGTTATAGTTGTTCTTCCTGGACTTATTGTTGTTACTTTTGACATATATGCACCTGGTTGTCCATAACTTTGTAAAAATACTATGTCTACTTTAGTATTAGGGTCACTTGAACCCATATATACAGATATTTCTTTGGCTTCATTTTCTTCATTTCTACCTGGTCTAGCAACTGCTCCTAATGATTGCCATTCATTGCCCATACCTATCTTTTGTCCACCAGTTCTTGGAGTTATTGTTCCATCTAGTTTAGTAATTTTCTTAGATAGCGTTGCCTCTTCTAATAATTTTTGTGCTATACCAAGTTGAGTGTTATCTCCTAATTCTCTATACTTAGGATCTTTATCACTATTTTTCCCAAGAATTTCTCTTAATCTTGGATGATACTCTTTACTTACTGGGTCCATAGTTTTAGCTCTTTTTATTAAAGCATCTATATCTTCTTGAGTTACTGAATCTTTCAACTCAAGCATTAACTCATCTTCAAATAAATTCTTTACATCATTTTCTAAACTATCATATTCATAGAATTTAAGCTCTGAAATAGTTACATGTCCTGTTCCTACACTTGGATATACACTTGGATTTACTTGTATTTTTTTAGCTACAAGAGGTTCATCAAAAGATAAAACAAGGTATTCTTGGTTGTTAGACACTTTAGTTGTTAATCTTGCATTATGAGAAGTTTTATTTCCACTTTCATCCCATACATTAACTTTTATTGTATAAGGTGTAGGTTGTCCTTTTTCTAAACTCTTAACAAGAACTATTTCACCTATAGTGTACTCTTTATCAAAAGTAACTGTTGGTGCTGAATTACCATAAATACCTGTATCCCAGTTTTTATGCTTATAGATTGTTGAATAGTCTCCATCTACTATAGCATATTTATTATCCATAATATTTGTATCAGATTTTTGCATTTCAACATCTACAATAGATGAAGTTCCTATTTCATTATCAGTAGTTGATCTATTTATTAATTTATAATTAGTTGTTGCTGGTGGTTTTATTGAATCAGTAGTAACTAAGTATCCTTCTGACATAGTACTTGTTCCTAAATGGTTAGTAGCAGTAACCCTTACTTCATAAGTTGCCTCATCTTCTAATCCATTTATAGTGTAACTATGAGATCTACTTAACTTACTCTTATCTGGATTAGTCATTTCTTCACTATTTTCTACTACTTCTTTATTGTTGTCATTAGCCTTTAACCAAGTGTTACCTGTTGAATCAACTTTTCTATAATAAATATCAAAGTCCCTTGCTCTTTTATGTTCTTCCCAAGATACTTTAAATGATCTATATCCTGGTTCCAATTTTAAGTTACGTGGCTCTATAGGTGCTCCATTTGGAACTACTCTTATTTCTGATATAGTACCCTTATCTTTTGGAGCGTTATTTTCTCCATAATAACCATCTATTGGGTTATAATTTTCATCTACGTTATCAGCTATTCCATCAAATGGATTCCCTTTATATCCTTTATCTTCACCTTCTAATTCATCTGCATATCCACTTTCCCACTCTCCATTTAAAGACTGTATACTTACTCTAAATAGGTCATATGGTTTTATAGCTTTATCTAATATATTTAATTCTGTCTTATTAGTTTGTAAAGTTTTTGTCCATTGAACTTTATTGTTTTCATCTAATTTTTGATACTTTACTTCATATCCAGTTACATTTGGCTGAGCATCCCATGTTAAAGTTATTCTTTCATCATGTAAATCTGTTGAAGTTTCTACTGTTCTTATTTGAGGTATACTCATTTCTGGTTTAGGTATTTCTTTATATACATTATTTAAAAATTCTATTTTAGCTATTTCTGATATATTTTTATTTCCTCTATTTGCAGTAACATCTATAGTTATTTCTTTTACTGCTACTTGCTTTCCTAAATCTATTACTAGATTTTCATTTCCTGCTGATTTAGTTCTATTTGAACTTGAGTTAAATGAAACTTCCCCTTCGTGTCCATTTGCATCTACGTACTTTATAACACCTGCTTCTGGAGCACCAGCATTTTCATTTGAATTTGTAGTTGGAGATTTTATTACTATTTTCTCCATCTCAACTGCACTATTATTTCTGGCATTTAATTTACCTGTTAAATCTAATTTAACGCTTATTGGATTTTCAACTGATGGTGCTACATCTGAATTCCCTATAGATACTGTATTTTCGCTATCTGTTAATATATCTTTTATATTACCAGTTACAGTTAAATCTTTAGATACTTCTATACCTACATTTTCTGGGTCTATAATTGCATCTGTATTTTCATAATCAGAAGTAGTTAACTTTTCGTTTGATTTATTAAGATTTTTCTTTATACTTGATAAATCTGATACATTAACTTTTCCATCTTTATTTATATCGTAAGAAGAATTATTATTATACTTTAAAGTTTCATCTAAAACTAAATTATAATCCTTCATATCTATTATATTTTCTTTATCTACATTTCCAGCTAAGAAAGCTCCTTTGTATACTTCTGTTTTTTCATTACCTTGAGCATCTTTTACTTTTACTTCATTGTGACTAGTTCCTACTCTTATCCTTTTTGAATAATTATTAAGCTCTATGTTATTTATGTCAGCATCTGAATACCCTTTACCACTTAATTTTAAAGAGTAGTTGCCTCTTTCTAGATTTTTAAATATAACTCTAATAAAGTATATTTCTTTGTCATCACTACTTAAAACTTCTCTTTTAGAGTTTAATTTTTCTATACTATAACTTATATTTCCATTATTTATAGTTTTATTAGCTTCTTCACCTAAGCTAATACTTCCAAGACTTATATTATCTTTATTTAATTCTACATTTATATCTATATTATCTGAATTTATAATTGGCGTTGGGAAGTTTATATCTAATTCTATATTTCCTGTAACCTTGTTTGTGCTAATAGATTCTTGTTTAGGTTCTTCTATTGGCTGTACTTCTACCGTATCTTTTGCAAGTGCTGTCATAGGTGATGATGCTATGGCCGTAGCAAGAGTACATGATAGTATCTTTTTCATTAAATCACTCCTTACATATATATTAATTTTCAAAATTTTTTAATAAAAAAAGTTACTCAAAATGGTAACTTTCTCTTTTTCAGCTGGATGACATAGTTTAAAACCTTAGCCCCTATAGCTTTACGTCCTTAGATTTCTCTAAGCTTACTTATTTAACCTTAATGTATATTAAAGTAAAATTTATAATTTATACATAGATTATTTTATCATATTTTGTTGTTTTTTGTAATTATATTTTTTTTAAGTTATATAATTTTCCATATGCTTATTATAAAATATATTACTTACATAAACATACATAATAGTCTAATTATAACGATCCATGCATATTAGGGGTTATTTTAGTATGTTTATTATAAATTAACTCGTTGTGCTAGTTAAATTTAGTCATTGAAATTACTAGGGTTGATTAT
>CALFLM010000075.1 GCA_937880075.1 uncultured Romboutsia sp. | reverse complement strand
GTATTTAGCTTATCGATACTAATAGGTCGAGGACTTGACCAAAATAAACCTAAAGGTTTATATAAACAATTGAATCAAAGATTCTGGTTGCTAAAGTTGCTAAAAAATGATTAAATTCTAAATGATATGCAGTTTTCAGAGTATTAACTTTGAAAAAATATAAAAAGTATTGACATTATTAATCAAAAATGTTAATATGGTATTTGTTATACTAAATGAATAAATAAAAATACAATGTGGTTATTATAGCAAAGAGGATACACCTGTTCCCATACCGAACACAGAAGTTAAGCTCTTTAGCGGCAATGGTACTTGGTGGGCAACCGCCTGGGAGAGTAGCACATAGCCACGTAATCTTTTTTATATAGAATGCCTTTAAGTGATAAAAATCATCTTAAAGGCATTTTTTATGACTATGTTCTTATAGAGATATAGATAAATTTATAAAAAAGCCTAAAACGATGAATTTAAATATAGTAATCGAACTTATAAAAGTGTATAAATTTAATCTATAACTATTTTACGAGGTTCTAAGATAAGTATTGATTTGATACACATTACGTACATTTATTATTAGGTTCGATTACTATAATTATAGTAACCCAACTGAAAAAAGTTGGTAAATACATTCTTAGAATCTTCTAGCATTTTTATCTATTTTTTTCAAATTCTTTTTTAACTTTGATCAGTATTCCTCTATTGGATTTAACTCAGGTGAATAAAAAGGCAGAAATATTAGTTTCAAATTTTTATTAGCATTTTTACATAGCTCATATAATTTACTTTTACGATGAAAAGATACATTATCTAGTACAATTGCTTTAGTTGATTAAACTTCATTTAAACATATATATTTGAAACATTTTTCAAAAAATTCGCTAGTCATTGTTTTCTCATACACTAAAGCAGATATTATTTTATTACAACATTTACCTGATACTATGCTTGTTCTTTTGTACTTTTTTCCTTGTATTTTATCATATATTTTTTTATCTTTAACAGCTCTTGCATATTCCCTATAAATATATCCTTGAATACCTGTTTCATCAATATATATAATGTATTCTTTCTTGAAATCTTTTATCTCATCTAAATATTTTTCTACTTTCTTTGGACATTGTTTTTTATATGAAGTGGTCTTTTTTCGTGTTATATTAAGTTTTTTTAATGCTTTTGAAATTGCTACGTCACTACAATTAAATTCCTTTGCAATTTCAACTAAATATGGCATCTGGATACTCCTCTATATATTTGACTAACTTATCTGGATAAATCTTTTTTGGCTTTCTTATTTGTACTTTTACCTCTCCTAATTTACCTTCATTTTCTTTTTTTATCCATCTTGTTAGTGTTATTTCTGATATTTTAAAAACCTTACAAGTTTATTTTTAGGTATGTTCTTCATTTTTATATTCAATAGCTCTACTTTTAAATTTCATATCATATCCCATCCTATACTATTGTTTATTGACTTATATACAAAACTGTATGCTATAGTAACCTAACTTAATAATAAATGTACGTAATGTGCATCAAATCAATACTTATTTTAGAACTCTTAAAATAGTTATAGATTACATTTACACACTTTTATAAGTTAGATCACTATATAAATATTAACAAAAGATAGCCATTTACACACAATTGAAGTAAAAATCGAAGAGATACTAGATGAAATTATTTCGTCATTATTAGATAAAAACATACTTGTAAATAATGGTAAAAAATAATTCATAAACAAATTATAAAGAATTATTTTGTAAAAAATACTCTAATTATATAGGGATTAATTGTAAAAATAAATATTTTAGCTAAAATAAAATAATAAAAAGTTTGAATAATACTATTGAAACTTGGTTATATATATAATATAATGATTATCAAATAAAACAATTAGTTTAAAAGCTATGAAGGAAAATAGTAAAAAATACTTTTGTATTCAGAGAGTGAGTGGTTGGTGTGAACTCATTGCAATAATTTTTGAATCCATTCCAGAGCTTCTAGTCGGAAATAATAGTAAGATTAGACGTATACCTACGTTACAGGATTGAGAGGACTATACATAATATGTATGGTCAATTAGGGTGGCAACGCGGATTAAAGACTTTCGTCCCTTTTTATAGGGGTATAGAAGGTCTTTTTTTATTATAATTAATTGTTTTAGGAAAGTTATTCAACAAAAATCTTAAGATAAATTTTAAAAAGATAACGTTATCTAAATGTACATATGTATTAAAAAATAAGCTATAAAATATCTATAAAATTAAAATAGGAGGAAGTAAAATGCTAGATATAAAAAGAATAAGAGAAAACTTAGAAGACATAAAAAAAGCAATGGATAGAAGAGGGGAAAAAGAATTCGATTTAGATGCTGTAGTTGCATTAGACGATAAGAGAAGAGAATTACTTAAAGAAGTTGAAGTAATGAAAAATGAGTTAAATGTTGAATCTAAAAAAATACCTCAACTTATAAAAGAAGGTAAAGATGTAGATGTTGCAAAGGCTAAGTTAAAAGAATTATCAGACAAGATAAAAACTATAGATGAGCAAGTTAGAGCAGTTGAAGGTGAAATGGAATATAACTTAATGAGAATTCCTAATGTTCCTCACCCAGACGTTCCACAAGGAACTACAGATGAAGATAATGTTGAAATAAGACAATGGGGAGAGACTCCAAAGTTTGACTTTGAAAGTAAAGCACACTGGGATATAGGTACAGGTCTTGGAATATTAGATTTCGAAACTGCTGGTAAAATAACAGGTTCAAGATTTACTTTATACAAAGGATTAGGAGCAAGACTTGAAAGAGCTCTAATAAACTTCTTCTTAAACACTCATACAGAAGAACATGGGTATACAGAAGTTTTACCTCCTTTCATGGCAAATAGAGCAAGCTTTATAGGAACAGGACAATTACCAAAGTTCGAAGAGGATATGTTTAAGATAGAGGGTATGGAATATTTCTTAATACCAACTGCAGAAGTTCCTGTAACTAATATACATAGAGATGAAATATTGACTGCAGATCAATTACCTATAAAGTATTGTGCATATACTCCATGTTTCAGATCTGAAGCGGGATCTGCTGGTAGAGATACAAGAGGTTTAGTAAGACAACATCAATTTAATAAAGTTGAACTAGTTAAATTCTGTGATCCTCAAAATTCTTATGAAGAGTTAGAAAAGTTAACTAATGATGCAGAAAGAATGTTACAATTATTAGGATTACCATATAGAGTAGTTAGAATATGTACAGGAGATTTAGGATTCACTGCAGCATTCAAGTATGATTTAGAAGTATGGATGCCAAGTTACAACAGATATGTTGAAATATCTTCTTGTTCAAACTTCGAAGATTTCCAAGCTAGAAGAGCAAGTATAAGATTCAAGAGAGACAAAAAATCTAAAGCTGAATATGTTCACACATTAAATGGTTCAGGATTAGCAATAGGAAGGGCTTTAGCTGCTATATTAGAAAATTATCAACAAGCTGATGGATCTGTAGTTGTTCCAGAAGTATTAAGACCATATATGGGTGTAGATGTTATAAAGAAAAATGAATTATAAGATATAATTTATATAAATATAAGAGTGTCTTAAGAATAACATTTTAAGATGCTCTTATAATATTAAAGCATATGTAGTATTAATAATATATATTTAATAAATAACTCATTGGCATATTTAAATTTAATTATTAAAAATACTAGCGTTTAGAATAGTTTATATTCTTTGTAAAAAATATATATTTTTTTTATTAAAATACTTCATTAGGTAAAGTTATTATTTTGTATTGTTAAAAAATACCACAAATAATAAAATTATTTTATAATGTAGAATTATTATTAGAACATATATATTAAAAAATTTATATATTAATTTTAATATGTGTAGTAAAATAACTAGCACAATAGATTAAATAAGTTTAAACTTATACTTTTATACAGTTAATTTGTTTTATAATAGATGATTATATATAGGTTAGTTTATATTATGATACTAATATTTAAATTTAAGTTGAAATATAAAATAAACTATGATAATATAAATTTGTTGTAAGTTTTAGGAGGAGATATGGAAAACTCGTACTACATGAAAGAGGCTTTAAAAGAAGCAAATAAAGCATATGAGAAAGGTGAAACACCTATAGGAGCTATAATTGTAAAAGATAATGAAATTATAGCAAGAGCTCATAATTTAACTGAAACATTAAATGATTGCACAGCTCATGCAGAAGTTTTAGCTATAAGGCAAGCTTCAGAAAAATTAGGTGGATGGAGACTAGTTGATTGTGATTTATATGTAACGATGGAGCCATGTATAATGTGTAGTGGAGCAATAGTTCACTCTAGAATAAAAAAACTTATAATTGGAACGAAACATATAAAAAATGCATATACAGAAAAACAACATGAATTTAAAATAGATTATTATCAATATAATAATATCGAGACCACATTCGGTATATTACAAGAAGAATGCTCTAATATATTACAGGAATTTTTTAAGAATTTAAGGAAAAGATAATATGGAGAGTTGGTCGAGATGGTCGAAGGCGCTCGCCTGGAAAGTGAGTATACGTCAAAAACGTATCATGGGTTCGAATCCCATACTCTCCGCCAGATAATATTTAAATATGGTTGTAATTTTGCTGTACTAGATGGGGAGGTAGCGGTGCCCTGTAACCTGCAATCCGCTATAGCAGGATTGAATTCCATCTAGAGGCTTTTGCTTTGTAAGGCTGCCCTAAATAAGTGGTGTTGACGTTTAGGTCCTGCGCAACGGGAGCTCATGAACCCCGTCAGATCCGGAAGGAAGCAGCGGTAAGTGATCACTTTCGTGTGCCGTAGGGGTGCCTAAGCCGAGCTAACTGTTTAGGTAACGCTTGTGAGGCAAAGTCAATAGATGGTGTACAGCATTTAATATATAAAAATAGAATCCCTTTAATCAGGGATTTTTTTAATATGCAAAATTTTAATTTATATAACTTTATTAAAGATAGTGATATAATATTTCAATATATAGGAAATTAATATATTAGATTGATTTTTACATTAAGGAGAGAAAGGAATGCATAAAGCCTTATATAGATCGTATAGACCTCAAAATTTTGAAGATGTTGTAGGTCAGGAACATATTATAAGAACATTAAAGAATCAGATAGAAAATAATAATGTAGGTCATGCTTATTTATTTTCAGGTACAAGAGGTACAGGTAAGACATCAACAGCTAAGATATTTGCAAGGGCTGTTAACTGTGAGAATAGTGTTAATCAAGAGCCTTGTAATGAATGTGAAGTGTGTAGAGATATATTAAATGATAATGTTATGGATGTAGTAGAAATAGATGCTGCTTCTAACAATAGTGTAGATGATATAAGAGAACTTAGAGAAAGTGTTAAATATTCTCCAGCTAAGGCTAAGTATAAAGTATATATAATAGATGAGGTACATATGTTATCTCAAGGTGCATTTAATGCATTATTAAAGACTTTAGAAGAGCCACCATCATATGTAATATTTATATTAGCTACTACAGAACCTCATAAAATACCAGCGACAATTTTATCAAGATGCCAAAGGTTTGATTTTAAAAGAGTTACTGTTAAAGATATGACCGCTAGGATGCAAAGAATATGTAATGAAGAAAATATAGAAGTAGAAGAAAAGGCACTAAACTTAATTGCTAGAAACTCTCAAGGGGCATTAAGAGACGCTCTTAGTATACTAGATCAATGTATATCTTTTTCAGATAATAAAATAGAATACAAAGATGCTATAGAGTTATTAGGAACAGTGAATATAGAGCAATTATTTGAAATGGCTCAATCAATAATAGATCAGGATACAAAGAAATCTCTTCAAATATTAAATGAGTTTGTTGTATGGGGGAAAGATATAAGAAACTTAATAAATGACTTAATAGATCATTTTAGAAATTTAATGGTATGTAAAGTCTCAACAGAATTAGATGAGATTATATCACTTCCAGAAGAAACTATAAATCAATTGAAAGAACAATCTAAGATAGTAGATATAAATGATTTAATAAGAATTTTAAATATATTATCAGAGACTCAAGATAATATGAAATCGTCATCGAATCCTAGAGTATTAGCAGAAGTTACTATTATGAAAACTGCTCAACCTATGTTTGATGAAAGTAAAGAAGCTTTAATAAAAAGAATAGAAAATTTAGAAAAAACTATTGAGAGTGGTAATATAAAAATAAATACAAGAGAGAATAATATATCGACAAATGAAATAGTTATAGAGGAAGAAGAACCTGAAGAAATAGTATATGAAAATGTAAAAAGTGAAGATGTTAAATTAATAGAGTCATCATGGCAAAAGATAAGACAAAATATAAAAGAAGACAAAGAAAATAAACAAATGCCTGTATACTTCTTATTAGGAGATGTAAGTGGATTTAATGTTTATAATAATAATTTATATATAATTTATGGACATGGGTTTGAATTTGCAAAGAAAAGATTAAGTAATCCAGATACTATATCATATATAGAAAAGATAATAAGAGAAACAATAAATAGAAGTTTTAGTATAAAGATAATATTAGAATCTGAAGTTAAAAATATAGAACTTGAAATAAAAAACGAAAAAGTTGACAAAGGTGAAGAAATACTAAAGTCTATAGTAAAAGAAGAAATACTTGAAATAAAGGATAATGAAGAAAAACAAGATTAATAATAAAAAGGATTATGATATAATAATAAAATATAGAAAAATTTTTAAAGGAGGATTTTAGTTATGGCTAAAAGAGGTTTTGGAGGCGGAATGATGCCTGGAAATATGAATAATTTATTAAAGCAAGCTCAAAAAATGCAAGAAAATATGCAAAAAATGCAAGTTGAGTTAGAAGCAAAGGAAATAGAGTCTTCTGTTGGTGGAGGAGCTGTTACTGTAAAGGTTAATGGTAAGAAAGAATTAATAGATATAAATATAAAACCTGAAGTAGTTGACCCAGATGATATAGAAATGTTACAAGACTTAGTTTTAAGTGCTGTTAATGAAGCATTAAGAAGTGTTGACGAAATGCAATCAAGTCAAATGAGCAAAGTAACTGGAGGAATGAATATACCAGGATTATTCTAGTAGGTGATTATATGCAAGTTTATACAGGGCCTATAACTAGGCTGATAGAAGAATTTTCAAAGCTTCCTGGAGTTGGAAGAAAAACTGCTCAAAGATTAGCATTTCATATTATAAATATGAATACTAATGATGTAGAATCTTTATCTAAAGCTATAATAGAAGCTAAGAGAGAAATAAAATACTGTTCTATTTGTTGTAATATAACGGATACAGATCCTTGTAGTATGTGTTCTAATAAAAATAGAGACTCTAGTGTAATATGCGTTGTGGAAGATCCAAGAGATGTGGCTGCAATGGAAAGAACTAGAGAGTTTAAAGGGCAATATCATGTATTAAATGGTGTTATATCTCCTATGGATGGTATAGGACCAGATATGATAAAGATAAAAGAGCTTATACAAAGATTAGGAACACAAGACGTAAGAGAAATAATAATGGCTACTAACCCAACTATAGAAGGGGAAGCAACAGCTATGTACATAGCAAGGCTTTTAAAACCTATGGGTATAAAAGTTACAAGAATAGCACATGGTCTACCAGTAGGTGGAGATTTAGAGTATGCTGATGAGGTTACTATATCTAAAGCTTTAGAAGGTAGAAGAGAAATATAAAAAATCGAGGTATATACCTCGGTTTTTATGTTTTAATAGGAGTGTAATATGGAAACAACTATGAATTTAGAAAAATATAAATCTATGAAAAAATCTAGTACTATATTAGAAGAAAAAAAATCAAAGAATATAGATATAGATGCTTTGATTAAGAAAAAATCTAAAAAATCTTCGAGTAGTGTGTGTAGTGAATTTAGAAATAATTATAAGAATTATCAATATGATTATGAAGAAGATTTTTATGAGCCTAGATACTAAGTTTAAAATTTTTATATGATGATATTTAAATATTTTTTCTAGTAAAAAAGAGCCAAGTGATAATAAAATTATCTCAAGGCTCTTTTTATAATTATACGTGTTCAGCATGTATTAAAATTTATTCATTATTACTTAATATATCTACAACTAAGTTAGATATATTAGCTGCAGAATTAAATTTTCTTATAGACTTTATATTTTTTCTAAGATTATCTAACCTAGAGGGGTCATCTATAAGAACTTTCAGTAAAACAGGTAAGCTATACTTTTTAGTAGTCCTAAGCGCAGCCCCACAATTAGTTAAGAAGTCTAGATTTTCTTCTTCTTGCCCAGGTATAAAGTATGGTACGATCATAGGTACATTATTAAGCAATGCTTCTGTAGTAGTGAGACCCCCAGGTTTTGATATTAATACATCAATAGAAGCTAAGATATCATTCATTTTATTTGTATATCCTAATAAACATACATTTTTATTATGTACAGTAGAATCTAACATTTTTGATAACTTTTCTTTTAAATGCTCATTTCTTCCAGTTACTACCAATATCTGAAAATCTCTATCTATAGTAAGCAAATCTTCTAATGTTTCCTTTATGTTACCAGCCCCGAAACTTCCACCCATAAGTAATACTGTTAATTTTTCAGGTTGTAATTCTAGCTCTGTTAACACAGTTTCTCTATCTCTATGACTTAAGAAAGATTTCTCGACAGGAATACCGAAAGATTTAACTTTTTCACTGTCAACACCCTCGTATACTAGTAATTCTTTAACGTATTCATGTCCAACAATGTAATAATCAATTTCATTTTGAATCCATGTTGAATGAGTAGTATAGTCTGTTAAAACAGATATCATAGGTGGTATATCTACTTTGCTAGATTTATAAAAGCCTTCATTTCGGATTAAAGAGTGTATATTACTATTTTTTTTCAATGTACTAAGAGCTATCATAGGAAATGGATGAGTTCCTATGATTAAATCAGGAATAGAATCATTTAATAAATGCTTGAATTTTCTAGCCATTAAAGATGTAAGTGGATTTGTTTTAAATTCATTCTTAGAAGCAAGAGTAGTTTCAGAAAATCTATATACACTACCATATGCCTTGGGTGTATATAGTGCTGATTTTTCATAGCCTCTAGAAATTACTTTGTCCATAGTATTATTAACTAATTTTAAACTATCGACGATTTCACATTCTATATACATATTATCTACAGTTCTACTCTCAAGTTCTTCTTTAATTGCACGAGCAGCTCTATTGTGCCCGCCACCAGTAGATGCTGACATAATAAGTACTTTTTTGCCCATAAAATTTCCTCCTAATATAATAGAGTTATATTGAACAATAACATAATTTTATGTATTATTAATTATACCTTAAAAAATTAAAATATTACATAGTATTCAATTATTTATCAACTTATATGTGATAATAATAATCTAATATAATAAAAAAATACAAGCATATTATGCTTAGGAGGTATATTAAAATGAAACATGTAGAGATATATACTAGTGATACATGCATACAATGTATTAAAGCTAAAGAATATTTAAAAAATAGAAATATAGAATTTAAAGAGTATAATATATCTAAAGATTTAGAAGCTAAAAGGGAGTTAATAAGAATGGGATATATGTCTGTTCCGGTTATACTTATAAATGGAGAGCATGTATTAGGATTTGATTTAAGCAGAATAGAAAGTTTATTAGAAAAATAAATTAAAAAAGAATTAGAATAGATACATGTTGGGAATATGTCTAGGCTAATTCTTTTTGTTAATTTTGAATGGATATAAAAAAATAAAAGTATAAATACTACTCTAGTATAAAAGGTTAAATTAAGTTATATATAATTGTATAAATCTTGTGAAATGGGGTATTCTAATATAGAATAATTTATAAATAGAAATAAAAATATAAAAAACTTTAAAAAAAGTGTTGACGATATAAAATAAAGGTGATACAGTATTACTTGTCCTTAAGAAAGGGACAAACAAAAAGAAACAACTTAAAAAAATAAGTTGACAAAGAAAAATAACTTTGGTAAACTTAAGAAGTTGTGAAATGAACTTTGAAAATTAAACAGTAGGTTAATTTATAGAATTGAAACTAACAAACCAA
>CALFLM010000074.1 GCA_937880075.1 uncultured Romboutsia sp. | reverse complement strand
TTTAATTAAAATACTTCATTAGGTAAAGTTATTATTTTGTATTGTTCAAAATACACTAAACAATAAAATTATTTTATAATGCAGAATTATTATTAAAAAATATATATAATTAAATTTATAATCTGAGTTAATAGTACATTTTATTACAAAAATATTACAAATTATGATTATATATTTATAAGATTTAAATAAATAGTATATAATCTATTATATAGTAATAAAATGAATTAAAGGTAAATTAAATTTTAAAATAATTAATATGAGAGGGCAGATGATGAATATAAGAAAAGCATTAACAATTAGCTTTATTTCATTTGCTTTTTTAGTTACTGGATGTAGCGGTAAAAATATAGATTCTGTACAAGCAATAGCGGATGAAGCTACTTATCAAAAAACTATGACTAAAGTACAAAATAATGTAAATGAAATAATTGGAAAAGATTATAAGTATGTATTAGAGAACATGGGGAGTCCATACTGCACGGCCTATTATATTGATATTGATAAAGTAAAAGGTATAGAAAATATAGAAAAACTTAATACCATAGAAAATATTAGATTGATATATCCAAAAGAGGCTAATGTGGACAAGTCAAAAAGTAGTGCTTTATATATACAACTTGAGAATGATATAGTAAAGGAAGTTCAAACTTATGAACTTTTATCTAAAGATGAAAAAGAAAACATTAAATCAAGTGTAGATATAGTAGTAGATAGATATAGCGAAAAACCTAATTTGTTATTAGATAAATTTGAAAATATAAAATTAGATAAATATGTAGGAGAAGATATAGAATTATTTTTTAAAGATATAGGAGATATCAAACCAAATTTTGATATTTATGATAATAAAAGAGAAAAAAATATAAAATTATATTTACTAAATAAAATAAACCCTTCAAATAATGAAATTATGTTAGTATACAATAAATCTGATAAGATAGAAGATATTAAAATAGTGGAAATAAGTGAATGTTTAAACTTATTAAATGATTTCTCATTCTTTAAATAAAGTTAAAAATAATACTTAGAGTGTTATATCAATAGAAAATAATTTAACAGTGAAAAAAGAATATGAATTAAAACTTTGGATAAATTAATCTTAAGAAAGACTTAGAGGAGGATTAATTTTATCATGGATAATAATAAAAATAGACTTAAAGACAGACCTAAATCAAAAGCAGAAATGAGAAAAATGTACTTTGAACATGGATCTGAGTTAGGAATAGAAAATGGATTACACATAGGAGCTAAAGATAGTGGATCTAACAAAACAAAGACACAAAAGCTTTATCACAAAGTAAAAAAAGATGATTAATAGCAAAAAGAGATTATACTATTTCAAGTATAGTCTCTTTTTAATTACTATAATATACTTTAATAAACTGATATAATTATAAATAATTAGTTTAAAACTTATATTGGCTAAATATGATATTTAAAAGGTAGGGAGTATAATGTTTAAAGAATTACTTATAAGTGGTGCAATTGTATTACTCGGTGGATATATATATTGTATGTATAAATCAGAAGATATAGAGTGTGCAAGTTATGAAGTACAAAGTAGAAAAATACCTAAAATATTTGATGAATTTAAAATAGTTCAAATAAGTGATTTACACAATAGAAGCTTTGGAATAGACAATAGTATCTTATTAGAAAAAATAGATAAATTAAATCCAGATATAGTATGTATAACTGGAGATTTGATTGATGGTGCAAACGAAGATTTTAGCATAGCACTAAAATTAATAGATGAGTTAAGTAAAAAGTACGGAGTATATCATATAATTGGAAATCATGAGCAAAAGGTAATGATAAATAGATACAAAGAATTGTATAAGGAATATTTTAAACAACTAGAGAGAAAAGATATTATCAATTTAGAGAATGAATGGGTTAAAATAGAAAGAGATAGTAAGTGTATAAATCTTTATGGTTTAATAGTTCCATATAATTACTATCCATATCTATTTAATGGAAATTATAAAAATAAGAAGTTAGATTTTAATAAATATGATGTAGAAAAAAAACTAGGAAAAATAAATAATGAAGAATATAATATATTATTAGTACATACACCATTTTTCTTTGAGGGATACTCAAATTGGGGAGCTGACTTAGTATTAGCAGGTCATGTACATGGAGGGATAATTAGGATTCCAATTAAAGGAGGTTTACTTTCTCCAAATAGAGAGTTCTTTCCTAAGTATGATTTAGGAGAGTATAATATAGGTAAATCTACCATGATATTAAGCAAGGGGTTAGGTGGATCAAAGGTATTACCCAGGATAAATTGTAAGCCAGAAATAGTTGAAATTACCTTAAAATGTAAATAAACACTATCTATAATAGATAGTGTTTATAATGGTGCCGGATGTGGGATTCGAACCCACACTCTATAATTAGAAACGGATTTTGAGTCCGTCGTGTCTGCCATTTCACCAATCCGGCATATGATATATAAATATTATAGCACTTAGATAAAATACTGGCAATATATATTGGTATTAATATTCATAATATGTTATGGTAATATTAAATAATAGACATTGGTATATAATAGCTATAATTAAATTATATAAACAATAGGAGTGATAAATTTGGATAAAACATTAGTTATAATAGATGGAAATTCGATAATAAACAGAGCATTTTATGCTTTACCAGAAATGAGTAATAAAGAAGGATTAAAAACTAATGCAGTATATGGTTTTACTAATATGCTTCTTAAAATAATAGATACATATAATCCTACACATATAAGCGTTGCTTTTGATAGAAAAGCGCCTACATTTAGGCATATAGAATTTAAAGAATATAAAGCTGGAAGAAAGAAAATGCCTGATGAATTAAGAGAGCAGTTTGAACCGTTAAAAGATTTATTAGATAAATTTAATATACATAGGTTAGAAATTGATGGATATGAGGCGGATGATATAATAGGTACGGTTTCTAAAACAGCAGAAGATAATGGATTTAAAGTATACATAGTTACAGGAGATAAAGATGCCATACAACTTGCATCTAATAAAACAACTACTTTAATAACTAAAAAGGGAGTTGGGGAAGTTGAAGAATATAATTATGATTCAGTTATAGAAAAATATGAAATGACGCCTACTCAATTTATAGATCTAAAAGGTCTTATGGGAGACAAATCTGATAATATACCAGGTGTTCCAGGCATAGGAGAAAAAACAGGTATAAAGCTTATAAAAGAGTTTTCTAGCATAGAAGGTATATTTGATAATATAGATAGTATAAAAGGAAGTACAAAAAAGAAGTTAGAAGAAAATAAAGAACTAGCTATAATGAGTAAAAAATTAGCTACTATTATAAGAGATGTTCCTATAGAATTTAATTTAGAAGAATTAGAGTATGGAAATTATAATGCAGAAGATATTTTAGATGGATTTAAATATTTAGGTTTTACAAGTTTAATTCCAAGGATAGGAAACTTAGATGATAACAAAGAAATAGTTAATGAAGTTAATTTAGAAGCATCCAAGCTAGAGGATATAGATGAATTTATAAATAAGGTACAAGAAAATAATAAATTAATAATAAAGGTAGTAACAAGAGAAGGTAATATATTAGACAAAAGGATAATGTATATATTTTTAAGTGTAGATGGTAAAAACATATATTATATAGAAGAAAATCAAATACATAAGTTAGAATCTATATTTAAAAGTAATGAAATAAAGAAATTAGGATATAATCTAAAAGATGATTACATAGCATTTAGACCATATGGTATAAAATTAGAAAACATATATTTTGATATAACTATTGCTGAGTATTTAATTGATTCAATGTCATCAACATCATATGAATGTAGTGCAATAGCTATGAAATACTTAACTAAAAAAGTAAAAACAAAGGAAGAATTATTAGGTAAAGGTGTAAAAGCTAAAAAATATCAAGATTTAGACTTTGAAGAACTAAGTAGTCATATATCTCAGGTAATTGATACTGTAAAAAATGTAATGCCAATAATGGAAGAAAACTTAAAAGAAAGTAATATGGATGGATTACTATATCATGTAGAAATGCCTTTAGTTGAAGTATTAGCAGATATGGAGTATGAAGGGATAAAGGTAGATAAGGAAAAATTAAATGAATTAGGTTTACAATTTAAAGAAATAATAAAAAAACTTGAAAGTGAAATATATGAAATATCAGGAGAGGAATTTAATATAAATTCTCCTAAACAATTAGGAGTAATATTATTTGAAAAATTAGGTCTTCCAGTTATTAAAAAGACTAAGACTGGATACTCAACTAATGCAGAAGTATTAGATAAATTAAAAGATCAAAGTCCTATAATTGATAAAATTACAGAGTATAGGCAAATAGTAAAATTAAACTCAACATATGTAGAAGGGTTATTATCTATAATAAATCCTATAGATGGAAGAATACACTCATCATTTAATCAAACTATAACTACAACAGGACGAATTTCTTCAACTGAACCTAATTTACAAAATATACCAGTTAAGCTTGAAATGGGAAGAAATATAAGAAAGGTATTTATATCAGACAAAGGATGTAAGTTAGTAGATGCCGATTATTCTCAAGTTGAACTTAGAGTCCTTGCTCATATGAGTAAAGATAAGACTATGATAGATGCATTTAAGCATAATGAAGATATCCATACTAAAACAGCATCTCAGGTATTTAATGTTAGTATGGATGAGGTAACTAGTAAGCAAAGAAGCGATGCAAAGGCTGTAAATTTTGGAATAGTTTATGGTAAAAGTGATTTTGGATTATCAGAAGATTTACATATACCAGTAAAACAAGCAAAAGAGTATATAGAAAATTACTTTAATAAATATAATAAGATAAAGGAATTTATGGATAATATTATAGATAATGCTAGTGATAGTGGATATGTTACAACGATACTGAATAGAAGAAGATATATACCAGAAATAAAATCAAGTAATTTTATGTTAAGAAACGCAGGAAAAAGAGCAGCAATGAATGCACCTATACAAGGAAGTGCAGCTGATATAATAAAGATAGCTATGATAAATGTATATAAAAAGTTAGAAGAAAATAATTTAAAATCAAAACTTATACTTCAAGTTCATGATGAACTTATAGTAGAAGCTATAGATAGTGAAATAGATATAGTTAAGAAAATAGTTAAAGATGAAATGGAAAATGCAGTATGTTTAGATGTAAACCTAGATGTAGATTTAAACATAGGAAATTCTTGGTATGATACAAAGTAGGTGTTTTATGATTATATTAGGATTAACAGGAAGTATAGGTTGTGGAAAGAGCAGTCTATCTAATATATTAAAAGATAATAATATAGATATAATAGATGCAGACATAATATCTAGAAAAATTTTTGAAGATGAAAAACTTTTAGCTTTAGCATTTGAACATTTTGGTGATAGTATAAAAAATAAAGATGGAAGCTTAAATAGAAAAGCTTTAGGAAATATAGTATTTAATGATGACAATAAACTTATAGAGCTAAATAATTTAACACATCCCAAAATTAAGGAAAAAATATTAAATGAAATAGAAAAAGCTAAATTATATAATAAATATATAGTAGCAATAGATGCGCCTTTATTAATAGAAGGTGGTTATTTGGATATAGTTGATAAAGTGTTAGTTATAACTTGCAATGAGGATATTCAAGTAAATAGAATACAAAAAAGGGATAATTGTACTAAAGAAGAAGCTTTAAGCAGGATAAGCTCTCAAATAAGTCAAGAAGATAAGGTAAAGTATGCAGATTATGTATTAGACAATTCTGGAGACTTAAAAGAACTTAAAGAGAAAACAAACGAATTTTTATTATATATGAAGGAGAATTGGTGTGGCTAAGAAAAAAATATTTTTTGTTTTAGCTATTATTATAATACTATGTACTTTTATACTAATAGAAAAAGGAACTATTAATAAAATATTATATCCTAGAAAGTACTCAGAATATGTTGAAATATATTCAAAGGAATTTGGTTTAGATGAAAATTTAGTATATAGTGTTATTAAAGTTGAAAGCAAGTTTAGAAAAGGTGCTGTATCTCATAAAGGTGCTAAAGGACTTATGCAAATAAGTGATATAACAAGGGAATGGGCAAAAGAAGAAATGAATTTAGGAGATATAGATATATTTGACCCTGAGACCAATATAAAAATAGGTTGTTGGTATTTAAATAAATTATATAAAGAATTCGGTCGATTGGATTTAGTTATAGCAGCGTACAATGGAGGGTCAGGGAATGTTAACAAATGGCTAAATGATCATAGTTATAGTAAAGATGGAATATCACTAGATTTAATACCATTTGAAGAGACTTCAATGTATGTAAAGAAAATAACTAAAAATTATAAAATGTACAACAAGTTATATAGCAAGGAAGGTTAAATCGATGAATAAGATAAAAATTATGACTATTATTCTAGTTATGGTAGCCAGCTTAGTTGGATGTAGTGAGGAAGAACAAAGTGGAGAGATTTTAGAGAATAAACCTAGTGCAATAACTTCTAAAACTATAAATTTAACTATGATGCAACCTGAAACTATAAATCCTATAACTAATAAAAATAAATCAGTTGGTTATATAATGAACTTAATATATGATAGTCTATTTACTATAGACGAAAATTATGATACTGTTCCGCAGTTAGTAGAAGCATATAACATAGCAAATGATGGTATGGCTATAAATATTAAACTAAAAGATATTAAATGGCATGATGGAACTATATTAACTTCTGGTGATGTGAAATTTACTGTAGATTTAATTAAGCAAAATATTGATAGTCCATATAATGTACTAATTGAAAATATATCATCTATATCAATAATTAATGATAAAGAGTTTAGTATAAATTTTAAGAATAAATATGCCTTTTCTATAGATACATTAATATTTCCCATAGTATCAGAGAAACAACTAGAGAATAGTAAGAATATAAATAACTACAAAAATAATCTAGTAGGAAATGGAGCATATAAAATAAAAAATTATGAGGAAAGAAAAAATATATCATTAATTATTAATGATGGTTATTATGATCAACTTCCATCAACTGCAAAAAATATAGATGTTGAAATTGTACCAGATGAAGAAGCTCAAGTATCTATGGTCATATCACTAGATAGTGATATAGCTAAGATTTCATTAGATGATTTAAGTAAATTCCATGAAAAAGAGTTTAAAACAACTACATATGAAAGTAGAAATTATGAATGTTTGCTTTTTAATTATGATAATGAATTTTTTAAAGATATAAACTTTAGAAAAGCTATAACAAGTTCGATTAATAAGAAGAAAATACTTGAAGAAGGGTATATAAATAATGCTACTTTAATAAATTTTCCACTTAATTCTAAGTCAAAGTATTATGATAAAGATATAAAGACTTTAGAGTATAGTAAAGAAAACGCTAAAAAATATTTATCAGAAGTAACTCTTGAGGCAAATGAAAATATCAACAATACAGCTGAAAATACAAATGATAATAAAGATACATCACAAGACGTTAATAAATCAAATTTAGAAACAAATAATAAAAAAGATAATACAGCTAATAATGTAACAAATACAGAAGATGATAAAAAGAAAGAAATAAAGGAGCAAATATCAAAATTAAATTTAAAGATAATAGTAAATAAAGATAATTCAGAAAGAATAAAGTCAGCTTATATAATAAGTGATAATTTGAAAGATATAGGGATAAAAAATACAATTGAAGAGTTATCAAGTGAAGATATGAGTAAGGCTTTAAATGAGAAAAATTATGATTTAGCATTAGTTGGGTGGGAATTATCTTTGGTACCAGATTCAACTAATATACTTGAGAGTATAGGGTATGAAGATGAAAAATTAACTAATTATATTAATTCGTTAAAAAATGCAACTACAGAATCTCAAATAAGCGATATATACAAATCAATTCAGAAATATGTAAATGAAAATGCACTATTTATGAGTTTAGTTATTAGAGATGATTATATAGTAAGTAATAAGAGAATAGAAGGTAAAATAAGTCCTAATAGCTTTGATATATATGAAGGCATTACTAATCTTGATATAGCAAAATAAGTATAAAAGCATCTAATAATTTTATTAGGTGATTTTATACTTATATAATAATTTATCTTTTACAATAATTAAAAATATTACTAATAATATTTAAATTATAAATGATACCTATATTTTTAACTTTAATATATATATAATAAATATTATGATACAATATATATAAGGTATAAGGAGGTATTCTAATATGAAAAAGAAGTTATTAATAGATGGAATGAGTTGTAACCACTGCGTAAATCACTTAAATACAGCCCTTACAGAAGATATAAAAGGAGTTAAAGTTATAGAAATTAGCTTAGAGAATAAATATGCAATAGTTGATATAAACGATGATATAGATATAACTAAGTTGAGAGAAGTTATAGAAGAATTAGATTTTGAACTAAAAGATATAATGAAATATTAGAAATAAAGGCATCCAAATTAATGGATGTCTATATTTTTATAAAAAAAGACTTCTATTGGGGAAAATAGAAGTCTAATGGGGAGATTGAGTATGTTTTATTTTACATTAATATTATATCCAGATTTAATTTCTATATACATACAAAATGAAAAATATATAAATTATTTTTACGTAGATTTAAAATTGTTCAAGTACTTAACTCACATTTTAAAATTTATTGAATATAATATAAATAATCAGGGGGGGAGTATCTTGGAAGAGAGAGTATATAAAGAAAATTTAAAAAGAATGATACTAGAAATGGCCCAAGAAGAAATTAGTAATTACTCATCTCAAAAGGGTGTCCAAAAATATTTTAAAGGTAATGTAGATAAAATTATAAATGAGAATATAAAAAACTACTTAGAAGATATGAGCGTAAATAAAGTATATTTAAAAATATTAAAAATAGGTTCTAGTCAAGAAAATATTCAATCTGTGGCTAGGGTAATAAAATCAGAGGAATTGTTTAAATCAAAAAAAGAATTGGTTAAATTTGCTAAATATTTAGGAATTAATGTTAATTTGAAAAGTTCATATACTCAAGCCTTGAAAAGAATATCTAACTATATATATTCAAATAGAAAAGAATACTCTAAAAAATACGTAGTCTATAGAAGCGGAAATGAGGAATATATATTAGAGCCAAAGAAGATAAAGCTAGATTTAATAGAAAGTTATAAATCCAAAACTAGAAATGATATGAAATCTATAGCTAGACTATTAGATATAAATGTAGAGGACGAGGAAGGTGCTGAGGATATAAGGCGAAAAGTTATAAATTATATTATGAAAGAAAAACTTACAAATAAAAAATAAAACTATAAAAATAAAGATACTTATATAAGTGTCTTTATTTTTTTTATTCGCATATAATATAAATGAGAAGACAGAAGGAGTTGATACACTATAAAAAAGAGCAAATTTATTATAATAATTTTGACAATAATTATAATGTCAATATCTTTAATTATAGAGATAATGTTATTTCCTCATAAAAAGGAAATTAATATAATAAGCTACAATATACATAGTGGACTTAATAAGAATATGTTTCCTACACTTTTTGATACAATTGACTTTTTAAAGCAATCTGATGCAGATATAATTTGTCTACAGGAAGTCAATGAATCTGCTAGAGCTGGATTTCAAGTAAGCAGCTTCAAAGAAGAGTTGAAGATGAACTCTCATTTTGGAGCAAATGTTGTAGATTTAGGATTTAATTATGGACTTGTT
>CALFLM010000073.1 GCA_937880075.1 uncultured Romboutsia sp. | reverse complement strand
TATCTTAAAAAAAGTTTGCAATATGTATACATAAGATATATTATATACTATATAAGATATATTTAGTTAAAAGCATATCATATTTGAAAGAAGGTGACTATTATTCAACTTAATCCAAGACAATTGAAAATAATAGACATAGTAAAAGAAAATGAACCTATAACAAGTGAGAGTATAGCTTCTATATTAAAAGTAACTCGTGCTACATTAAGATCGGATTTAGCTATTCTTACGATGACAGGTATATTAGACGCAAGACCAAAGGTTGGATATTTCTACTCAGGTATAAGTGGTGTTAGTTTAGTAGGCAATAAAATAAAAGATAAAAAAGTAAAAGATATAATGAGTATGCCTGTAGTTATAAAGAAGGATACAAATATATACGATTCTATAGTTACAATGTTTTTATCGGATGTAGGTAGTATATTTATAATAGATGATAGTGAAAATTTATGTGGGATAGTATCTAGAAAAGATTTACTAAAAGCGACAATAGGAAGTGCAGATATAAATAAAATGCCAGTAGGTATGATAATGACTAGAACTCCTAATGTTATAACTGTAAATAAAGAAGATGATGTAATATTAGCAGCTAAAAAGATAATAGAGCATGAAGTTGATTCTATTCCAGTAGTTGAAATAAACGAAGAGAATACAAATGAGATTAAAGTAATAGGTAGACTATCTAAGACTAATATAACGAAATTATTTTTAGAAATAGCTGATAATTAAGGAGGAATACATGGATAATTTAATTATATATGTCATATCAGACTCAGTCGGAGAAACTGCACAACAAGTTACTAAAGCTGCATTGTCTCAATTTAATATAGAAAATGATTGTGAAATAAGAAGATTTCCATATGTTGCTGATGAGAAGTTTTTAATGGAAATATTAGAAAGTGGTAAGAATGAAGGCGCGATAATAGTATATACTTTAGTTTCAGAAAATTTATTAAATATAGCTAAGGATTTCTGTGATAAGGAAGAGTTAAGTCATGTAGATTTAATGACACCTTTACTTAAGCAGATATCTAAAAAAACTAGTGTAAAGCCAAAAAGAGAACCAGGAATTATAAGAAAATTAGATGAAAGCTATTTTAAAAGAGTTGAAGCTATAGAGTTTGCAGTTAAATATGACGATGGAAAAGATCCAAGGGGAATATTAAAATCAGATATAGTACTTTTAGGTATATCAAGAACATCTAAGACACCTCTTAGTATGTATTTGGCAAATAAAAATATAAAAGTTGCAAATGTGCCATTAGTACCTGAAATACCAATACCTAAAGAGGTATTTGAAATAAATCCTAAAAAGATTATAGGGTTAACTAATACACCAGAAAAACTTAACTCTATAAGACAAGAGAGATTAAAAGCATTAGGTTTATCAAGTAATGCAAGTTATGCTAATTTGGAGAGAATACTTCAAGAATTAGATTATTCAGAAAAAATAATGAAAAAGGCTGGATGTCCAGTAATAGATGTTTCAAATAAAGCTATAGAAGAAACAGCAGGAATAATACTAGACATAATGAAAGAAAATGGTTTAAAGATATATAAAGACAATGATAAATAAAAAAGTTTTATTAATAAATTAGGGAGACTTTAAATAATGGAAGCTAAATATGTTTATAATTTTGATGAAGGCAATAAAGATATGAAATCATTATTAGGTGGTAAGGGAGCTAATTTGGCAGAAATGACAAATATAGGATTACCTGTGCCTCCTGGATTTACTATAACTACTAAAGCATGTAATGATTATTATGACAATGAAGAAGTAATAAGAGAAGATATAGTAAAAGAAATAGAAAATCACTTAGCTGATTTAGAGGTTAAACTAAATAAAATATTAGGTGGAGATAAAAATCCTCTTTTATTATCAGTTAGATCAGGTGCAGTATTTTCAATGCCAGGTATGATGGATACAATACTTAATCTAGGTCTTAATGATATTAGTGTAGTTGCGTTAGCAAAAGCAACTGGGAATGAAAGGTTTGCTTATGATAGTTATAGAAGATTTATTCAAATGTTTTCAGATGTAGCAATGGGAATACCTAAGTATAAATTTGAAAATGCATTAGATAAAATAAAAGAAAATAAAGAGTATAAATTTGATACAGACTTAACTAGTGAAGATTTAAAAGAATTAATAAAAGAATACAAAAATATATATAGAAAAGAAATCAAAGAAGAATTTCCTCAAGAACCAAAAGAACAATTAATGCTAGCTATAAAAGCAGTATTTAAATCATGGAATAATCCTCGTGCAAGGATATATCGTAAATTAAATGATATACCTCACAATCTAGGAACAGCAGTAAATATTCAATCAATGGTATTTGGAAATATGGGAGAAACTAGTGGAACAGGAGTTGCTTTTACTAGAAATCCTTCAACTGGTGAAAATAAACTATTTGGAGAGTTTTTACTAAATGCACAAGGTGAAGACGTTGTTGCAGGAATAAGAACGCCAAAAGATATTTCTCATCTTAAAGATTTAATGCCAAATGCTTTTGATCAATTTGTGAAAATAACATCTATTCTTGAAAATCATTATAAAGATATGCAAGATATAGAGTTTACTATAGAAAATGAAAAATTATATATATTACAAACTAGAAATGGAAAAAGAACAGCTAAGGCTGCAATAAATGTGGCTGTTGACTTAGTAAATGAAAATATAATAGATGAAAAAGAAGCTATTATGAGAATAGATCCTAAGCAATTAGACCAATTATTACACCCAAGTTTTGAAGATGCATCTCTAAAAAAAGCAAAGGTTATAGTAAAGGGACTACCAGCATCTCCTGGGGCTAGTAGTGGTAAAGTATATTTTAATGCACAAGATGTTGTTGAAGCAGCTAATAGAGGAGAAGATGCAATACTTGTAAGACTTGAAACATCACCTGAGGATATAGAGGGAATGGTATCTGCTCAGGGGATATTAACGGCAAGAGGAGGAATGACTTCTCATGCTGCAGTTGTAGCTCGTGGTATGGGTAAATGTTGTGTTGCAGGATGTTCAGAAATAAAGGTCGATGAAATAAACAAAGAGATAAGAATAGAAGACTTAGTAATAAAAGAGGGAGAATACATATCTTTAGATGGTTCTACGGGACATGTATATCTAGGGTCAGTTAATAAAACAGAAGTATCTTTAACTGGAAATTTCGAAAAATTAATGGATTGGGCAGATAAGTATAAAACTTTAATGGTAAGAACTAATGCAGACAATCCAAAAGATGCATTAACTGCACTTAAGTTTAAGGCTGAAGGTATAGGTCTTTGTAGAACTGAGCATATGTTCTTTGAAGAAGATAGAATACCTGCAGTTAGAGAAATGATACTATCAAAAACATTAGAACAAAGATTAAAAGCTCTTGAAAAATTACTTCCAATGCAAAGAAAAGATTTCTTTGAAATATTTAAAGTAATGGATGGAAAATCAGTAAATATAAGATTATTAGATCCACCGCTACATGAATTTTTACCACATGATGATGAAAGTATAAAAGAGCTTAGTAAAATCATGGATACAGATGTAAATGAAATAAAAAGAAGAATTGCTAATTTAGAGGAGTTTAATCCTATGTTAGGGCATAGAGGTTGTAGATTAGCAATAACTTTCCCTGAAATATATAATATGCAGGCTAAAGCTATAATACAAGGAGCTATAGAAGCTACAAAGCAAGGAGTAAAAGTATATCCTGAAATAATGATACCTTTAGTAGGAGAGGTAAAAGAATTAAAGATTATAAAAGATATGGTAAAAGAGACTATAGATAATATAATATCTGAAGAAGATATAACTATAGATTATACTATAGGAACTATGATAGAAGTTCCAAGAGCTTGTTTAACAGCTGATGAAATAGCAAAAGAAGCTGACTTTTTCAGTTTTGGTACAAATGACTTAACTCAAATGACATTTGGATATTCAAGAGATGATGCCGGTAAATTCTTAGGTGAGTATGTAAATAAAGAAATATTGCCTAAAGATCCATTTGAAGTATTAGATCAAACTGGAGTAGGCAAATTAATTGATATAGCGGCTAAACTAGGTAAATCAGTTAATAAAGATATTAAATTAGGTATATGCGGAGAGCATGGTGGAGAGCCTTCTTCAGTTGAATTCTGCTATAAAATGGGACTTAACTATGTATCGTGCTCACCATTTAGAGTACCAATAGCAAGACTTGCTGCAGCTCAAGCAGATATAAAAAGTCTTATATAGTAAGAATCAGTAAGTATTAAATAAAGTATATTTATTTTTTATATATAATATGATATAAATAATTAAAAACCCTTCTAAGTATAAATATGTATGAACACTATAACTAGTTAAATGCATAGATTAATAGAAGGGTTTTTTACTTATATAAATTTAATTTCAGGAGGGATACTATATGACTAAATGTCCAAGATGTGGAAAAGATGTGTCATCTCGACCGGGAACAATCTGCCCAAGATGTGGACTTAGAGTATATGAGGTTAATGAAAAGGTAAGATGTCCAGAACCTAGTTGTAGAGCATTAGTATCTAAAAAAATTAGACTACTGTCCTAAATGTGGATGCAAGTTAAAGGGATATAATTTTTCAGAATTTATAAAAATGGCAAGATCTAAAATAGATGAGACTTTGAATGATAAATTTTAAGGTTGCTAAATTTAGCAACCTTATATTTCTATGTCCCAACCAAAATATCCATTGTCTTTTTTAGAATATTTTAAAGTAGCATCAAATTTATTACCTTGTTTTGAAGTAAGGGATTTTACTTTAGCAGATCCATTTTTTAGAATGCTTTTTACCATAGTTTTATTAGGTTTTTTCTTATAATATTCTAAAAATTTATCATTTTTCCAAATTCCAAATTTACATTCTTTGTAGTTTTTACATATAAATCCTTTTTCTATTTCTACAACATCACCTTGGCATATAGGGCACTTTCCTAGTGGTTCATTATTATCTTTATTTCTAGATTTGCTACTTTTATTTTTTATAGTTGACTCTTTAGTTTTTGGATTATATACGTAATTTTCTGTACTAATATTTTTTTGTGTATCTCTTTTTATAAGTTCAACATTATTAAATATAAATGTCATTATATTATTTAGATATTCTTTTCTTGTAAATTTGCCTTTTTGTATGTCACTTAAGCTTTTTTCAAGTTTACCAGTATAATCAACGTCAAATAATTCTTTAACTGGGAATATTTCGACTAAGTTTTTACCTAAATCAGTTATAAAGTAAGATTTACCTTTTTTACCAACATATCCAACCTGAGAAATCTTTTTTAAAACGTCAGCACGAGTAGCAGATGTTCCTATAGAATAACCAGATAGTACAGTAGTATCATCATCAGGAACATTTTTACCACAGTTTTTCATAGCTTTAAGTAAAGTATCCTCTGTGTATGGTTTTGGAGGTGTAGTTTGCTTAGTTAATGGTTTAATTTCTAAAACTTCAACTATATCATTAATATCTATACTTGGAAGTAAATCATCTTTTTCTTCTTTATTATATACTTCTAGATACCCCTTAGATTTAAGAACCTTACCTTTGGTTAAAAATACATTTGAATCTACATCAGTTTTAATTTCAGTATTTTCATATTCAGCAGGTGGCATGAAATTAGCGATGAACCTATCTTTTATAGCGTTATAAACGATTTGTTCATCAGAGGTTAATTTAGTAGGTACTATATAAGTAGGTATTATAGCACTATGGCTATCTACTTTAGAAGAGTCAAAAACTCTTTTAGTTTTGGTAAATTTAATTTTATTTTCATATTCAAGACCTACTTTTAGCTTGTCTAAAGTTTGAGAAACTTTAGAAGCTAAACTCTCTTCTAAGTATATTGAATCAGTTCTAGGATAAGTTATGTACCCACCTTTTCCGCTACCTTCGTAAAGTGATTGGCACACACTTAGTACTTTATCAGATGTAAAGTTTGAGTATTTAGAAGTAATATATCCTTGAAGAGAAGTCAAACTGAAAAGTTTAGGTGCATACTCTTTAGAAGTAGTAACATTTTTATTTATAATTTTACCTTCATTAGAATTTATACTATTTATAACTTTGTTAACTTCTTCTGTATCATCAAATTTACTTTCTTTTCCTTTTATATATTTACCTTTATATTTACCGTTTTTGGATTTAAAATTACCTTCTATCTCATAATATGTTTTAGGGACAAAGTTTAAAATTTCCATATCTCTGTCATAAACTAATTTAACTGTTGGAAGTATAACACGTCCTATATTAAGTAATTTTCCGTTACCGTATTTTAAAGTAGCAACAGAAGTGAAATTTATACCTATTAGCCAATCAGTTATAAGTCTAGTATATCCTGCAGCTTGTAAGTTTCTCATATCGATATCATCTTTTAAATTATTAATACCACGAGTTATATCTTCAGGAGTCCATTCATTAACTAAGATTCTTTTTACTGGTTTCTTATTTTTAGCTAATAAGAATATTAAAAAGGAGATAAGTTCTCCCTCTCTATCATTATCAGTTGCATTTATTATATACTCTATATCATCTCTATGTATAAGTTTTTTGACAATATCAAATTGTTTCTTTTTAGAACTATCTACTTTAAATTTGAATTTATCTTTAGGGATAAATGGAAAGTTACTTAACTTCCATGAACCCGAATATTTATCTTTATCATAATCTTTCATATCATATAAACCAACTAAATGACCAACAGCATATGTAACTATATATCCGTTGCCTTCAAAGTATCCGTCATGTCTAGTTTTAGAACCTAAAAATGATGCAATGGTTTTAGCTACAGAGGGTTTTTCTGCTAATATAAGTTTCATAGTAAAACCTCCTTTTATACTAACTTATATACTACAATTTTATATGATATTACAAAAAAATAAAAGACTGCAATGCAGTCTATAAATTATAATTAAAGTTATTGTTATTATTGTTTAATCCCTTTAAATAATAGTCAACAAATCCATCATTGTAAGGATAATCAATTAAATTAACAAATGATATATGAGTAACATTATTGGGATTAAGTTGATTCATATGATAATTTAAAACTATTCCAGATATTGAACAAGATGATATTGGATTAATATATATATTTTGAGTATCTGATAGAGACGTAAATATTTCATATGTTTTATCACTATTTATTAAGTATGAATAATTTACAATAAAATCTAAATTTTCATATTTACTACATAGATTAGCTAAACAATCTAGTTCATTTAAATTTGGATAAATATCTTTGTATCCTCCTAAAATTATATATACATTATCCTGATATAACTCTTTAAAAGAAGTCATTAATTTATAAATATGATTATTTAATTCCATTGGTAAGTACAAATATAGGGGATGAGAGTCATCAACTAGAATATTATTCTCTTCTAGTAATGTGCTTAATGAAGTGGTATCAATATTACAATTACTATTTATATCATTAAAAATTAAATACAAATAACCATATAAATTAATATCATATATATTTTCTAGCTTTAACTTCATCCAAGGGATAGGTAATAAATTCATTATATTCCTCCAAAATGTAATAAGAATGTGTTTAACAATTTATATTCTATAAAAAAATATCGTATTCCTTCTTAATATGAATACTTAGAAGTATAAAATATATATAATATTGATAATTTGTATCCTAATAATTGTTTTTAGAAACTAATATATCTGTAGTGAGAGAAAAGATATATTGTTAGTGAAATAAAATATTTAGCCGACACGTCGCTCAAACTAAATGAATTTTTTTTATTGTGTATAAATAAGGCTATATATTGAAAATAATAATATAGTAGAATTAATAATTAAACAAAGGATAAGGAGTGAAGTTATGAATGTAATAACTGATTTCTATCAATTTAAGTATAGTAGGGATTCATATTATATAGATTTATTTATAAACACAAAAGCCCTTTTAAATGTTGAACAAGCTTTAGATGAAATATTATCTAGTTTTTATACAACTAAAGATGAACAATGTGCATATATGAGGCTTAAGGAATTATTTAAATTATCTAGAGAATCTTCAAATTCTATGTATACAGAAGTGAGGATGAATAAATGTTATCTAAAATACATTAAGAATCTTTGCTATTATTTTGCATCTAGAGTTGAATATGCACAGCTTAAAATATTAAATGAATACTTGCAAATATTTATGATTGAAGATATAGAAAATATATCAACTTTTATTAATTTGAATGAAGATATAAAGTTAAGAGTCTTATCTAATATATAAATTATACTGCTTATTATAGGCAGTATTTTTTGAAAAATATATAAACAATGAATATAAAAAAGCAACGTATTTTAAATAAAATTTATATACGTTGCTATAAAACTTAAAATTTAAAATATATGCTTACTTTCGTCAAAGTCATAAACATCCATTAAAGCTTCCCCAAATCTTTGATAATGAACTATCTCCCTTTCACCTAAAAATCTTAAAACATTTATTATATCTACGTCATCAGTTAAATTTATAAGATGATAATAAGTTGCTAAAGCTTTTTGCTCAGCAGCCATATCCTCGTGTAAATCAGTAACAGGATTTCCCATAACAGCTATAGGAGCAGTACTAAATGGAACACCATTGGAGTCTGAAGGATATATTCCAAATCCATTTTGAGCATAACTTGATCCAAGACCAGCATCCCTTAGTTCATCAGGTGTAGCATCTGAAGTTAATTGATAAACCATTGTAGATATTATTTCAACGTGAGCTAATTCTTCTGTTCCAATATCAGTTAAAAGTGCACGGGATTTCCCTGTAGGCATAGTATATCTTTGACTTAAATATCTTAAAGCAGCACCTAATTCACCGTTTGGACCACCAAATTGAGTGATTAAATATTTAGCCATACCAAGGTCTCCATTTTTTATATTAACAGGATGTTGTAAAGTTTTTTGATAAATCCACATAAATTTAAATCCTCCCCTATATATTTGATACTAATCATTAAATTCTCTATCCCAAGGCCAAGGTTGGTCTAACCATTGCCAAGGGCATCTACTTTGAGCATACCCAAAATTAGTCAAAGGCCCATATTTACTTTCATAAGCGCATCTAGCTTGTTCAAATTGCTTACTTAATTTATTATACATGCTTACAGCATTACTATCGTCTGGATTATTATCTAAATATAGATTTAAATCTAAACATGCAAAACATAATTCTTGTACTCTTGCCATAAGTTCACTTCTAGACTCTTGTTTCATTATCTTTTACCCCCAGATCTTTTTTTAGGTGTAGAATATAAATCTTTATTATACATTACAGAATCCAATAGATTTAATTCAGGAAATAATGTTCCATATTTTAATGCTGTAGAAAGGTTATACATCTTTGTAAATGTTTGGTCATTTACATAAGGTCTAGCTAAATCACAACCACAGTTTTGAGATACACCTCTTTTTTTGTTTTCCATCAAAATTCCTCCCAGTAAAAATTTAGATAATAAATATCTAATAATATAATATTCGTACAAGCAAATTTGGTTACTATAAATAGATAAGAACATCGAAAATCTAATAAATATTGAGGAAGTAATATAAATAAAAGTATTTAATTTACGTATCACTTGAACTAGTAATAGATTTTATGATAAAATAATTTTCATGTTCACATAAGGATGAGGTGATAAAATGAGCGAATTAGCGGGAAAAGGCTGTGAAATTATAGTTCCTTTTGATGAGAGACAGCCATTAAAGGATATAGAAAGAAGTATAATAAAAAAATATAGAAAACATTTATGGTCGAAATTTATAAAAGCTATAAGAGATTATAATTTAGTAGAAGAAGGTGACAAAATAGCAGTTGCCATATCTGGTGGAAAAGATAGTTTACTTATGGCTAAAATGTTTCAAGAATTAAAAAGACATGGACAAGTTAACTTTGAAGTTGAATTTATAGCTATGGATCCAGGATATCATAAAGACATAAGGCAACTACTTATAGATAACTGTGAATACTTAGATATTCCAATACATCTATTTGATTCTAGAATTTTTGAAATAGCAGATGAAATAGCTAAGGATTATCCATGCTATATGTGTGCTAGAATGAGAAGAGGAGCATTATATTCAAAGGCAGAAGAGTTAGGGTGTAATAAGCTTGCGCTTGGACATCACTATGATGATGTTATAGAAACTACTATGTTAAACTTACTATGTGCAGGAAACTTTAAAACAATGTTACCAAAATTAAATTCAACAAATTTTGATGGGATACAAATAATAAGACCTCTTTACTATATAAGAGAAGAGCATATAGTTAGGTTTATACAAAATAGTGGGATATGGCCATTAAACTGTGCATGTATGGTTGCAGCGAAAAAGACTGGTAATAAAAGATATGAAATAAAAGATCTTATAAAAAGTTTAGGTGAAAACTTTAAAGATGTTGAAAAATCTATATTTAAAGCATCTGAAAATGTTAATATAGATTCTGTTTTAGGATGGCAACAAGATGGAGTAAAACATTCATTCTTAGAAAATTATGAAAAATAATAATGTAAAATAAAAACACTGATATGATGTCAGTGTTTTTATTTTGCTTAAAATATAAATTTTAAATTTTTATATATTAAGATTTTACAAGTATAATAAATAAATCTATAAAATATAAATTAATATATCTTAATTTAATAAAAGGAGACTATATTTAATATGGACGAAATAAAGGTGTATTTTTTTACTATATTTAAAGTCTTTCTATTATTATCTTCTATATTTATAATAATTACATTTATAAAATATTCAAAAACTAAAAGCAAGAATAAGAAAAATAATGATTTAAGCATGAGAGGCAGTAGCAAAACACTTAAACGGATTGAAAATGAAAACAAAGATAATTCATATAAAGTAGTGGATAAATATTTTAATAATGAGAAAGTTTATAAATATGATAATGGAGATTTGTATAAAGGTGAATTTATAAATGGTAAAAGACAAGGGTTTGGTATCTGTATATTTTCAAATAAAGAAAAATATGAAGGTATATGGAAAAATGATTTAATGCACAGTATAGGTAAATATACTTATAACAATGGTTGTATATATAGTGGAGATTTTAGAAATGGAGTAGCTGAAGGAATCGGAACTTATACATATAAAAATAATGATATATATAAAGGTCATTTTATTAACAATAAAAAGGAAGGGAAGGGTGTATTATATTATAAAGATGGAAGCAAGTATATAGGTATGTGGAAAGATAATTTAAAATCTGGAGATGGTAAATTAATAAAAGCTAATGGAGATAAATATATAGGAGAATTTTTCAATGATAAAATTAACGGAAAAGGCGAATATATTTATTCAAATGGAGATAAATACATAGGAGAATTTAAAGACAATGTATTTCATGGACATGGGTGCTATATAAGTGCTAGTGGTGATACATATGAAGGTGAATATAGATATGGATTAAAAAAAGGATATGGAATATTAAAGTTTATAGACAATACTGTATATGAAGGCGAATTTAAAGATGATTTATTTGAAGGTAGAGGAAGATATAGATATAAAAATGAAGGAATATATGAAGGGGATTTTAAAAGAGGTAAGCGACATGGTATAGGCACATATGTATGTAGTTTATATAAATATATTGGTGAGTGGAAAAATGATAAAAAAGGAAAGATAGGAACTTACTGTTTAAATTCTAAAGTTGTAATTGATATAGTCATCGAAGGAGATATATTAAATGGTGTATATAAAGCTAATGACGAAGAAAAGTACATAAATAATATAGATTTAAATATTATAGAAGAAATATATATGTTAGAAAATATTGAAAAGTATTTAAGTGATAATATTAATCACCATAATCACTCTAAAGATATATAATTTAATATACAATATTTTGGAGTGATATGAATGAAAATAGAAAATTTAGATTTAGATGTAAAGCTAATGCCTTTTATAATAAATAAAGAGTTTAGAGGCATGGGAACAAAATCCATATATGGAGTAGAAATGATAAAAGCAAAAAGTATATGGCAAGAGTCACAAAAAGGTGCTGGAGTTAGGATTGCAGTAATAGATTCTGGATGTGATATAAATCATGAAAGTCTAAAAAATAATATAATCGGTGTAAGGAATTTTACAGATGAAGATAAAAAAAATCCTAATATAGTAATTGACAGAGTTGGACATGGAACTCATGTAATAGGTACTATATGTGCAAATGGAAGTAATATAACAGGTGTTGCTCCAGATGCTAAAATTTATGTTTTAAAGGCTATAAATAAAACTGGAACAGGAAAGCTAAGTTGGGTAATAAATGCTATAAAATATGCAGTAGAGCAAAAGGTAGATATAATATCTATGTCACTTGGGTTATTGGAAAATAGTTCTAAGTTAGAAAAAGTAATAAAAGAAGCTGTTAATAGTAACATATTAGTGGTTTGTGCAGCAGGCAATGAAGGTGATGGAAATGCTGATAGCTTTGAATATTCATATCCAGCAGCGTATGCAGATGTAATATCTGTTGGTGCGGTTGACAAAAAAGGTGTACCTGCTAAGTTTTCTAACTCTAATACAGCTATAGATGTAGTTGCTCCTGGAGTTGATATACTTTCTACGTATCCTAACAATCAATTTGCTGTTTTAAGTGGAACGAGTATGGCGACACCTCATGTTACAGGAAGTCTAGCTTTATTAAAAAATTGGTCTAAAAATGAATTCCAAAGAAATTTAACACAAGAAGAATTGTATGCTCAACTAATAAAACATACAAGAGTCCTAGAATATTCTAGGACTGTACAGGGAAATGGACTAGTATATTTAAAGGATGAAAAAAATATAAAAAAGAATAAATATTAGTTAAGGGGCTATTTCATATAAAGTTTATTTTAATATGAAATAGCTTTTTAGTTTTAAATAGAATTATTATAAAATAAAAATAAATTACAAAATGCTACAAAATGGTTACAAAAATGACATTTATAATATATAATAGATGATGTGCAGAAATTTAGTGTAAAAATAGAATATATGGAGTGATACAATTGATTAAATTTACCAACGTAGAAAAAGTATATTCTGATAGAAACAAATCCATTGATAATATAAATTTAGGAATAAGTCAAGGTGAATTTATATTTTTAGTTGGACATTCTGGTGCGGGAAAATCCACACTACTTAAAATTTTAACAAGAGAAGAAAAAGTTTCATCAGGAAGGGTGTCAGTACTAGGACAAGATTTAAGTAAGATTAAGCATCGAAAAATCCATGAATATAGGCGTAATTTAGGCGTAGTATTTCAAGACTTTAGGATTTTAAGAGAAAAGACTGTATATGAAAATGTTGAAATTGCAATGAGAGCAGTTGGAGCAAGCTCAAAAACTATAAGGCCAAGGGTAATGTCAGTTTTAGAGAAAGTTAAAATAGCAGATAAGTATAATAAATATCCAGATGAATTGTCTGGTGGAGAGCTTCAAAGGGTAGCTATAGCAAGAGCTATAGTAAATAAACCAGCGATAATTATAGCTGACGAATGTACTGGTAATTTAGATAGAGAAAATTCTATAAGTATATTAGAAATATTAAATGATATAAATAAAGAAGGTGTTACTATTATAATGGCAACACATGATAATGAAATTATAAATTTATTTCCTAAAAGAGTTATACAGTTAGAAGAAGGAAAAATAATAAAAGACACAAAGAGGGAAATGTATGAAGTTACTGTCTAATTTTTTATATAGTGTAAAGCAAGGTATAAAAGGAATTTTAAAAAATAAAACTATGAGTTTTATATCTATAATTTCTATTAGTGCATCGTTAATAATATTAGGTATAATAATTAGTATTGTATTAAATACAAATCAATTTATAAAAACAACAAAATATGAAGTTAATGAAATAAGAGTATCTATTCAACCTAACTTAGATAAAACTAGCATAGATAATATTAAAACTAAATTAAGCAATATAAAAGGAATAAAAAATATAGAGTTTAAAGAAAAAGAAGCTATGTTAAATGATATGAAAGTTAGTTGGGGAGAAGATGCTTATTTATTAGAAGGAGTAGAAAATCCTTTAGATGATTGTTATATAGTAACATTAGAAAATTCAGAAGAGATAGAAAAAGTATCAAAAGAAATATCTACTTTAGAGAATATTAAAAATGTAGAATAT
>CALFLM010000072.1 GCA_937880075.1 uncultured Romboutsia sp. | reverse complement strand
TTCTTTAGAAGATGAGTATGTTACACAAGTTCAAATTCCAGTTAGGCTTTTAAGTGACATTTCTTTATAAGTTGATATACTTTTATTATAAGCAAAACTGCTTAGCATCAATATCTAAGCAGTTATATTTTTGGTGAAATTAATAACCTCATAGTCCAATGTAATATAATATTAGCCTAATTTCAGTTAACACCCGTAGTTATTTCAGCTTCACTTATATATTACTTATAGCATAGATTTAGAATTTAAAATTATATCAGATTTTGCTAATTATGATTTGTATTAATAGGATTTGTTAGATAATTTCGTTATAAATAGTAATCAAAAAGGCTAGAAACGTTGCAACGCATTGATTTCTAGCCTTTTTCAAATACTATTTATTCAAGTTCTAAAGATAAATACATATAATCCCCATCTGAACTAATATCACCATCTTTAACTTTTAATTTTTCCCTAAATATAGGTCCATCTATAACTACTGTATGAAACTCACCTGATTCTCCACAAGGGTCAATCCCTCTATCTTCCATTTCTTTTATATAATCTAAAGTAAGTATTCTTCTAAGGTCTTCTTTCTTCATGCCTTTATTTAAATTAACAGTTATAATCTTGGTTA
Source organism: uncultured Romboutsia sp. (assembly GCA_937880075.1). Taxonomy (GTDB): domain Bacteria; phylum Bacillota; class Clostridia; order Peptostreptococcales; family Peptostreptococcaceae; genus Romboutsia. The sequence continues at coordinate 2,760 of CALFLM010000072.1, read as the reverse complement.
CAAATCCTAAATTAATAAATTCTTCAACAACTTCTTTATGATTCATTTTCCAAAGAGGTACACCAAGTTCAAGACCGATACTACTAGTAACTCTTTCATGCCAACATTCATTTTCTGGAATATCAACATCTCCAGTTACAAGAACTTCTGCACCTAAGTTTTTAATCTCTTTTAATTTTTCTACAAATACTTTTTCATAGTTATCCCAATTTGTAGCTTCCATAAAAATAGGAATTCCAATTGATTTTGCTTGTGCTTTAAGTATTGATGGAAATAAACTATGTGCTCTTGATCTTTTTCCATCTTCCTCCATCATTGCAATAATACCTAAAGCTGTTCCTTGTTGCATAGCTTTGTATAAAGCTAATGCGCTATCTTTTCCTCCACTAAATGATGCTACAAATTTTTTATTTTCAGCACCCTTGTTCCAATTTTTCATTATGTATTGACACTCCTAATTTTAATTTATATGTTGTTATTTTTTTAAATCTGATTGACTTATATGATTTATTTCAAATTATCTTTTTATCATATACTTTCCTTAAAATATATTTTACCTCATATCTCACTATAATAGCTATAAATAAAAAACAATATCCATACTTAACTGAAGATATAGAAACTAATGAAAGATTTTATGATGGAGCTAAAATGCAACACGAACTACAAAGTGTAATAAAATAACTTTCTTCATCCCTAGATATACATAAATCTATAATAAAAATAATTAAAACTGTGTTAGATTGTGTAAGTATAATTTCATTTTTAATTTCTGAATTAATATGATATAACAATATTAATATATTGTGGAATAAGTTATACTTAAAGCTGTTTATTATTTGGAAAATTATTTAATAAATTATATAATATAAGAAAATTCACAAATATTATATAATGTGAAATAAAATAAGAATATTTTAAAGGAGGTAAAAGATGATTATAAAAGCTATATTTGACCATGATGATGATTTTGATTATATATATTGTCCTGAAAATATTAGCATTCCTAAGTCTGAAATAAAACAATTGTTTTATAATTGGATTGATAATACTAATGAGGAGCATCCATTTTGGTACTACGAAAATGGAGAATTAATAGGTAAATGCTATAGAGGAGATGCAATGGTATATTGGTTAAATAAATATATCATAAATGATAAAGAAAGTAGAAATAATGCTAAACTTTTAGATTCATTTTCTTCTAAAAATTTAAAATATGACTTGAAAATAAGATTATAGTAAACAAATTTAATATAATATATGTCTAAATAAATTCCAATTTAGTGATTAGACATATATTATATTAAAATGTCATGATACAACATATATATGTTACTGCTATTTATGATATTTCTGACAATCAAATTCTGTATATATATTATATTTACTCAAGAAAAATCCCTCTATACCATAAGCTAAAGATTTTACATCATTATATACTGAAACAGAACTTCCTAATTGCTCCGCATTATAACCTTTATTAATCATATAATCAACGAAACCTTCAACATTATTACTTCTACTCATATACCTAACTGGGTCAATTGATACTTGTACAATATCTTTATCACTAGAATTAATTAGTATTAACCCTTTTAGTCCAATAAAAGGATTTTTTATTTTAGATGAATAAGAAATCAATCCTAAAAATAATATAGTTAGACATAATACACTAACTATAATAACACTTTTTTTCTTCATTCAAATCCCCTCTTCCCATGCATAATATAATTTTTTATAACTTCTATCAAAATATTATAGTAATTCATATTATATTAATATTGTAAATATATATCGGTATAATTTACTATAACATATACCACTTTATTTCATAAAATTATAATCAAGTCTATAAAAATATACCTTGTCATTTTCTTCTAACAAAAACTCTATAGACCAATTTTTTTCTTTGTCCACATAACCAATAATATTAACACCTTGCTCTAGATGAGTGTAATAATTATTATCATACAACTTAACTACTTTATCTTCTTTATCTCCAATTTTTATTCCTTTTTCAGTCTTTACATTTTTATCATTTACAATAAATCTAATGATTTTATTGTCATCTTTATTTGTTGCAATTTCAATACCTTCTTTTAGAAAATAGTAGTTGTATAACTCATTATTACGGCTTAAATTTGATATTTTACCATATTTAGATACTATTTTTTCATTATTAATCTCTTCATTTAAATATATATTCTCAACGTTTTCTTTGCTTAGATCAGTTGATTTAGTAAGAAAATGATGATAAGAACGACCAAAATTGTAGTCAATTGAAAAACAAAAAATCAATAATACAGATACCATTGTAATAAAAATTATAATTTTTTTCATATGAAATTTCCCCTTTAAATCTATATATGTCCTTGTAGCAACTAACAATTAAACTATTAATTATACTATTTCATATTATATAACAGTTGCAAATTAAACTTGCAATTTAAATTTATTAAGTATTTTCATTTATAAATTTTACTAATTTTTCAGAATCTATAATATAAGATTTTTGCATAACCCCATCTGTATTAAAACTATTATCATTTCTAAGTTTATTTATCTCTAAAAAAACATATACACTATCTTTATCTATTGGAGTTAAAGTTATGCCTCTTTCAAACTCAAATGATACTCCACCGTCTGCTTCTCTTGTTTTTCCATCAAGTAAAATAGTCAGACTTCCTAAAGTATTAGATGGAGAATCATTTGTAGTGGCTTTTTTTAATTTTGAGTTTGTAAGTATATCACTTAAAAAAT
>CALFLM010000071.1 GCA_937880075.1 uncultured Romboutsia sp. | reverse complement strand
AATTATGCATAACTATATATTGTATTATTTACTCTTAATGCGACAGCCCCTATATATTATGGAGTTCTAACTAATTTAATCTATAGTTTCTGTATTTTATAATTTATTTAATTTATCTTCAAGTCCTTTATTCTTATTTATATATTTGGGTTATTCCTCTTCTAATTCATCATAATCATATATTTCATAATCTATATAAGATTGATTTTCTAACCAATCAATACAATCTCTACACTCTATACATTTTATACAGTTTTCACAATTTCCACATCTTTCACATTGCTCACAACTTTCACATATTGCACATATTTCACATTCTACACATAACTTACAATCAGTACAATCATCACATTGAATACATTCTTCACAGTTTGTACAACCTTCGCATTTCATATTATCCTTACATTCTATAGAGCTTTCACATTTTGTACAAGTTTCACAATCTGTACAATTTTCGCAATCTGTACAATCTGTACAACCTATACAATCCATACAATTTATACAATTTTCACAGTTTGTACAATTTGTACAGTTTATGCAATTTATGCACTCTTCGCAATCAATACAATTATCACAATTTATACAGTTATCCTCATTTGGGTTATTCTCATTTATCATTCTCACAAACATCTCCTTTTATTCTGTAATGCTTACCTATTATAGCTTTATAACTTAATCTTTGGATAAGTTTAAGCTAATTAAATTAGTAATACCTTTTGTCTAAAATAATCTATATAGTACTTTTTATTGATAATATTCTACTTTAAAACATCTGTAATCAATATATATGACTCTAAAGTCTAATTTGTTACTTTACTATATAAAAAATTCAATCTGCTTCATTTTGAAAATAATTTCATCAATTCCTTAAATTTATTTTATATTCACAATATGATTATTAATATATCTATACTTAACTATTTAATCACAATTATTTAATCAGTATATTTTGCTTAAAAGATTTTAATTTTTTGCTTATTTTGTCTAAATTTTAATAAATAAGGAGTATACAAATCTTATGTATACTCCTTTTCTTTAATTATTTACCTTTTTTAACTGTATCTTTTACAACTTTTCCTACTTTTTTACCTGTATTTATAGTTTCTTTTCCTACATTAGCACCTGTTTTTATAGCTTCTTTTCCTACTTTTAAAGTTCCCTGTACTGTTTCTTTAGCAACGTTACCTACTCCATTTACAACTTCTTTTCCTACCTTTTCTATAGGGTCAGTTACTTTTTTTACTGCTTTTTCAACTTTTTCATTTTTTCCTCTCATAATGACACCGCCTTAAGTTACAATAAGGAGTTATCTCGTTATATAAATATATTTTGAGATATCCTTTATGTATTTTATGATACTATTTTACTAATTGTTACTGTAGCAATTCCCTTACTAAAATATATTTAATATAGTATTTCTATTAAATTTTCATAATTTTCATATCGTAATTTATTTAAAAGTAAAATAAAAGAATATTAGTACCTTTTAAGCAAATTACTGTATAAGATAATATTTATTTATAATATTTTACATTTTTAGTGTAAGAGTTAATTTATGAGTAAATCTGTAGAAAATGAACAATCTAAAAAAATTAGAATACTATTTTTTAAATAATTATTATAAAGAAATATACCTAAGTTCAATTTAAAAAGAAAATTAATACTTATAATATCTGTAGGTACCTTTAGTATAATAATTTATGTTGTTTCTAAAATTGATTAATTTTCAAACCAATGACTTGCTGTTTTATCAATAGTAATGATTTGCATATGCGTAGTTTAATATAAAAATAAAAAACTTTACAAAGTTAATATTAACCTTGTAAAGTTTTTTATTTTTAAAGATACTCTTTTATTTTAGATGCTAAATTTTCTTTAGGCATGAATCCTACTAATCTTTCTATAGGTTCACCATTTCTAAATACTATTACTGTAGGTACTGTACTTACGCTGAATTGTCTTGCTATATCAAGACTTGCATCTATATCTATTTTGTAAAAATTTGCTTTTCCATCAAAATCATTTGCTACTTCTTGAAATACTGGCGCTAACATTTTACATGGTCCACACCAAGTTGCAAAAAAGTCAACTACTGCTATTCCTTCTGTATTTTGTACAAGATTATTAAACTCTTCACTACTTATAACTTGTGCCATATTATAATTCTCCTTAACTTTATTTTTATTGTTTATTATTTACCATTTTACTATTTATTATTTCAAGTATTCTATATCTATTCCTATTTATTTAAATACGAATTTTTACTATGTTATAATAGTTTACTTATACATAAAAAGGTATCTCTTACACTATATTTTATAAGTGCATTTATATCTGTTACTAACGTTAGATTATATTTTTTATTTTTAAATAGCTTTAGTTTACTTTTAAAAGTTTATTCGTATATAACTTATTTTTGTATGCCTATAATTAATAAAACTACTTTAATTTATAATAAAGAAAGAATACCTTAAATATTTAAGATACTCTTTTTGTTATTTAAGCTTTATTATTTAAATATTTCTATACTTCTATCTAATATACCTGTAAAATATGCTATAACTAAACCATAATTAGTTATAGGAACATTCTTTTCTTTACATAAATTAATTTTGTTTATTACACTTTTTCTATTTACCATACATGCACCACAGTGTATTACCATATCATAATTTTCTACATCTTCATTGAAATCATAGCCTACTTTATATTCTAAATTTAACTCTCCACCAGCAATTTTATTTAACATTCTAGGTATTTTTATTCTACCTATATCTTCATGAGATATATTATGAGTACAACTTTCACATATTAATATTTTATCACCTGGCTTTAAATCCTTTAATTTATTTGCTCCTTCTAAAAAGTCGCTAAGCTCTCCTTTTTGTCTTGCAAATAATATAGAAAAACTAGTTAAATTTATTTCTTTTGGAACTATTTTATCAACTTCTTTAAAAGCTTGTGAATCAGTTATAACCAAATCTACATTTTTAATTTCTTTTAATGCATCTTCAAGTTCTGTATCTCTAACAACATAGGTTTTTATTCCATGGTCTAAACAATCTCTTATAACTTGAACTTGTGGAAGTATAATTCTTCCCTTTGGAGCTTCAGAATCTATTGGTACAACTAAAACTACAGTTGATCCATAATTAAGTAAATCTCCCACTATTGGTTTATCTTCTTCATCTTGTTCTAAAGATTTTATAAGTTCATCTTTTAACTTATCTATATTTTCATTTTTCTTAGCAGATATAAATAATGGACTATCAAATATATTATTTATATTATTTATTTCATCATCACTTAATCTATCTAATTTATTTACAACAACTATGTGCTTTATATTATATTTATTAGCTTCTCTTTTCCACTTTTTATAAGTATCTACATCTAAATCTTTCCCATCTACTACATATATAGCAAAGTCTAATCTCTTTAAAAACTCAAAGCTTTTTTTAACTCTTATTTCACCTAATTGGCTTTTATCTTCAAGTCCTGCTGTATCTATTAAAAGTATTGGCCCAAATGGTATAAGTTCCATAGCCTTTTGAACAGGGTCTGTTGTAGTCCCTTCTACATTTGATACTAATGATATATCTTGACCTAGTATATTATTCATTAATGAAGATTTTCCACTATTAGTATTTCCGTATATTCCTATATGTTTTCTGTTTGCATTTGGAGTTATGTTCATCTCAAATCCTACCTTATTTAAATTTTTTCTATGATCTTTTTTACAAAACTTTTAAGTTATATTAATCATATAATACTTATAGTATCCATATCTTTACCTCTATTTAATTTAATACCCAAATCTATACAGTAAAATTCATAACCCTATATAATTATTTTTTAACTACATCAAATAAAATAACCTGTCGTGTTTTTATGACAGGTCATTTATATAATTATTTATTTTCTTTTAATAATTCTAAAGTTACTTTTTCTACATTTGAACTACATCTACCGCATCCAGCTCCAGCTTTTGTAGCTTGTTGAACTGCACCTAAAGAATCAGCACCGCTCTTTATAGATTTTTCTATATCACCTACAGTTACATTAAAACAGTAACATACTTTTTCTTCTTTGTTCATAAATATTTTACCTCCATTAAATATATACACTTATTATACCCACATTCTTACATTTTGTAACCTATTAATTAGTAAAATATTAGTTAAACTTTACATTTGCACTTCTTATATTAACAAAGTATTCTATAGGATTATTCACAAGATCTTTATTTATTAATCCTTTAAAGCTTCTTTCATTAAATATATATTCATTATCATTTAAATTAAAGTATTTCTCTAAAGAAGTACCTAAATATTTATTTACTTTACCATTAGCAAAAGATATATTATTTGAAGTTTTTATGTCAAAGTTAAGTTTATAATCTAATATAGGTAAATTTAAATCTACAGTTTCATTTGAAGTAATATCTAAATTTTTAGCTATTGGTAAATTTGTATCTATAACAACAGAGTCATTATCATTATCACTATACTTATTATTTATAAGTATTTTAACACTTTCTGGAATTTTAGATTCATCTTTTACAAAAGTTTCTTCATATATATTTACATTATTGGATTCTATACTTAAATTATCTATACAATATACCTCTCCAACTTTTAAAGATATACTAGAGTCAGATTTTATATTCAAGTTTTTAATATTACTATATTCACTTAATGATATGCTTCCGTATGACGTATTAAAATTTAAACTATTCGCATTAACATCATTAATATATAGTCCACCATTATTTGTGTCAACATTTATATCTATATTGTTAGGAATATAAATAGTTATATCTGAATAATGTGATGTATATAATTCATCTACAAAATATCTAACTATATCATCTATACTTTTTCCTAAGTTATTATTATTAAGTTCTTCATTTATAGTTAATTCACTACCATTTTCTTTAGTAGTTATCGTACTTAAGTTTTTATTTCCATTTCTTTCAACTACAACATCTTTTCCATCATATTTTTTTATTACTACATTACTTACCTTAGAATTTATATTTAATTTAGTTAATTTTATTTGTCCTTTATATAAAATCTCTTGTTGATTTAAATTATCCTGTATTGTTTGAGCATTATTTATTAGCTTTGGCATTGCTTCTATTCCCGACCATATACTACCTACAATACCAATTGTAAGAAGAACTACACCGACACCTGTAACTATACGTTTTTTATTCATCTAATTCTCCTCCATCCTTATCTTTAATTATTATTTCATCATGCTTTTCTATTTCTTCCTTTTTTATACTTCCATCTATATATAATTTATTTGTTTTAAGCCATGTTATATATATTTTAAATGCTTTTTTCTCTAATCTTACAACTACAGTAAATAATTGCCATATTAGTATTTCAAATCCTATATAAGCTATAAATAAAAATATTATTAACATTTTGACTTCTGGCATTACATTCATTAAGCTAATTGCAAAAGGAGTTCCTACAACTAATGCAATTAAAGAACCTATAAGCCCTACTCCTACTCCAATAGTTGAGCATACTATAGCAAATGCAAATGGTAATAGTATTATAGTAAGTAGTACTTGTAAAAGCTCTATTTTCTTTCTTGATTTTACATGTTCTTTATCATTTAAGTTCACTTTAAATTTATTTAATCCTGATTTAAATTTACCTTTTGCTTCTATAAAAAAGCTTTCTACTTTTCCTTTAACCTTATTTTCACTTTTTATATTACTTTCAGATAATAGCTCATTTGCAATTTCCTTTGGTGAACCTAAAGACTGAATTATTTCTATTTCACTTTTACCTTCAATTATTCCATCTACAAAATATTCTTCATAGTCTCTTAATATATCCATAACTTCATCTTCAGAATAACCTTTCTTAAGGTAGTCTCTTAAAATTTCTAAAAAATCTTCTTTCTTCAATTCAATTCCTCCTTAATCATTTAAAAATTTGTTTACTGCATGTACAAATTCATTCCATTCACTTTTTAATCTATTTAAGTTTTCAATTCCTTCAAGTGTTATTTTGTAATATTTTCTCGCTGGCCCTTCGTTTGATTCTAATATATAAGTTTCAAAATATCCTTCTTTTGTAAGCCTTCTTAGTATTGGATATATTGTTCCTTCATTTACTTCAATCACTTTTGATATATTTTGAACTATTTCATATCCGTACATATCTTTTTTAGATATTAAAGTAAGAACACAAATATCAAGAACGCCTTTTCTAAATTGAGTATTCATTAATTACTCCTTTCTTATGTATTTATTTTAATTACCTAGTACTATGTATTGCACACTACTTATTTATTATAATAACACAGTACTGTGTGATACACAATACCTTTTTATACAATATTATATTTGGTGATAATATTCAAATATTAAAATTAACTTTTATAATATTTTATTATCTTTTATAATCTACTCATTTCAACTTTTTTACATTTAGATGTATTAGAGCATTTATAAAAATCAACGTACCCTTTCATTTTTTTCATAAATTACAATAAACATTATCATTTAATTTATCAATCTAATATAAAATAAAAGGGGCTGTCGCACTAAAAAAATTATATACAATATGTTGTGCTAATTCAAAT
>CALFLM010000070.1 GCA_937880075.1 uncultured Romboutsia sp. | reverse complement strand
TATTTCTGCTCCACACTTCTCTTAAATCATTACCTGTAGATTATGGGTATTCAAATTGTTGTTTATATTGTTGGGATGTGTATTTATTTAGGATTTCAAAAATTTAAAAAATGGTTAAATAAACGCAATGATTTAAAATTTCAGGAAAGAAGGGATCATCATGGTTGATGCAATTATTATTGGGATAGTTGTTGTTTTGTTGTGGTTTGCATTAAAAGGCAGTATGAAACATTTTAAAGGTGATGGTTCTTGTTGTGGTGGAAGCCACAAAAATCTTGATGTTGAAGAAAAGAAATTAAAATATCCAATCATTGGAAAGAAAGTTTTAAAAATTGAAGGAATGCATTGTGATCATTGTGTAAAACATGTTCAAAATGCGATTAATTCTATAGATGGTGCAAGTGCAAAAGTAGATTTAAAAACACAAACTGCCGAAGTCAGTTATGATCGAGAAATCAATGATGATGATTTATATCGTGTTATAGAAAAAGCTGGATATCATATTCAGTCGATGACTCATGAATTATAATAAATGAAAGAGCTGTTGAAAAGACAGCTTTTTGTGTTATGAGGGATAGTTTAAAAATTATTATTGATATGTTAAAATGTGGTTTAAAAAGATAGGAGAGTGATATCAATGATAAAGTACGAAGAAAATATACTAAAGATTGAAGATATTCAAGCAATAAGAAAAGCAGTACATTGGTCTATGTTTACAGAAAATCAATTACAACAAGCATTAAATATGACTGTTTATAGTATTGTTGTGAAGGATGATGAAAATGTTATCGCAATGGGGAGATTAATAGGTGATGGAATTTATTATTTGATATGTGATGTAGCTGTTATTCCTGAATATCAAAAACAAGGAATTGGAACGAGAATTATTGAAAAAATCATTGAATATGTCCAAAATCACTTACAAAACAATGAACGTTGTTCTATTCAATTAATTGCTGCAAAGGGAAAAGAAGCATTTTATGAAAGCTTAGGATTTGCAAGAATACCTAATGATTTATCAGGTCATGGAATGCAGATGTTTATAAAGAAAAAATAATACATCATTAGAAATAGAAATCAATGACTATTTTTTATAAAATGGATATAAGGAGTGGTTGATATGAATATAAAAGAAGTTTTACAAAAAGCTGATGAAGTGATTGAAGATCAAAAATTAAGAGAAATGTTTAAAAAGTGTTTTATGTCTACATTGGAAACAAGTGTAAAAGTAGATGGGGAGAAAACTTATATTATTACTGGTGATATTAATGCCATGTGGTTACGTGATTCCAGTTGTCAAGTGCATCATTATTTATCATTGATGAAAGATGATAGTGATTTACAAAATAAGGTTAAAGGATTGATAAAATCACAAGTTGATTATATATTATTGGATCCTTATGCTAATGCATTTTTAAATACAGAAGATGTTGAAAGAGAATATCACGATACAACAATTATGAAACCTTATGTATGGGAAAGAAAATTTGAATTGGATTCATTGTGCTATCCTGTTCAGTTGGCTTATCTATATTTGAAAGAAACAAATGATGATACGATTTTTGATAAACAATATCTTCATTTTATTCAAACAATTTTGGATGTTTTTGAAACTGAGCAATACCATAGTCAAAAATCAAGTTATACTTTTGAAAGAGATATGGCAAAAGTATGGAATTTAAGAAAAACGGAAACTTTACAAAATCATGGACATGGTTTTGATACAAGATATACAGGGATGATTTGGAGTGCATTTCGTCCAAGTGATGATGCCTGTGCCTTGAATTATAATATTCCCGGTAATATGTTTTGCAGTGTGATTTTATCTTACTTACAAGAAATTGTTAAAGATATTTATCATGATGAATATTTGGAAGAACGTATTCAAGATTTGAAATTTGAGATTGATTATGGAATTGAATTGTTTGGAACATATGTTCATCCAAAATATGGGAAAATCTATGCTTATGAAACAGATGGATATGGAAATCATGTTTTAATGGATGATGCAAATGTCCCAAGCTTATTATCTTTACCATATTTAGGATACTGTAATGAAGATAATGAGATTTATCAAAATACAAGACGTTTTATTTTAAGTCATGATAATCCTTATTATTATGAAGGGACAAAAGCCAAAGGCATTGGTTCACCACATACATGGAAAGAATATGTATGGCCAATCGCTTTAACAATGCAGGCATTGACATCAAATGATGAACAAGAAATTCAAACACTTATTGATATGATTGTGAATAATACAGGTGATACAGGATATTGTCATGAAAGTTTTGACGTCAATGATGATAGCCAATATACAAGACCATGGTTTTGTTGGGCAAACTCTTTATTTGCAGAACTGATTATGAAAGTGTATTTCTAAGAGGTAACAGCCTCTTATTTTTTTGTGGAAATCTGTAAAAATATTACAGGTTTTGTAATTTCTATTTGAAAGTGCTTTCTGTATACTTATTGTTGTTGAGGAGGAAAAAATATGAAATTAATTATGTCATTTTTAGAGAAGTATCTTATGCCACTATCTGACAAAGTTACTTCAAACAAGTTATTAAATGCGATTAAAGACGCATGTATCTTAACGAGTCCATTTACTGTTGTTGGATCTCTTGCAGGTTTAGTGAGTCAACAAGCTAATTATTGGTTTGGTGAATGGGGAATTCCTTTAGATGGAATCTTAGGAAGTATTATTAATGCTTTCGCAAATATTAATACAGTCGCTATGGGTATGACTGGTTTAGTTGTTGTATTGGCTTCATCTTACAATTATTCTAATCAGTTAAGAGCAAATAAAACAGGTGATAAATGTGTTCCACTAGTTGCTTGTATTGTTTCACTTGTTGCTTATATTGCTACAATTCCAAATGCTATTGATGTTGGTGATTCAACAATTACAGCATTCCAAATTAATTTCTTCAATTATGAAGGTATGTTTACAGGGATGATTATTGGTTTAGCTTCATCATTCTTATACTATCATTTAGTTAATTCTAAATATACAATTAAATTACCAGGACAAGTTCCACCAATGGTTTTAAATTCATTTTTATCTATTATTCCATTTTTTGTAATTATGGTTATTTTCTCAGTTATTAAAGAAGTTGTTGTACTTTGTGGTTATGCTTCATTACAGGCATTAATTACTGAATTTATTATTTCACCATTAAATGGTATTGGTACAGGATTACCAGCTGTTATTTTGGTTATCATTATTATGCAATTATTATGGTTCTTTGGTGTTCACGGATTCTCAATTATGTGGGGATTAATCTCAGTTTTATGGATGCCAATCTTTTATGAACACATTCAAATGTATGTGGAAACAGGATCTTTTGATGGAATTACACAAGTTGCTCCAAATACACTATGTAATGTTTATGCCATGATTGGAGGATCTGGTTCAACATTGGCTCTTGTTGTCTTGTTATTGGTATTAGGTAAAAAAGGTTCTGCAGAAAGATCTATTGGTAAAGTAGCCATTATTCCAGGATTATTTGGTATTAATGAACCAGTAACATTTGGTTTACCAATCGTATTAAATCCTATTATGTTCTTACCATTTGTTTTTGTTCCTGTTATCAATGCAATTATTGGTTATTTTGCAACTTCATGGGGATGGGTTAATCATTTAGTTGTTTTAAATTCTGGAGTTGAACCTATCTTTGTTAACGCATGGGTATTAGGTGCATTTACAATCAGTCCAGTTATCTTATGTATTGTATTGTTTATTGTTGATTTAATCTTATATTATCCATTTGTAAAACTACAAATTAAACAAAATAGTATTGAAGCTCAGAATGAAGGTGTCACACTTGAATAATATTCATTTTATTCCCCATGTTCATTGGGATAGAGAATGGCTACGTTCAACTGATGCTTCACGTATTAAATTGTGTTATTATTTTGATAGATTGATTGATATGTTAGAAAATGATCCACAAATGAAATGTTTTACATTTGATGGACAAACAGCTGCATTAGAAGATTATCTTGCAATTAAACCATTTCAAAAAGAACGTATTGCAAGATTGGTTAAAGCTCAAAAATTATTTATAGGTCCTTGGTATGTTCAGCCAGATATGATTATACCTTCTGGCGAAGCATTATTAAGAAACCTTATTATTGGAAGTCAATATGCAAAATCACTAGGTCATTGTATGCAAGTTGGATGGGTGCCAGATGCTTTTGGTCAAAATAAAGTAACACCTTACCTTTTTAAACAAATTGGAATGAAAGGTATCTTTGCATGGCGAGGATTTGATTATGATACATTAGAAGATTCATTGTTTTTATGGAAAGGGAATGGAGATACTGTTTTACCATCAGTTCACTTTGCCTTAGGATATGGACATTATCGTGGATTTCCTGAAAATTACGAAGATGTTAAAAAGGATATGGAAAACTTTCTTCCTAAATTAAAAGAACGTTATAAAGATGGGGAAATTCTATTCATGTTAGGAAGCGATTATGCTTTTCCTAGACGTCATTCTTCTCAGATGATAGAAAAATTGAAAAACGATCAATATCCATGTCAAATGACAAATCCAGAAGAATATTTAGATACTATTTTAAAAACTGCAAAACAAAATAATCATGAACTAACTGTTTATGAGGGTGAAGCTAGAAGTGCTGCTTTAGGTCGTATTCATGCTGGAATTACATCTACACGTATAGATATAAAAAATGCTATGCGATATTATGAAACATTGATGGCAAAAGTTGTTGAACCAATGATCAGTATTACAAGATCATTAGGTGGGTATTGTGATCAAGAACTTGTGAATTATTTCTGGAAAATTATCTTTAAAAATCAATTCCATGATTCCATTTATAGTTCATCTCCAGATAGTATCAATCATACAGTTGAAAATCGTTTGTTGAATTTACGTCATGGATTAAACGAATTGATTTGGATGAACTTTAGATTCTTAGCTGAAAAAGTAGATTTAAGTGAACTTCAAGATAATGAAGATATTCTTGTATTGTTTAATACTTTACCATATGCTAGACAAGATTATGCGTTTGTGAGCATGATTGTTAAAGATAAAGATTTTGTATTAAAACGTCAAGATGGAACAATTGTTCCTTACCAGTTAATGAATGAAATAAAAGAAACATGCCATGATATTGAATACTATAATGGTATGGAAAATTTCCATGATTCTGGTGAGGTTCTAGAAGGAACGAAGTTTAAAATTCAATTAAAAATTGATACATCTTTCTTACCAGCAATGGGGTATGAAATCTTAAAAGTATGTTTTAAAGAAAAGACAGAAAAAACTTTACAAGGTGATGTTGTCATTACAGATTGTGGAGCTAAAAATAAGTATTTATCAATGAATATTGAAGAAGATGGAACTTTAACAGTGACAAATCAATTAACAGGTGAAACATATCATCGTCTTCATACCCTTGTTGAAAAAGGTGATGATGGTGATGAATATAATTATTCACCTTGTATAGATGATAAAGAAATCAGAATTAATGATACAAAACCAACTGTTGAACTCATTGAAGCATCTTCAATAGAAGCTAAATATCGTCTGACTTTTAATGTGAAAGTACCTGAGAAGGTTGTTAATCATCATCGTAGTGATGAAAAGGTAGCTTTATGTATTGTGACAGATATCTCATTAAAAGCAAATAGTCAAACAATTGATTTTGAAACAACAATTGATAATCATTCATGTGATCATATTGTAAGAGTTACTTTTGATGATATTTATACTTCTCATCAAAACTGCAGTCAGGATCAATTTGGAACAATTATAAGAGATAATGTTATAACAAACCAAAAAGGTCTTGATAATGGAGCAACTGAATTTGTTTTACCAATTTATGCAATGCAAAGATTTGTAAAACTCAATCATGATAAGTCTATTATGGCTATGATCAGTCGCGGACCGCTTGAATATGAGGTAGAAGATAATCAAAAAATTTGTTTAACACTTTTAAGAAGTGTTGGAAAATTTGGTAAAGCAGATCTTTTAATTAGACCAGGAAGATCTTCTGGTTATCGTATGGATACACCATCATCACAACTTTTAGATAAAAAAATAACAAGTGAATATTCACTTTTCTTTGGAGAAAGTCATCAAATGTCAATGCTTGTACGCAATGCCGAAGTTTTAAATACTCCTGTACAATCACGTTATCTTAATGATATTAGTCGTCAACAAAATCAAAATTTAGCTTGGAGATATGAAAATATAGATTTAGATTCTAGAGTTGAATTGATGGCGTATAAAAAAGCAGAGTCAGGACAAGCTTCAGTTATTCGTATTCTTAATAATAGAAATGAGGATATTGAAAATGTTATTCTTTCTATAGATGCAGATAAGAAATGTTATCTTGCTACGGCACAGGAAGAAAAGCAGGAAGAACTTATCAATAAAGATGGCAAAATTTGTATTAAAAGCATGATGTCAAATACTTTCATAACTGTTATAATAGAGTAGATTTTCTACTCTATTTTCATATGGAAGGATTGATAAAAATGAGTCTTATTAAGAATTTTCAAGAATTTGGTAATCAATTAACTGAGTTGGAAGTAGAATGCTTTCATAAACTATTAAGCTTTCAAAATTTACAGCATAACTTAACAATATCATCATTATCAGAAACATTAAATGTTTCAACAACAACAATTTTTAGAATGGTGAAAAAACTCAATTATAAAACTTTTATGGATTTTCGTTATGATCTTCTCTATCATCGTAGAGATCAATATGAGTTGACTTCAAAATGTGAAAATACTTGTGACAGTATAGAAAAAGAAATTAAAGATACAATGTCAATGTTACGACATTTGGATATTAGTCAAGCAATTGATGATATTGTACATGCTAAAAGTGTTCTCATATGTTCTTCAGGAATGAATAAATATGTTGCTAAAATATTGGCTGTAAAATTAAGTCTGTTTGGAATTAGAACAATCTATCCAGACGATAGTTGGTTTTTGTATTTGGAAGCTAATAATTTAACAACTCAAGACTTTGTAATAGTGATATCACGTGGTGGTGAAACAAAAGATATTATTGATGTTATGAAGATTGCAAAAATGAATGGTTGTAAGATGTTACTGATTTCTGAACAGATTCATTCATCTATGTCTAAATTATCTGATTATACAATGAATGTTTCCGTATCAAAGGATGAAGGATATGATATAGATTCACGTTTACATATGCATTTAGCTATTGAGTATTTATTACGTGAATTAGTCAATCAACATTTATATAGCAAGAAATATTTATAATTAAATGAGGAAAGAAAATGGTAGAAAATATTGTTAAACAAATGACTTTAAAAGAAAAGGTTGGTCAATTAAATCAACATTTATATGGGTGGCAATGTTATAAAAAAATAGGAGATCACTTTGAATTAACTGATTTATTTAAGAAACATGTTAAAGAATATGGT
The DNA here is from genome assembly GCA_937880075.1 of uncultured Romboutsia sp. Classification (GTDB taxonomy): domain Bacteria; phylum Bacillota; class Clostridia; order Peptostreptococcales; family Peptostreptococcaceae; genus Romboutsia. The sequence continues at coordinate 2,793 of CALFLM010000070.1, read as the reverse complement.
GGAATAGGAGCTATCTATGGCATTATGAGGGCAGATGCATGGTCACAGATAGACGAAAATAATGGAATTAACAGAGAAGAAAGTTATCAAGTGATTCAAATGATTCAAGATTATATAAAAAAACATTCTCGTTTTCAAATACCGGCATTGATTACTGAAGAATGTGTTCATGGTCATATGGCTTTACAAAGCCCTGTTTTTCCTACCCAGCTAGCAATGGGAATGTCATGGAATCCAGATTTGATGGAAAAAATAGCATGTCATGTGAGTCAAGAACTTGCCGCAAAAGGTGGAAATCTTGCATTGTTTACAGGATTTGATGTCCTAAGAGATCCACGTTGGGGAAGAAGTGAAGAATGCTTTAGTGAAGATGCATATTTGACTTCAAGAATGACAGAGAGTGCTGTTAAAGGCTTTGAAAAAGATGATAATGGTGTGAGTGTTGTTGTGAAACATTTATGTGCACAGGGAGCTTGTGAAGGTGGTCATAATTCAGATGCTGCTAAAATTGGTCCTAGAGAATTAAGAGAAATCCATTTACCACCTGTGAAAGCAGCTGTAAAAGCAGGAGCAAAAGGGGTCATGGCTGCCTATAATGAAATTGATGGTATTCCATGTCATATCAATAAGAATTTGCTGAATCAAATTTTAAGAAATGAATATGGTTTTGATGGTATTGTTATGGCTGATGGATGTGCACTGGATAGATTGCTTTTATTAGATGATAATCCTTTAAAAATGGGAAGTTTAGCTTTAAAAGCAGGTGTTGATCTAAGCTTATGGGATCAAGTGTATACAAAGCTTGATAAGGCTATTGAAGAAGGCTATTTAGATGAAAAAGAATTAGATGCTGCTGTTGAGAGAATTTTAAAATTAAAAGAAAGACTAGGTCTTTTTCAATCAGAAAGAAAGAAAATCTCTTTACCACAAAGTGATGAACTGTTGCTTCAAAGTGCCAGAGAATGTCAGGTGCTATTAAAAAATGAACAACAAATTTTACCATTAGATAAATCTTCTAAAATAGCTGTTATTGGACCTAATGCTCACCATTATTTAAATCAATTAGGTGATTATACAGCTTATCAGAATCCACAAGATATTGTGACAGTTTACCAAGGTATCTGTAAAAAAGCTAAAAATGTTAGCTATGCTTTAGGTTGTACAACACGAAAAAATCAGTTTGAAAACTTAGAAGAAACATTAAAGATAGCTAAGCAAGCAGATGTTGTTGTACTGGTATTAGGTGGCAATAGTACTCGTTTATACCAAAATGCTTTTGAAAATAATGGAGCATTGAGGATTCAAAATGAAAATGAAATGAACTGTGGAGAAAATATTGATTTAGCTTCTCTGGAATTGGAAGGATACCAAAACAAACTTATACAAGAAATAAGTAAAGTCAATAAAAACATTGTCACTGTATTAATTCAAGGAAGAGTTCATGTTATTGAAGATGTTTTCAGTTATTCAAAAGCTGTTATATCAAGTTTTTATCCTGGATCAAGAGGTGGCGATGGGATAGGAGATGTATTATTTGGAGATTATAATCCTAGTGGACATTTAAGTGTATCGGTTCCTTGTCATGTTGGAGCACTTCCATGTTATTATAATCATAAACATAATGGTGCACAAAAAGATTATATTGATTTACCATCAGGACCTCGTTTCCCTTTTGGCTATGGAATGAGTTATACGACTTTTGATTACCGAAATATATCATTACCATCTCAAATAACTATACAGGAATTAAAAGAACATGGTCTAACAATATCATTAGATGTATACAATACTGGTCATATGGATGGAGAAGATGTAGTTCAAGTTTATATTAAACATATTCAATCTAGTATCGTTTCAAGAGTGTTAGAACTAAAAGGTTTTCAAAAAGTATTTGTTCCCCATCAAACTTTTTCTACAGTAACAATTACTCTAGGATATGAAGATTTAGCAATATGGAATATAGATATGGACAATATTGTAGAACTGGGGAAAATGGCAGTTTGTATTGGACAAGACTCTCAAAATTATCAAGAATATTATGTACAAGTTGTAAAGAGCTACTAAGGTGGCTCTTTTAACATATCTATGGTATGATAATATCAATGGATGAAAGAAAAGAGGATGGTTTTATGTATAGTGTTATTATTCTGTGTGCAGGACAAGGGAAAAGAACAGGTTTAAGTTATAATAAAATGTTTTATACTTTTCAAGGTCAAACTGTTTATGAAATGACATTGGAAGTTTTTATTCAAGATGCACGTTGTCAACAAATTATCGTTGTGACTAGACCAGAAGAAAGGGAGGACTTTATAAAGTTATCTCATGATTCACGTATTGAATTTGTGGACGGTGGAAAAGAACGACAGGATAGTGTTTATGCAGGTTTACAACGGGTTCAAAGTAAATATGTTTTCATTCATGATGGTGCTAGACCTTATGTGAAAAAACAACAGATTGATGATTTATTAGAGTGCTTAAAAACACATAAGGCTTGTCTAGTTATGGTGCCTTGTAAAGATACAATTAAAAGAGTTGTTGATGATGTTGTGATAGAAACTTTAAATAGAAAGGAACTTATGCAAGCTCAAACACCACAGGCATTTGATACAAAACTTATTTTAGATGCGTATACCAAAGCTATTCAACAAAATTTTCAGGCAACAGATGATGCACAAATGGTTGAAAACTTTACAGATGAAAAAGTTTCTATGGTTTTAGGTGATTATGAAAATAAAAAAATTATTTGAATACCCACAAACCACAGGTTAGTGAAAATTAAATTTCATAAGCACC
>CALFLM010000069.1 GCA_937880075.1 uncultured Romboutsia sp. | reverse complement strand
ACTGTTGTTTCACAAGCAACTCTAGCATATGGGTCTTTTTCTAATAATGCATCTAGTATCGAATCTGATATTTGGTCACAGATTTTATCTGGATGTCCTTCTGTTACTGATTCTGATGTAAATAAATGTCTTGCCATCTCCTTATATCACCTTTCCTTTATTTTTTTCTTTGTTATATCCTAATACAAGAGCTAATTCCCTTAAAACCTTACAAGCTAATACAGTAGATACATTTGTATTATCATAGTCTGGACTAAGTTCAACTATATCACATCCTACTATATCTACATTTGAATTTTTTAGTATAGTAAATATGTTTTCAAATTCTCTATATGTAACTCCTCCAGGTTCTGGTGTTCCAGTTCCAGGAAATATTGATGGATCAAATACATCTAAATCTATAGTTATGTATACATTTTTATACTCTAATTTATCAACTATATCCTTAAAAGTATTTATATTTCCAACTTCCATATACGTATGATTTTCCTTAAGTGAAAAATCAAACTCTTCCTTAGTTCCAGATCTTATTCCAAACTGATATATTTTATTATCTCCAACTATATCCCAAATTCTTTTTATTACTGTAGCATGAGAGTTTTTGTTATTATTATATTCTTCTCTTAAGTCTGTATGAGCATCAAAATGTAGTATGTAAACATCTTCATATTTTTCATAAACCGCCTTAAATGCTGGAAGGGTAACCAAGTGTTCTCCACCTATCATAAAAGGTATTTTATTATCTTTTATGATTTCTTTTGTACCTTCATATATCTCTTGTAATACTTTATCTGTATCACCAATACTTAAATCTAAATCACCCATGTCGCAGATTTTAAAATCTTCTAAATCTAATTTAAGAATTGGACTATAAGTTTCAAGTCCATAAAATTCAGGTCTCATAGAACTACTTGCAAATCTAGTTCCAGGCCTATTAGATGTAGTACCATCAAATCCTACTCCATAAACGACTATATCAGATTTATCATAAGGAGTTTCCATACCCATAAATGTACTTATATGCGAAAATTTATTTACTTTCATTTAACATATCCTTTACATATTGTGGAAGCATAAATGCTCCTTTATGTATATCACTATTATAATATTTTGTTTTTAAATTTAATTTTTCCCATGCTTCTTTGTTTTGATTTTTTATTGGATCTAATTTCTTAGATGCAAACCCAAATAACCAATGCCCTGATGGGTACGTTGGTATATGAGCTTGATAAACCCTAGTTATCGGGAATAAATTCTTTATTTTTTCATTAGCTCTTTTCATCTCTTTTGCATTAAAATCAAAATAAGGACTTTCATTTTGATTTACAAGTATTCCATCCTCACTTAATACTCTATAACAATCTTTATAAAAATCTACAGAGAATAGTCCTTCTCCAGGACCTATTGGATCAGTTGAATCTACTATTATTAAATCATATGATGCATCTTTTGCATTCTTAACAAAAGCCACACCATCTTCGTAATATAAGTTCACTCTTTTATCATCTAATTTACATGCACATATATCTATATACTCTCTAGATACATCTACAACCATTTTATCTATTTCTACCATATCTATTTTTTCTATTTGTGGGTAACGAGTAAGTTCTCTTACTGTTCCTCCATCTCCACCACCAATGACTAATACATTCTTTATATTCATGTTAGTTGCCATAGGCGTATGAACTATCATATCATGGTATATAAATTCATCTTTATAATTTACCATCATAAGTCCGTCTAATGTTAAGAACTTTCCAAACTCTTTACTTTCAAATACATCTACTTGTTGAAATTCTGATTTATCACTAAATAAATGCTTATCTACTTTTATTGAAAAACGTACATTGTCAGTCCACTCTTCTGTGTACCAAAGCTCCATAGTACTTCCTCCTAAAAAATCCAAATTTATTTTTACTTTTTAAGTAATTTATCTATATCTATTTTTATTTTATCTATATTTTTTATTTATATCTAATATCAATATTTTAGCTATTCCAATTTACACGATTTTTATTTATATGCTAAAATATATATCCAAATTTATTTTTATTTAGATATTTATTATTTATATATTTTATTGTTTATGAGTAATATTGCCTAAATCTTTTTTTGCAAATTTTTGTATTTTTGTAGTTAATCCTCTCGGTATCTCTGTTGACTCGCTTCTCTCTGCTTTTAAAAGGGTCTCTAATAATTCAAAACTTTTCCACGGATCTATATCTCCACAAGTAAAAAAGTCTGCTGCTGCATATCCATACTCTGGCCATGTATGTATAGTTAAATGAGATTCTGCTATTATTACTGCACCTGATACTCCCCATGGATTAAAGTGATGGAAAACAGAATCAACTATTGTAGCCTTTGCATTTAAAGCTGAGTCATTCATAAACTTCTCTATTAACTTTGGATCTTTTAATACTTCCTCATCGCAATTGTAATATTCCACCAATATATGACGACCTAAAGTTTCAAATTTCATAAAAACACACTCCTTATCTGCTACTAACAGTATCATTTACTACTAATATTTTATTTAATTTTTTATCTTGAGCGTCTGTAAAATATGCTCCACTATCTTTAAGTAAATTTATATAATTTATAATCTCATCAGTTATTATTTCTCCTGGAGATATAATCGGTATCCCTGGTGGATATGCCATTATAGATTCTCCACATATCCTATTTAATGAGTTTTTAATGTCTATAACTTCTTTTTTTGCATAAAATGCATCTCTTGGATTTATAGCCATTTTACTATTAATTGGCCTGATTTCTATATCTTTTAGTTTTATACTTCTCTTTTTAGTTTTAGCTATAACCTCTATAGCTTTTATCAATCTATCTACATCTTTCTTTAAAGTACCAATCGATATAAGTGCAAGCACATTATACAAATCACCTAATTCAACTTGAACTGAAAAATTCTTATATAACATGTCATATACTTCAAAACCAGTTAAATTTAGACCTTTGACGTTTATGCATAACTTAGTTTCATCTACAAACTCTACACCTTTTCCTTTTAAATCCTTCGGTGAATAAACATTTATGCCACCAATCCTATTAAGCTTATTTCTTGTATACCTAGCTAGCTTTAAAGCATTAGATAATTGTATTTCTCCATTTATATCTAAGTTATATCTAGCTCCATCTATACTACTCATAAGCAAATAAGATGCTGATGTAGACTGTAGCATATTTATAGTTTGTAAAACCTTTTTATCATCTACCGTATTGTTTATTAAAAGTGCAGATGCCTGGGTTAATGCCCCTCCAGTTTTATGTATACTTATAGATGCCATATCTGCACCTAACTCTATGCTTGATGGAGGTAATTCCTTGTGAAACGGAAAATGTGCCCCGTGTGCTTCATCCACTAAAACTTTAATATTCTTATCTTTGCATAATGTTATTATTTTTTCTAATTGTGCACATGCTCCATAATAAGTTGGATTCAATAAAAATAAACATTTAATATCTTTATTATCTGATATAGCTTTATTAACACTTTCAAAACTTATATTTAGACTTATTCCTAAATCGTAATCAAACTCAGGCTGAATGAAAATTGGTGTAGCTCCAGACATAATCAATCCGTTTATAACTGATTTATGTACATTTCTAGGTAAAAGTATTTTATCTCCTGGTCTTAACATACTTAGTATCATTACATGTATAGCTTGGGTAGTACCATTAGTTATAAAAAAAGATTTATGAGCATTATATGAATTTGCTAATAACTCTTGTGCTTTTTTTATAATTCCATTTGGATTTGATAGATTATCCATAAGTGGTGATGAATTTATATCCATATTCATAATTTCATTGCCTAAATAATCATTAAGTATAGATACTCCCTGACTTCTCACATGACCTGGAACATCAAAACACGATATATCCATTTCACTATATTTTTTTAATGAACTAAGTAAAGGAATTTTTTCATCATAACCTATATTTTCATATTTTTTAGTATTCACACACAATCTCCTTTCAAAAATTTTAAATATAACTTTTTAAAAAGATTATTATTTTTATACTTTAAATTTACTTTTATTAAACTAACAAGATTTATTATATAAACATTTTTATATTTTATCAAGTACTTTTTTATCTTTTTATAATTCAGTATTTTCAATACTTATTTCTTAATTATACTTTAAAAGTTTATATTATTTTTTATTAAGTTTAATATAAGTAAACTTTATAACTCTGCTATAAATTAAAATGTAATTTTAACTTAGGTATTTACAATATATAAAGTTTATTTTATTTAATATTCAAGTATATTATAAGTAAACTTTTTAATAAATATTATAATTAGTATATTTATTAAATTTTACTACCATTTTATTTTATTGCATAAAAATACACTCTAAATTTTAGAGTGCATTTTTATATTAAACTGTTTCTTTTGTTTTATTTTTATTATATTCATCTACGTTTAAATCTTTTTCACTATTGGCAATTATTAATGTAACTACATTATCTCCCATTACATTTACAGTGGTTCTAAACATATCTATAATTCTCTCAACACCCATAATTAAACCAATTCCTTCTAGAGGAAGTCCTACAGATGTAAGCACCATAGATAACATTATCATACCTACACCAGGAACTCCTGCAGTTCCTATAGATGCTAATGTAGCTGTAATGACTATAGTTATCATAGAGTTTACTCCAAGTTCTATACCATATACCTGAGCTATAAATAATGCTGCAACACCTTGCATTATAGCTGTTCCATCCATATTAATAGTAGCTCCCATTGGAATTGTAAATGATCTTGTAGTTTTTCCTACTCCTAACTCTTCCATTATTTCTAGACTAACCGGAACCGATGCATTACTAGAAGCTGTTGAGAAAGTTACTGCAGCAACTCGTGTAAATTTTCTTAAAAAAGGCTTAATACTCTGCTTTGTAAATATTTTAAATAATCCACCATAAACTATAGTTACATGTATAATCATTCCTAATAACACTATTAATATATACTTCATAAGTGCTATTATCGCTTCACTTCCAGCTGTAGCAAATGTATTAGCAACTAATGCAAATACCCCATATGGAGCAAATAACATTATTAAGTTTACCATTTTCATACATACTTCATTTGCACTTTCAAATATAACTTTTATTGGTTGTGCATTCTTTCCAACTAAATTTAAAGAAACCCCTGTTAATAATGCAAAGAATATTACCTGTAACATTTCACCATTAGCTAAAGATTGTATCGGATTAGTAGGTATTATATTTAATATTATATCTACTAATGATTTTGATTCTCCGATTGCAACTTCGCCTGACATCATATTACTCATGTCTAAACCTACCCCTGGCTTAAGTACTATTCCTAAGAATAATGCTATAATTATAGCTATGGCCGTAGTTGATAAGTAAAACAACATTGTTTTTCCACCAATTATTCCTAGCTTTTTTACATCCCCCATAGATGCAGTTCCACAAATTAACGAAACAAACACTAATGGAACTACCATCATTTTTATAGCAGCTGTAAATCCATTGCCTAGTACTTTTAAAACTCCATCTAAAATAACAGTATCTTTTATATAACTCGATGGCATCTGTTTTAAAGCTACTCCAAATATAAATCCTAAAAATAAACCTAATAAAATCTTACCTGTTAATGTTTTTTTCTTCTTCATTATAATTCACCCCATGTACGAACTTTTTTCATTTATTAATTATATTATATGCCATATTTTTTCTATTGTACATAAAAAAAATAAACTACATATCCAATTGTAGCTTATTTTTATTTATTTTATTAAGTTATTATCCATTTTAACTTTATATTATTTATTTTTATATGATTATACATTTTTATTTAATTCGTTTTATCTAAAATTCGTTAATATATATTTTTCTTCACTAAAAAGGTAATTCCTCAATAGATAACTCTCCTTCTTCATCAACTTGATTAAATAAAGTATTGGATTGATAATAGTTCGCTTCTGTTTCTTCTACTGTTGCAGTACTTTTATTTTTAAAATCCAAAAACTTAAATGAATTAGCTCTAACTCTAGTTATATATCTATTTTCTCCATTTTCATTTTTATACCTATCAGCTATTATTTTGCCTTCTATACCTACCATCCTTCCTTTCACCATATATGTACAAAAAATTTCAGCTTGCTTTCCCCATATTTCTATATTGATAAAATCAACTTTATTTTCACCTTGTAAGCCTTTATATCCTCTATCTACAGCTAAAGAAAAACTAGTTAGTGCATTATTCTTTTCACCTACATATCTTAATTCAGGATCTTTAGTTAGTCTACCTACTAAAACTACATTATTCATATAATACCTCCTTTTAATGTATATTTATTTTATAATTTCAGTAGGATTATAAACAAAGATTTATTCATTTATACAAATAAAGAAACAGTTATTTTAAATCAAAATAACTGTCTCTTTATTTGTATATCTATACTTCAATATGATTTATTACATTAAATATATTAAAAGATTTTGGGCTTATTTGTAAGTTAAATTCTTCATCTTCCTTAGATATAAACTCTAAATATTTCTTAGAACTATATTTGATATCTACTATTTCTAATGTATTTTCTTTTATATTTATTGATATATTTTTATTTTCTAAACTTCTATTAATTAGTATTAATATTTTTTCATACTTATCATTAAATCTAATATACCCAAACACATCATCATCATTTGTATCTATAAATTCAGTATCTCCATTAGTTAATACATTATATTTTTTTCTTGTATTTATAGATTCCTTGTAAAATTCTATCATATCCTCATCTTCATTCTTCCAAGGATATGTCTTTCTATTGTCAGGGTCTGTTCCTCCACAAAGACCAGCTTCATCACCATAATAAATATATGGAACTCCTTCAAAAGTCATTTGAGTAGCTACTGCTAATTTTACTATAGCTTCATCATAATTTAATTCTGTCTTTATTCTAGCTACGTCATGTGAGCTAATTAAATTTAAATTAGCCTTAAATGATTCTTTAGGATAATTTTCTTTTATAGTCATAAACTTATTGTTTAATTCTTTAGATGTTATATTTCCTTTTAAAAATGAAACTATATTTTCTCTAAATGGATATCCCATAACTGAGTCTAATTGATTTCCAACAAGATAATTTCGTCTTTCATTGTAACTTATCTTATTAGATGCATCTTCCCATACTTCACCCATTAATATAGATTCAGCATCATTTTTTTTAAGCTCTTTTCTAAGCTCCTTTATAAATTCAGTTGGTAATTCGTCTGCCACATCTAATCTCCAACCTTTAATTCCAATACTAGTCCATTTATTTATAACACTATCTTCATCATATATAATATAATCCATATAACTCTTATTAAGCTCATTCACATTAGGCAAATCTTTAACGCCCCACCAACATTTATAATCATTTGGAAATTCATTAAAAGTGTACCATGAGCTATATTTAGAATCCTTTGATTGATATGCACCTACTTCATCATAATTACCAAATTTATTAAAGTACTTGCTATCTGCACCAGTATGACTAAATACACCATCTAGTATTATATTTATTCCTTTTTTATTAGCTTTCTCTATTAGCTCTTTTAGTATTTCTTCATCTCCAAACATTGGATCTATTTTCTTATAATCCCCAGTATTGTACTTGTGGTTACTTGAAGATTCAAATATTGGACTTAAGTATATTATGCTAACACCTATCTTACTTAAATAAGGAAGCTTGTCTATTATACCTTTGAGATTTCCTCCATGGAAATCCCATCTTATTATCTCATCATTTTTATCTTTTATATACATAGGTGTATCAGACCAATTTGCATATATAAAACTATTTTCTTTTGGATTACTAGGCTTTTTATTTCTATTTCCGTTATTAAATCTATCAACGAATATATTATACATTATCCCTTCTTTATACCATGATGGAATTTCAAAATCTTCATGAACTGTTATTTGATATTTATTTAAGTTTTCATATGAATACTCACATGTACTTCCATCATTGTGGCTCTTTCCATAAAATAATTTTCTGTAATTTCCATCTATGTTTATATCTGCTTCAAAATAATAAAAATATAATCCAGTTCCATTAAATTCATTAAATTTACCTTGATAATATTTTTTACTTTCTCTTATTAAATCTACTTCTCCGACTATTTTATCCTCTTTTAAGATAACCCATTTTATATTTAATAAATCATATCCTTCATTGACTTTTACTGATATTCTCACTTCTTGATTTATTTTTATGGCTCCAAAAGGAGCCTTATTTTCCCAAGAATTATAGCTTATTATATTACTCACCTTACTCACACCCTTTAAACCAAATGTCCTGTGCATACTCAACTATGGTTCTATCACTTGAGAATACACCTGAATTAGCTATATTTATTAAGGCCATTTCATTCCACTTTTCTTTATCTTTATACAGTTTATCTATCTTTTCTTGAGCATCTTTATAATTTTCCATGTCTCTAAGAACAAAATACTCATCATTATAAGTTATTAAAGAGTCGTATATTTCTCTTCCTTCTTTTTCCATATTCGGTATAAATCCATTTATTAAATCATCTACAACTCTCTTTATCTCTCTATTAGAATTATATAAATCTAAAGCTGAATATCCACCAAATTTATTGTAATTTAATACTTCATTTGCACTTAAACCAAATATGACTATATTCTCTTTACCTACCTGATCGAATATTTCTATATTTGCACCATCTAATGTGGCTAAAGTTATAGCACCATTCATCATAAGCTTCATATTTCCTGTTCCTGATGCTTCTTTAGTCGTCGTTGATATTTGTTCACTTACATCTGCTGAAGGTATTATAAGTTCTGCCGTTGATACTCCATAATTTTCTATGAATACTACTTTTATTTTATTATCTATTTGTGGATCATTGTTGATTTTATCTGCTAAAGAATTTATGAATTTTATTATACATTTTGCTAAGTAATATCCAGGTGCTGCTTTAGCCCCAAATATAAATGTTCTTGGTTCCATATCAAAGTTAGGATTTTCTAACAATTCATGGTATAAATGTAATATATGAAGTGCATTTAATAATTGTCTTTTATATGCGTGTAACCTTTTTATTTGTACATCAAATATTGATTTTGGATTAACATCTATGTCATATTTTTCTTTTATAAATTTAGCTAATCTCTCTTTATTCTTATATTTAATATCACCTATTTTTTCTAATACAGCCTTATCATTTCTATATGCTTCTAGTTCTTTAAGTTTACTTGTATCTGTTTTCCAATCTTCAGATATTAATCTTGTAATAAGATCACTAAGTTCACTGTTAGCATTTATTAACCATCTTCTATGAGCTATACCATTAGTTTTATTATTAAACTTTTCTGGTTCATGTTCATAAAAGTCTTTTAGTACCTCTTTTTTAAGCAACTCTGTATGGAGTTTTGCAACACCATTTACACTATAGCTACCTACTATAGATAAGTTAGCCATTTTTATATCATTATTATCAATAATACTCATTCTATATATTTTTTCATGATCATATTTACTTTTTTCTAGTTCATTAATATATCGTCTATTAATTTCTTCTATAATCATATAGATTCTTGGAAGTAATGTTTTAAACATTTCTTTTGGCCATCTTTCCATAGCTTCTGTCATTATAGTATGATTTGTATAAGATACAGTATTTATAGTTATATTCCAAGCTTCATCCCATGATAACATTTCCTCATCTAATAGTATTCTCATTAATTCAGGAATACAAAGAGTAGGATGAGTATCATTTATATGTATAGCAACTTTTTCATTTAATTTTTTTATATCTAGTTTATGTTTCTTATACTTCCTTATTATATCTTGTATACCTGCACTTACGAAGAAATACTCCTGCTTTAATCTTAATAATCTACCTGCATAGTTAGAATCATTTGGATATAAAACTTGTGAAATTTCCTCTGCATAGTATTTATATTTTAATGCATCCTCATAACTTCCATATGAGTTTTTAGCATGTATTGTTAATGGACCAAAATCTCTACTTAAAACTTCACTTTTAAATAGTCTAAGTGTATTCATAGAATTATTTCTATACCCTATTATAGGTATATCATAAGGCATAGCCATTACTGGTATATAATCAGTATGATTGACTTCAAATCTTCCATTATTGTCTATCAGATTCACATTTCCTTCAAACTTAACTACTATAGCTTTATTAGGTCTTACAGTCTCCCAAACATATCCACCTTGAGTTAGCCAATTATCGGGTACTTCAACCTGATAACCATTTATAAATTTTTGTTCAAATAGACCATACTTATATCTAATACCATATCCATGACCACTTATATTTAAAGATGACATAGAGTCTAAAAAACAAGCTGCCAATCTACCTAATCCACCATTTCCTAACGCAGGGTCTGACTCAGCATTTATTAAATTATCTAAATCTATATTAAGCTCTTTCAAACCTATTCTTACTACATCTTCTATTCCTAAGTTTAGTAAATTAGATTTTAATTGTCTACCTAATAAAAACTCTATACTAAAATAATATACTTCTTTTTGAGAATCTAGTTTGTTGTCTACCCATTTTTTAGATATTATATCTTTTATAACGCTACATAAAACATTTAGTAATTGCTCATCTGTAGCATCCTTTATAGATTGAGCATACAAACTATACATTTTAGCTTCAAAATTTTGTTTAAATTTGTTTTTATTTACTTTAACCAATATATAATCACCCCTTTTGGTTAACTATTTCCTCGTAAACTTTTATATATTCTATAGCTGATTTTTTCCAACTACTATCTGTATTCATTGCATTATTAACTAATTTAATCCAACTATCTTTATCATTGTATACTTTTACAGCTCTTCTAATACAATGAAGCATTTCATGTGCATTATAATTTTTAAAGCTAAACCCATTGCCTTCCCCTGTGTACTTATTATATGGTATAACTGTATCTTTAAGCCCACCAGTTTCTCTAACTATCGGAAGAGTTCCATATCTCATAGCCAACATTTGACCTATTCCACAAGGTTCAAACAATGATGGCATTAAGAACATATCACTTCCTGCATATATTTGTTGTGCAAAAGCACTATCAAAAGTTATTCTTGCAGAAACTTTTTTAGGTAAGTGAGAGTCATAATAATTAAACATTGATTGATATTGATGTTCTCCTGTTCCTAAAATAACTATTTGTAAATTTTCTCTTGTTATTTCAGGCATCATATATGATATTAAATCAAATCCTTTTTGTGATACTAATCTTGAAACAATTCCTATTAATGGTATATCTGGATTTACTTCTAAACCTAAAACTTCTTGTAATTTAAGTTTATTTTCTATTTTTTTGTCTATACTATTTATGTCATAGTTAACAAATATATCTCCATCTGTTAATGGATTATTTAAATCATAATCTATCCCATTTAAAATACCTTTTAATTTGTGAGATTTAGATTTAAGAAGACCATCTAGTCCTTCTCCATAAAACTCTGTCTGTATTTCATTTGAATAAGTTGGACTAACAGTTATTACTTTATCACTAAATACAATTCCAGACTTCATAAAGCTTACTCCACCATAATACTCGATATATCCATTATTATAATAATCTCTTGGTATATCTAATACATCTTCTACTATAGAGTCGCTAAATACACCTTGATATTGCAAGTTATGGATTGTATAAACAGTTTTTATATTTCTATATTTTTTTGAATGGATATACTTCTCTTTTAAAATTAACGGAATCATACCAGTGTGCCAATCATTTAAATTAACTATATCTGGGTAAAAATTTAATATAGACATAGCTTCAAGTACTGCATTACTAAAGAATGTATATCTTTCCGCATCATCTTCAAATCCATACAGATATGCTATTTCTCCATCTCTTTTAAAATAATACTCATTATCTATAAAATAAAATTTAACTCCATTTAGATCCATTTCTAAGAGACCACAATACTGTTTTCTCCAACCAACATCTACACTAAATACTGCAACTTCTTTTAGTTGTTCTTTTAAGTAATTTGGCATAGTTGAATACTTTGGCAGTATTACTCTAATATCTACACCTTCCTTTTTTAATGACTTAGGCAATGCATAAGATACATCGCCTAATCCCCCAGTTTTTGCAAATGGCCAACATTCTGCAGTAGCATAAAGAACCTTCACTAAAATTTTCCCCCTTTAAATAGCTGTATTTTTTCCAATAACTACTGGATATTCTATATCTCCTTTTAACTCTTTCCCTTCTGATATGTATACATTTTTATCAAATATAACATTTTGTAACTGTGCATCTTTTTCTATTATACAGTTTTGCATTATAACTGAATTTTCTATTACTGCCCCTTCTTTTATATGAACTTTTCTAAATATTATACTATTTTTTACAGTACCTTCTATTACACAACCTGTAGCTACAAATGAATTCTCTACCTTTGCACTATCTGAATATATAGTAGGAGATTGATTCTGTTCTTTTGTTAATATTTTTCTATCAGAATATAATAATTCATTCGATATGTCTTCTTGTAGTAATTCATCCTTCATTGAATAATATGATTTTATTGAGTTTATACACTTAAGGTATCCTTTATATTCATATGCACCAACTTTTAATTTATTAATAGATTCTGCTATAAAATCTTCTATATACGAATATGTTCCTTCGCTTACACACTTATATATAGACTTTATAAAGTCAGTACGATTCATTATATAAGTTTCCATAGATACATTAGCATTTTTTGAAGTGCCTATATTTGTTCCTATATTAATTACTCTATCTCCATCTATATTCAATGTTGATGTTTCATAAAAATCTGTATCTGCATTATCTATATGTTTATAAAGCATAGTTATATCATTATCTGATTCTTTATGATACTCTATCATTTTTGTATAATCTATATTTCCTATCATATAACTTGGTGCTATTAATATATATTCTTCTTCACATCTTTCTATATAATCTATATTAGCTAATATATTGTAAATATCCCCACTTCTATATGGATACTTACTTCTATCCTTTGTATTCTCAGGACTGAATATAAATAATCCCCCTGTTTTTCTACTTAAATCCCAATCCTTACCACTTCCTATATGGTCTGTTAATGATCTATACTTTTCTTTTGCAAATATTCCTACATTAGTTATACCTGAATTCACCATGTTTGAAAGTGAAAAATCTATAACTCTATATCTACCTGCAATCGGAAGAGAGCCTATTGGTCTTACGTTTGTAAGTTGATTCATAGTTAAATCGTTTTTATTATCTAAATTTATTATTCCTACACATTCACTTCTCATGATTAAAATCCCCCTTCTAATTCAAACTCTGGTTTTACTACTTCATACTCAGATATAACATTTATACCTTCTTGCTCTTTTATTATAGTATTATCTTCTATTATTGCACCTTCACCTATCATAGCCTTTTCTATTATTACATTTTTACCTATCTTTACATTAGGCATTATTACAGAATCTTTTATTATACTATCACTACCTACTGATACCCCATGAGATAGAACTGAGTGTTCTACTTTTCCCAATACTTTACACCCATCAGCTACTAATGATTGTTGTATATCAGAATCTTTACCTATGTATTGTGGTGGCATTGACATTGTATTTGTATATATTCTCCATTTAGAACTATTTAAATCTATTTCAGCATTAGATTTTATAATATCCATATTTGCTTCCCATAAACTTTCTATAGTACCTACATCTCTCCAGTAACCTTTAAATGGATATGCAAACATAGGTATTTGATCTTCTAGCATCTTAGGTATTAAATTTTTACCGAAATCATCATAGTTTGCACCATTATTATCTACTTCTTCAAAATATCTTTTTAATATTTTCCAATCAAATATATACACACCCATAGATGCTAAGTTACTTTTGGGATTAGACGGTTTTTCTTCAAATTCATATATTGATGAATCTTCATTAGTATTCATTATCCCAAATCTAGATGCCTCATCCCAAGGAACTTCTATTACACCAATTGTAGCTTTTGATCCTGTCTTTTTATGATGATCTAACATTTTACTATAATCCATTTTGTATATATGATCTCCTGATAATATTAGTACATACTCTGGATTATAACTATCTATAAAATCCATATTTTGATGTATTGCATGTGCAGTACCTCTATACCAATTTCCCTCTTTTTCATTCATATATGGTTGTAGTATATGTACTCCACCATTTATTCTATCTAAATCCCAATGACTTCCTGTTCCTATATGTGAATTTAATATTAATGGTCTATATTGTGTTAAAACTCCTACTGTATCTATTCCTGAATTAGAACAGTTACTTAAAACAAAATCTATTATTCTATATTTTCCCCCAAATGAAACTGCTGGTTTAGCAATTCTTTTTGTAAAAACTCCTAATCTTGATCCTTGGCCCCCTGCTAAAATCATAGCTAGCATATCTTTTTTCATTACTTATCCCCCTTAATATTTATACCTATCTACTTTATAATTTTTGAGTTTTAGTTTTAGAATTTACTTTGATACTTTTTTTATCCTTACCACCTATTGATACTTTGCTATTAGGATTTATTTGTATAGTATCTATTTTTAGGTCCTTTCCTTTTATAAAGGTAACCCCTAAAGGTGGTACTTTGATTGTTATGTGATGACTTTGATTATGCCACTTCTCTGGACATGATGTTAATTCTGAATTTTTCATTATTTGATTTGATCCCCAATATTTTTCATCATCAGTATTAAATACTTCTTCATAAATCCCTTCATATGGTACCCCTATTTTGTAATTATATCTAACTACAGGAGTAAAGTTTATAACAGCTATTATAAAATCTGTTTCCTTTTTGCCCTTTCTCATTAAAGTTACTACACTTTGTTCACTATTATGTGGATCTATAAAATCAAACCCTTCATACGTATTATCTATTTCATGCATGGCTTTTTCATTTTTATATAAATGATTTAAGTCTTTTACATAATTTTTCATTTTCATATGAGGTTCTCTTTCTAGTAGTTCCCATTCTAGCCCGTATGAATATCTCCATTCCAATCCTTGTCCAAATTCTGATCCCATAAACAATAATTTTTTCCCTGGATGTATCATATAATATGCATATAATGTTCTTAATGAAGCAAATTTCTGCCAAGGATCTCCTGGCATTTTATCTAATAATGATTTTTTACCATGGACTACTTCATCATGTGACAATGGCAAGATAAAGTTCTCTGAGAATGCATACATAAAAGAGAATGTAATTAACTCATGATGGTGTTTTCTATATATAGGGTCCATCTCCATGTATCTTAATGTATCATTCATCCATCCCATATTCCATTTATATGTAAATCCAAGAGCACCTGAATAAGTTGGCCCAGTCACCATAGGCCATGCTGTTGATTCTTCGGCTATTATAATTGGATTACTAACTGTAGTATAAATAATTTCATTTAATTTTTTTATAAAATCTATTGCTTCTAAATTTTCTCTTCCACCGTATTTATTAGGTCTCCATTCTCCAATATCATAATCTAAATAAAGCATACTAGAAACTGCATCTACTCTTATTCCATCTATATGATATTCATTAAACCAATAAAGTACATTGGAAATTAAAAAACTGTTAACTTCTGGTTTTCCTAAATCAAAATGAGCTGTTCCCCATCCTATATTTTCAGCCTTTAAAGGATCTGAATATTCAAATTGTGCAGATCCATCAAATTTATATAGTCCATGAGAATCTTTACAAAAATGACTATATGCAAAATCTAATATTACTCCAATACCATTTTCATGACATTTATCTATAAATGCCTTAAACTCAGTAGGCGTTCCATATCTACTTGTACTACTATAATATCCTATTGTTTGATATCCCCAAGATTGATCTAGAGGATGTTCGGTTATAGGCATTAATTCTATATGTGTGTATCCCATATCTTTCACATATTCTATCATTTCATATAATTCTTCATATGAAAAAAATTCGCCATCCCATTTTCTTTTCCAAGAACCTAAATGAACTTCATATATATTCATTGGACTTTCATTATGAACAATTTTTTGCTTTTCTCTTTGCCATTTTCTATCATTCCATTTATAGTTATCATTTGTGTATATTATTGAAGCTGTGTTTGGTCTTTTTTCTGAAAATACCCCATAAGGGTCAGATTTCATTCTGCTAACACCATCACATCCGATTACATTGTACTTATACGCTTGTCCTTGCTTTACATTAGTTAAAAATATAGTCCAAATTCCGCTTCCTTCTATATTTTCCATAGGATAAGCTTCTTTTTTCCAATCATTAAAGTCTCCAACTAAATAAATATTCTTTGCATTTGGCGCCCATACATTGAAACATATTCCTATCTTACCTTTATATCTAGATTTATGACTTCCTAAAAAATTATAACTATCATACAATTCCCCACGTTTGAACTTTTCTATATTATCTATATTAATAATATCTTCATAGTCCGGTATCTTCTTATATGCCATCTATGAAATTTTCCCCCTTGAGTATCTAATTTTATTATTTGTTACTTAATTATATAATAAAAAATACAGTATTTTATAATTAACCGTCATAAAAATTCAGACAATTAAGTGTGCTTTAATGTATTTTTTTACAAATATCTGCATTTGAAACTATTTTCTCATTCGTTTTTATTTTTATCTCATTTTTTAGTAAATTTTTAATTAATTTATTTTTTAAAATTTACTTTATCAAATAAAAAAATAACCTTATATTAGATTATAAATATAAAAGGTTATTTTTTATTTTAAATTATTTATTTATCATCACTTAAGACTTCTTTTATTCCCTTAAATGTTCCTAAAAATTTCACAGTATCAGATGGAAGAACAAGCTTTGTTGCATTCCCATTTGCTACTTTCTCTAATGCTTCTATTGATTTAAGTGCTATAATATTATCATCTACTTCAGATTCCTTTATAGCTAAAAATACTTCTCTTAAACCTTGTGCAGTTGCTTTTTGAACATTTGCAATTATCTCAGCTTCACCTTTACCTTTTGCTACAGCTATTTTCTTTATTGATTCTGCTTCTCCTTCTGCTCTAAGTATTGCTGATTGTTTCTCTCCTTCTGCTTCGCGAATCATTGATTCTTTTTTTGCTTCTGCTCTAAGTATTGCTGATTGTTTTTCTCCTTCTGCCTGAAGTATTGCTGCTGCTTTATTTCCCTCTGCTTGAAGTATTGCTTCTCTTCTTTCTCTTTCTGCCCTCATTTGCTTTTCCATTGTAACTTGTATATCTTGAGGTGGCATAATATTTTTTAGTTCTACTCTATTAACTTTTATACCCCATTTATCAGTTGCTTCATCTAGTATAACTCTCATTTTTGTGTTTATTATATCTCTAGATGTCAATGTTTCATCTAAATCTAATTCACCAATTATATTTCTAAGTGTTGTTGCTGTTAAATTTTCAATCGCTGTTATAGGATTAGCTATTTCAAATGCATATCTTACAGGATCTGTTATTCTATAATAAACAACAGTGTCAATTTGCATTGTTACATTATCCTTAGTTATCACTGGTTGTGGAGGAAAATCTACTACCTTCTCCCTTAAATCTATAACATAACTCATTTGGTCTAAAAATGGAACTAAAAAATGTACACCTGTATCTGCTACCTTACGAAACTTACCTAACCTCATAATTATTCCAACTTTAGACTGCTTAACTACTTTTACACAAGATAATCCTATTATAACTATTACTACTACTATTACTATTGGTAAAACTAAGCTAAATATAAAATCCATATGATACTCTCCTCGTTAATCAATTTTTTTTACTACTACCTTGACACCCTCTATTTTCAATACTTCTACTGTTACTCCTTTATCTATCTTCTCATTATCATATGATATTGCACTCCAACTTTCTCCATCAATAATTACAATCCCAACTTGACTTGGATATATAGTTTCTTTTACTATACCTTTTTTATTTATAATCGCTTGTAAATTAGTATTATATTTATAATTTTTATCCTGTTTTATAAATTTTTTAGTGGCTATGATTAACATTGATGTAGAAATTATTGCAAATATTATTATTTGAATCAAAATACTATCTATTATACTACTTAGAAATATTAATATTACTGCACCTATACTAAACCAAATTAGTGTTAATGTAGTTGTCATAAGCTCTGCTACTGCAAATAAAATAGCTACAACTAGCCATATTAACTTCATTGTTTCCCCCTCCTCACAGAATATGCTTTTTTCTATATACTTAATTGTATTCTACTGTATTTAAATTTACTATATAATTTATGTATTCTTTACTAATTTGTAATTTTACATTTTATATGTATATTCGAGTTAAACAAGCTATAATTTTTATATACTTCAATAATTCAGTATGAAAAAAGAGCCCTTACAATTAAAGGACTCTTAATATATAACTAAGCTTTAACTACTCTTTCTTCAACTAAATACTTATCTATTATATTATTTAACTGTTCATTATTTACTACTATATATTCTTCATAAGTCAACTTAGACTCTTCTACTGACTTAGCTAATTCATACAAGAATACTGGTACATTATCTCTAATTATATCTCCTATAAAACATCCTAATTTTGTCTTATCTTTTCCCTTTTCTCCACCTATATAAAGTTCAAAGGCTTCTGTAACCACATTATTTACTCTTTTTTTCTTTCCTGCAAACCCTAGTATTCCCATCTGATGCGTTCCACAAGAATTTGTGCATCCTGATATTCTTATTTTAGGAAGTATATCAGCTGTAAATTTCTTTTCTTTAAAGTACTCTAGTATATCTTCTAACATTCCCTGACTATCAGCTATACCTATTTGACATATATTAGAACCTATACAAGCTATACTTTGCTCTAATCTAGTTTCTCCACCTAAGTTTTGAGTCAGATTTATTAATTCAACAGCCTCTTTCCCATTTAGATTTCTTATATACATACCTTCATTCATAGATAATCTAATTTCTATATCTTCTAACTTATCTAATTTATCTATTAATAATTTATAATCAGTCATAGATAACTGACCGCATATAGGATGGAAGTATACACTATAAAGACCTTCTTGTTTTTGTGGTATTAACCTATTGTGATTTACAGTAGTTTTTATACCTTGTTTTTTATATTCCTTATATTCTATATTTACATCTAAACTTTCACTTTCAAATACCTTGTTAAGATGTTCTTTATAACAATTTAAAAATGCTTCTTCTCCCATCCTACCAACTATATATCTTATACGAGCCTTATTTTTATTCTCATAATCACCTTCCGCCATAAATAAATTTGTTATAGCTTCTACATGATATAATATTTCATTAGAATTTATTAATGAGTCAAACTCTACTGATTTTGCTGGATTTTTTCCAATCCCTCCGCCTATATAAACTTTAAAATATTCTTTATTATCCTTTTTTATAGCTAAAAAACCTAAATCTGCTATAGTACTATTTCCACAATCTTTTTCACTACTTGAAAACGATACTTTTAACTTTCTTGGTAATTTATATGTAGTTATTTTGCTCATAAAGTGTTTATTTACTGCTATTGCATATGGAGTAACATCAAATGCTTCTTCTACATCTACACCTGATAATGGAGATATTGATACATTTCTCGGGAAATTTCCTCCCCCTCCACGTGTGAATATGTCGTTTCTTAGTGCTTCTTCCATTGTGTCACAAACGCCATCTATAGATAAGCTATGTAATTGTATCGCTTGTCTAGTAGTTAAATGTACTTTTTCTAAATTTTGTTTTTTTGCTAATTCATATACCTTTTTGAATTCATTCATACTCATTATTCCTGATGGAATTCTTAGCCTTATCATAAAGTCTTGCCCATCACGTTGAGCATAAGAACCCATACCACCAGACATTGCCTTAAACTCCCCTGTTGAAACTTCTTTATTCACAAATTTTCGTCCTAGTTCCCTAAATACTGGTATTTCTTTGATTAAAGCTTCTTTTAAGCTATTCATAATTACTCATTCTCCTCGTCCAGCAAAATTAATATATACTAAATTATATCATAGTATAATTTTAATATTATATATTTTGCTGATTTTAACCATTTAAGATATATATCATTGTTATTAATATTTTTAATGATTATATATCTATCTGTCATAATTACTTTTATCCATTAATCTTTTTATAAATGGATGTAAAACGAATATAAAGAAAATTCCGTATACTATAGCTATTATATAGTTTTCTTCCAATATATGTGTTAAAACAGGAGTTATAGATACTATCAATACAATAAAATATATAAACTTCCTCATAAGAAATCCCCTCCCTTATCTACATGTTTATTTATAATTTATTTACTATATAAAATACTTCTTCAACTTAAATAGTATTGTATCAAATATCTCTTTTACTTCTTTTACTTTTAATGCTAATACTAAAATTAAGTATGTACTCATTCCTAATATTATAGATACAAAGCAATTAAAGGCTATAAATTTTCTAGATTCTAAAGCAAATCTACTTCCATAAGTAAATACTAAATTATAAGTAATTCTCATAATTATATACATTATAATAGATGCTATAGTTACCTTAATAAATGTTTTTAATATATAACTAAACCCTATTTTACCTATTTTTTTCCTTAGAGATATTAATAAAAGCATCGTAGTTACTGTAGCTGATATAGAACTTGCCAGTGCTAGTCCCCCTATCCCCATTATATTTACTAAAATTATAGAAAAAACAATATTTATAACTACTGAGATAGTTGCATTTCTAACAGGCGTTTTAGTATCTTGTAATGAGTAAAATGACTTCGCTAATAACTCTTTTAATCCATAGGATAGTATTCCTATAGAGTAAAAAAATAATGCTGTTGAGGTCAAGTATGTATCATGTGAGTTAAAAGATCCCTCTTCAAAAAGAACTTTTACTATTTCATTAGAAAATGTTGTCATTACCACCATTATAGGTAACATTATTATTACTATCATATTTATGGATTTTGAAAGATTTATTTTAAATAATTTTTTATTTCCTTCACTAGCTAGTTTTGAAAGTATCGGGTACATTATTGTAGATATAGCTACAGCTATTACTCCTACTGCAAACATATTTAATTTATTAGCATAATTTAATGCTGTTATGCTACCACTATCTAAGGTTGATGCTAAAGTTCTATTTACTACCGCATTTATTTGATTAATATAAGAACCTAAAAATACTGGTATAACTAAAAATAGTATTTGCCTTATATTTTCATCTTTTAAATTTACAGCTAATCTATGTCTATATCCTTTTTTTATTAATAATGGCAACTGAAATAATAATTGAGATATATATGCAATTAAAGTTCCATAAACCATAGTATAAGGTTCTGTCGTTGATGCAAAAATAATAGCTATTATAACAAATATATTAAATGGTATAGTTATAGCCCCTGAAATATATACATTACCTGATGCTACTAAATATGATGATACTAATCCATTTATAGCTATAAATACCATTGAAAATATTAATATTTTAGAGTAACTTACTGTTAAATCAAAAACATCTCCCTTAAATCCTATAGCAAATATTTTTACTATATATGGTGCAAGTATTATACTTAGTAATACAAATACGATACTTATGATTATAACTATATTAAGAATGTTACTTGTAAACTTATTAACTTCATCTTGTCCTTTACTTGATTTAATCTTGAAATATATCGGTATAAATGTTGTACCTAAAGCCGCACTTATTCCATCAAATAAAACCACAGGTATATTAAGAGCAGTCAAATATGCATCAGTTATTTTACCTGCACCAAATGTTTGGGCTAATACTATATCTCTAAAAAATCCTGTTATCTTCGATGCTAATATTATCAACATTAACACTATAACAGTTATTTTAGTTTTTTTTGACATAACTATTCCTCTTTTCTGATTTTAAGTAATACTTTTTAATATTATCCCTTAATATAGATATTGATAATTTTATTTAAACAATTATAACATAAATTTAAATAATATGTAAAAATACCCCACAATATTATAAAAGCGTATATCTAAATAGACATACGCTTAATAATTTAACCTTGATTTGCTAATCTCTTGTAATTTTCATATCTTTCTTTAGAATACTTCTCAGCTAAATTAAATAATTCTTCTGCAACATCTGGGAATTGCTTAGCTATAGCAGAGTATCTTACTTGTGCCATTAAGAAATCTCTAAAGTTTTCAGTTGGTTCCTTAGAATCTAAAATAAATGGATTCTTACCTTCTTCTTTTAATACAGGATTATATCTATATAAATGCCAGTATCCACAAGCAACAGCTTGAGCTTGATTAGCACTACTTCTTCCCATACCTTCTTTTAATCCATGAGATATACATGGTGCATAAGCTATTATTAATGATGGTCCATCGTATTCTTCGGCTTCTCTTATAGCTTTTAATACTTGATTTTTATCTGCTCCCATACCAACCTGAGCAACATATACATTTCCATAGCTCATAGCCATCATACCTAAATCCTTTTTCTTAGATCTCTTACCTGCTGCCGCAAATTTTGCCATTGCAGCTACAGGAGTAGCTTTTGATGATTGTCCTCCTGTATTAGAGTATATTTCTGTATCAAATACTAATACATTTATATCTTCACCTGATGCAAGAACATGGTCAAGCCCTCCATATCCTATATCGTATGCCCAGCCATCTCCACCTACTATCCATTGAGATTTTTTAACTAAATAGTCTTTCTTCTCTATTAAACATTCTATTAGTTCTTTAGCTCTTCCTTCACACTTGCAAGTTTCTATTGCTTCTATTACCTTTTTACTAGCATCTTTAGATGCTTCTCCATTATTCATATTAGCTATCCAATTTTCAAATACATCTTTAAAAGACGAAGCCTCTTGCATAGATATTAATTCTTGCATATCTTCCTTTATTTTATTTCTTATTTGTTTAATACCTAGATACATACCATATCCAAATTCTGCATTATCTTCAAATAATGAATTTGCCCAAGCTGGACCTTTGCCTTCATGGTTTATAGTATATGGAGTTGTTGGAGCTGATCCACCCCATATAGATGAACATCCCGTAGCATTAGCTATCATCATTCTATCTCCATATAATTGAGTAACTAATTTAATATATGCAGGCTCACCACATCCAGCACATGCTCCTGAGAATTCATATAAAGGCATCTTAAATTGAGAATCTTTAACAGTTTTTCCTTCTACTAAGTGACCTTTATCTGAAACACTAGATACTGCATAATCCCAATTTGGAATCTCTTTCTCAGTTTGGCTTTCAAGAGGTTTCATTACTAATGCTTTATCTTTAGCTGGACATACATCAGCGCAGTTTCCACATCCTGTACAGTCCATAGTATCTACTTGAATTCTATATTGTAATCCATCAAATGCCTTACCTACAGCTTTTTTAGTATTAAATCCTTCTGGTGCATTTTGTAATTCGTCCTCATTTAGAAGGAATGGTCTTATAGTTGAGTGAGGGCATATATATGAACATTGATTACATTGAATACAGTTTTCTAATATCCATTCTGGTACATTAACAGCTATTCCACGTTTTTCATAAGCAGCTGTGCCTTGAGGGAATGTACCATCTTCTATACCATTAAATGCACTTACCGGTAAGCTATCTCCATCTTGTGCATTTATAGGTCTTAATATATTTGTTATAAATTCTGGTTCTTGTGTATTTGCTTTATGATTATCTGTAGCTGTAGCCCAAGATGAAGGTATATTTATTTGAACTAAAGCATTTTTACCTTGTTCAACTGCTTCATAGTTCATATTAACAACTTTTTCACCCTTTTTACCATACGCTTTACTTATAGAATCTTTTAAATATTGAGTAGCTTCATCTTCAGGTATTATATTAGCTAATTTAAAGAATGCAGATTGCATTATCATATTTATTCTGTTTCCAAGTCCTATCTCTTGAGCTATATTAGTTGCATTTACTATATAGAATTTTATTTCATTTTTAGCTAAATAGTTTTTCATTTTTGCTGGTAAATGAGTTTCTAGTTCCTCTTCACTCCATATAGTATTTAATACAAAAGTCCCACCTTTTTTAAGTCCTTTTAATAAATCATATTGATTCACATAAGATTGATTGTGGCAAGCTATATAATCTGCATTATCTATTAGATATGTCGATCTTATAGGAGAATCTCCAAATCTTAAGTGAGACATTGTTATCCCACCGGATTTTTTAGAGTCATATGCAAAATATGCTTGTACATATTTCTTAGTGTTATCTCCTATTATTTTTATAGCTTGTTTGTTAGCTCCTACTGTACCATCTGATCCTAATCCCCAAAATTTACAGTTTATAGTATCCTTATATTCTAACTTAAAGTTTTCATCTATTAGTAAAGAAGTATTAGTTACATCATCATCTATACCTACAGTAAATTGATTTTTAGGATTGACACTTGTTAAATTATCAAATATTGCCTTTATACTTGATGGCGCTACATCTTTTGAACCTAATCCGTATCTTCCACCTATTATCATAGGTGCATTTTGTTCACCATAAAATGCTGAGCGAACATCTAGATAAAGTGGCTCTCCTATAGATCCAGGCTCTTTTGTTCTATCTAATACACATATTTTTTCTACAGTATTAGGTATAATATTTAGTAAGTGTTTTTTTGAAAATGGTCTATATAAATGAACTTTTACTAAACCTAGTTTTTCTCCTTTTGAATTTAATTCATCTATAGTTTCTTCTATAGTCTCAGTTACTGATCCCATAGCAATTAATATATTTGTAGCTTCTGGATCTCCATAATAATCAAATAGACCGTAGCTTCTACCTGTTAATTTACTTACTTCATTCATGTATCCTTCTACTATAGGAACTATTTGGTCATAAAATTTATTCCCAGCTTCTCTCGTTTGGAAATATATATCTGAGTTTTGAGCAGTACCACGAGTTACAGGATGTTCCGGTAATAGTGCTCTTTCTCTAAATGCCTTTACTGCTTGTTTGTCGATTAATGATTCATAATCCTTATAATCTAGAAGCTCTATTTTCTGTATTTCGTGAGAAGTTCTAAATCCATCAAAGAAATGTATAAATGGTAATCTTCCTTTTATAGCAGATAAATGAGCTACTGGTGCTAAATCTGCTACCTCTTGAACAGAACCTGATGCTAGAAGTACACATCCTGTTTGACGTGCTGCCATAACATCTTGATGATCACCAAATATTGAAAGTGCTTGAGACGCCAATGCACGAGCGCTAACATGGAATACTCCTGGAAGTAACTCACCAGATACCTTATACATATTTGGTATCATTAAAAGCAAACCTTGTGATGCAGTAAAAGTAGTAGTAAGAGCACCTGCTTGAAGTGAGCCATGGAAAGTTCCTGCTGCCCCAGCTTCAGATTGCAATTCTACTACACTTACTCTTTGGTTAAATATATTTTTTACTCCTTGTGCAGACCACTCATCCACTACTTCGGCCATAGTAGAAGATGGTGTTATTGGGAATATAGCTGCTACATCAGTATATGCATAAGCTACATATGCTGCAGCTGTATTCCCATCCATAGTTTTAATAATTTTTGCCATAATCTATCTCCTTTTATGTATTCTTTTCAATATCTCACTTCTATTATTAACATATTGCTTTATAATTATTATTTTTAGCATAAATTTGATATAATAATCGTATTTCATAAAATTTCTATAATAGATTATGAACTTTTAATTAATGATATTATTAAATGGATTTGAGATTTGTATTAGAATTTATAATTAGGATTAAAGTAAATTTTTAAAGAAATGAATTTAGTCTAGAAATAAAAAAGACTACGTGGCTACGTCTTACTCTCCCAGGCAGTTGCCCACCAAGTACC
>CALFLM010000068.1 GCA_937880075.1 uncultured Romboutsia sp. | reverse complement strand
TACATATCTAAATAACGTAAATAAAAATATAGAAGAAGCTTCTAAGTCTGCAAATGAGCAAAATTATAATATAAGTGAGGGTGTATTTTTAAATAGTTTACAAGGGTATTTAGCTTTTATAAACTCTATTCAGTAAATTGAAAGGTTGTTTATACAACCTTTTTTTATTGTAATAAACAATTGAAAAACTGATAAAAAAATAATCATATTAAATTTGGGGTAATACTATAGTATAATAAAAATGAATAGAATAATTATTTATTTTATAGAGGGGGGTAAGTAAATGAAGCTCTTAACTTTTAATGGGGGGATACATCCTCCATACAATAAAGAATACTCAGAAAAAAAGGCTATAGAAAAAGCAGGAAGTCCAAAAGTAGTATATATTCCTCTTCAACAACATATAGGTGCGCCAGCTAAGGCCATTGTTAAAGTTGGAGAGGAAGTTAAGTTAGGGCAAAAAATAGGGGAGCAAGAAGGTTTTGTGTCTTGTAGCGTTCATTCATCTGTATCAGGTAAAGTTATAGGAATCAAAGAACATGAACTACCTGGTGGAAGAGGTATGTGTATAGTAATTAAAAATGATTTTAAAGATGAAGTTTATGAAAACGTTACACCAGTTAAAAATGTAGAAAATTTAACGAAGGAAGAAATAGCAAATATAGTTAAAGAAGCTGGAGTTGTTGGTATGGGTGGAGCAACATTTCCAACTCATGTTAAGATATCTCCACCTCAAGGAAAGAGTATAGATACTGTTATATTAAATGGGGCTGAATGTGAGCCATATTTAACTGCTGACCATAGGCTTATGTTAGAAAATCCTGAAGATGTAGTTTATGGGCTATATATTCTTATGAAAGCATTAGATGTAAAAAAGGGTTATATAGGTATAGAGGTAAATAAGCTAGATGCTATAGAATCTATAGAAAAAGAAGTTAAAAAATATGACAATATTGAAGTTGCAAGGCTTGAGATAAAATATCCTCAAGGGGCTGAAAAGCAACTTATATATGCATGTACAAAGAGAGAAGTTCCATCAGGAGGACTTCCAATGGATATAGGTGTTGTTGTAAATAACGTTGCAACAGCAGCTCAAATAGCAAAAACTATAAAAACAGGTATGCCTTTAGTTGAAAGGATAATTACAGTAACAGGTAGTTGTATAACTAATCCTAAAAATTTAGTAACTAGAGTGGGGACTTTAGTATCTGAGATAATAGATCAATGTGGTGGATTTAAAGATGGTAAAAATATTGGAAAAATTATAATGGGTGGACCAATGATGGGAATTGCACAGTATACAATAGATATTCCTATAAATAAAGGTACGTCAGGAATATTATGTTTAGATGAGCAGGAATCAAAACTTCCAAAACCACAAAATTGTTTAAGATGTGGAAAATGTCTAGATGTATGTCCAGCATTTTTACAGCCGTTATACATAAGTGCATATTCATTAAAAAATGATTATGAAAGTTCAAAAGTATATAGAGCTTTAGATTGCATAGAATGTGGATCATGCTCATTTATTTGTCCAGCAAGGAGACCATTGCTACAATCAATAAGAAATGCAAAAAGAGAAATAATAGCAAGTAAAAAAAAGTAGCTTGATAACAAATAGGTTAATTTAGGGGGAAAAATAATGGAAAATAAGCTGAGAGTATCATCTTCTCCTCATGTGAGAAGCAATCAAGATACATCATATATAATGAAACAAGTTGTAATAGCACTTCTTCCTGCTACATTAGCTGCACTATTCTTTTTTAGATTAAGTGCATTAAATGTAATATTCTTTTGTGTAGCTGGATCAGTTTTGGCAGAATTTTTATGTCAAAAGATTTCTAAAAAAGAAAGTACTATAGGTGATTTTTCAGCAGTTGTAACAGGATTATTATTAGCGTTTAACTTGCCAGCATCACTTCCTTGGTGGATGTGCTTATTAGGTAGTGCATTTGCAATAATAGTAGTAAAGATTGTATTTGGAGGAATAGGGAATAACTTTGTAAACCCTGCACTTGCAGCAAGAGCATTTTTATTAGCATCTTTCCCGGTTGCAATGACAATGTGGACAAAAACAGGAATAAATTGGGTAAATTCAGGGAATATAGATGTTTACACAACAGCAACTCCATTAAGCTTTTTAAAGGCTGGATCAAATGGAGTTTCAACTTTAACAGATAGCGGAATAAATGTAGGGAATATGCTTATAGGGAATATAGGTGGATGTATAGGAGAGACATCAGCTATATTGATAATATTAGGTGGATTATATTTAATGTATAAAGGTATTATAAATTATGTTATACCAACATTTTATATAGCTACGGTAGCTATTTTAATGTTTATATTAGGGGGATTTAATTTTAGTTTTGTAATATATGAATTATTAGCTGGGGGATTAATGTTAGGTGCATTTTTTATGTTAACTGACTATACAACTTCACCTATGACAAAAAAAGGTCAAATTATATATGCAGTTTTAGCAGGTTTAATTACAACAGTAATAAGATTATATGGTGGATACCCTGAAGGCGTATCATATTCAATACTATTTGTTAATGTAATGACTCCTCTTATTGATAAGTACACTAGAACAAAAGTGTTTGGGGAGGTGTCTAGATAATGAAAGATATATTAAAATTAGGAGTAACGTTATTTGTAATATGTGCAGTTTCAGCATTAATATTAGGTGTTACAAATAATATTACAGCATCAGTTATAGAAGATAGAAATATTCAAGCAAGTAATGAGTCACGTCAGATTGTATTATCAAAAGCAGATGAGTTTAAACAATTAGAAGGAATTAACTCAGATATTGTTGTTGAAGTTTATGAAGGTTTAAACGGTAAAGATTTAGTAGGTTATACTATAAAAACAGCACCAAAAGGATATGGTGGAGCTGTTGAAGTAATGGTCGGGATATCTATAGATGGTAAGATAACAGGTGTAGACATAGGTAATCATAGCGAAACACCAGGTTTAGGGTCAAAGGCTACAGAACCTGAATTTAAGAATCAATATGTAGATAAAGATGTAGAAAATTCACTTTTAGTAGTAAAAGGAAGTGCAAGTAATGATAATGAAATATCTGCTATATCTGGAGCAACTATAACATCTAATGGAGTTACTAGTGGTGTAAATGCTGCAATGAAAATATATAATGAAAAATTATCAGGTAATGGTAATGAAATAGCTTATGATGAAAGCATAGATCCAAAGGAAAAATTATTTAAATCAGCTTCATTTACAGAATTAAAAGGTAAAGCAGAAGGGGAAGTTTTAAGAGTTTATGAAGCTAAAATTGGAGATGAAATAGTAGGATATATATTTGATACTGAAACAGATGGATATAGTGAGAAAACAGAAGTTTTAGTTGGAATCACTGCTGATGGTCAAATAAAAGGTGTTGAATTAGGGATAAATACTAGAAAAAATCAATATTTAGCGTCTACATTTGATACAGGTCTTAAAAAACAATTTGAAAATATAAAAGCTCAGGAAGTTGAATTAGTATCAGAGGCTCCTAAAAAAGACAATGATATACAAGTGGTATCTGGTGCTACGATATCATCAAAATCAATAGTTAATGCTGTTAATGCAGCTGTTAATCTATTTAATAAGATGGAGGGGTAGGGTATGAAGTTTACTAAATTATTGAAAAACGGAATGATAGATGAAAACCCAGTACTTGTACAAGTGATAGGCATGTGTCCAACTTTGGGAGTAACTACATCCGCTATAAATGGATTAGGTATGGGTCTTTCTACAACTGCAGTTTTAATTTGCTCGAATATAGTAATATCACTAATGAGGAAATTTATACCATCCAAAATAAGAATACCAGCTTTTATAGTTGTGATAGCAACTTTTGTTACTATGGTAGGTATGTTACTTAAGGCATATATACCAGCACTAGATGATGCATTAGGTTTATTTATACCTTTAATAGTTGTAAACTGTTTAATACTAGCCCGTGCAGAGAGTTTTGCATCTAAAAATACACCTATAAAATCAGCAATAGATGGAATAGGAATGGGTCTAGGATTTACGTTAGCATTAACAGCTTTAGGGATAGTAAGGGAAATATTAGGTAATGGTACTTTATTTGGAATGAGTTTATTTGGTGCATCTTATCAACCAGCACTATTATTTATACTACCTCCAGGTGCGTTCTTATCATTAGGATTTTTACTTGCAGGGTTTAATAAGTTAAAAAATAAAAAGGCATAGGGGGGTAAGGAATAATGAATTTAATACTTTTATTTTTAAGTATAGTACTTGTAAATAATGTTATAACTTCTCAGTTTATGGGAATATGTCCTTTCTTAGGTGTATCTAAAAAGGTTGATACAGCTATAGGAATGGGGGCTGCGGTTACATTTGTTTTAACTTTAGCTTCTTTTATAACATACTTTGTTCAAAAACTATTAGAAATAACTAATAATCAATTTTTACAAACAATAGCATTTATATTAGTAATAGCATCTATAGTTCAATTTGTTGAGATGGTTATACAAAAGGTAAGTCCATCTCTATATCAAGCATTAGGTGTCTTTTTACCTCTTATAACTACAAACTGTGCAGTTTTAGGAATATCACTTGTTAATGTTCAAAATAACTATAATTTAGTAGAAACAATGGTAAATGGATTTGGAGCAGGAATTGGATTTACTTTAGCTATAGTTTTATTTGCAGGGATAAGAGAAAGATTAGAGCTAGCAGATATTCCAGAAAGTTTTAAAGGATTTCCAGCAACTATGATAGCAGCCAGTTTAATGTCGATAGCTTTCTTAGGATTTTCTGGTCTTATAAATCTATAAATTGGGGGTGAATTTAGTGTTGATACTAAGTTCTGTTTTAGTCTTAGGGATATTAGGGCTAATATTTGGTATAATTTTAGCATATGCCTCTAAAAAAATTTCAGTAGAAGTAGATGAAAGAGTAGAAGTTATCCTTGAAATACTTCCTGGTGCTAACTGCGGTGGATGTGGATTTCCAGGTTGTGGTGCTCTTGCAAATGCAATAGTAGAAGGTAAAGCTACAGTAAATGCTTGTCCTGTAGGTGGAGTTGACTGTGCATCTAAAATAGGTGATATAATGGGGATATCTTCTAAAGGTGGAGAAAAGCAAGTAGCAAAGGTATTATGTAAGGGTAATTGCAAAAGTGCTAAAGATAAATATAAATATGAAGGAATACAAGATTGCAGATCTGCGAGTATGTTAAATTCAGGTCCAAAGGATTGTAAATTTGGATGTTTAGGGCTTGGAACTTGCAAGGAGTACTGTAAATTTGATGCTATTTCTGTAATAGATGGGGTAGCTATAATAGATGAAGAAAAATGTGTAATGTGTGGTAAATGTATAGAAGTTTGCCCTAAATTTATAATAGGAAGAAAGCCAGCTAGTAAAGAAGTAGTAGTTGAGTGTAGTAGCAAAGATTTTGGTAAAACTGTTAAAGAAAAATGTAGTGTAGGATGTATAGGCTGTGGACTATGCAAAAAAGCTTGTTTATTTGGAGCTATTGAATTTGAAAATAAAATTGCTAAGATAAATTATGAAAAGTGTGTTGAGTGTATGGAATGTGTAAGAAAGTGCCCTACTAAGGTAATAAAGGGGAATATTAGCAAGAAACAAAAGGTAACAATAGATAAAAATCTTTGTATTGGATGTACAATATGTAAAAAACAATGTAAATTTGATGCAATACAAGGTGAATTGAAAGAAAATCATAGTGTTGATGAATCTAAATGTGTAGGTTGCCACTTATGCATTCAAAAATGCCCTAAAAAGGCTATTAAAACTATATAATATGGATAGAATAAAGGTATGAGTTTTCATACCTTTATTTTTTTGTTGTTAACAATTTTCAAATATTACTAAAATGTAACTAACTTTTATTGTAAATTAGATATATACTATATATAAACGTTCGACATTTGTGTTGAAATTTTTACAATATAATGATAGACTTAATAAGTACAAATTATAAGTACTATAATGAGGTGAATCAATGAATATAATCTTGGCATCAGCCTCTCCTAGAAGAAAAGAAATTTTAGAAAATACTAATGCTAAATTTAAGGTAATGGCAAGTTACATAGAAGAATTGACATTAGATGGTGAGTCTCCTTGTCAGATGGTGATGAGACTTGCATTTGAAAAAGGAATAGATATAGCGTCTAGACAAAAAAGCGATTTAGTTATAAGTGCAGATACTATTGTTGTATTAGACAATACTGTATTAGGAAAACCTAAAGATGAGATAGAAGCTAGGAAAATGATAACAAGTTTATCCGGTAGAACCCATCAGGTTATAACAGGAATTAGCTTAATAAACTTAGATAACAATAAAAAGATAATAGATTATGTAATTAGTAATGTTAAATTTAAAAATTTATCTGAAGAAGATATAAATGATTATATAAGAACTAAAGAGTCTTTAGATAAGGCAGGAGCTTATGGAATACAAGGATATGGAGCTTTATTAGTTGAGGAGATTCAAGGTGATTATTTCAATATAGTAGGATTACCTATATCTAGGCTAAGTGACTTATTAAAGAAATATTTTAACATAAATCTTTTTATGGAGGGCGATGTATCTGAATAAAACTTTTAATGCAAATATGACAGTTAAAGATATGGCATTAGAAGAAAGACCTAGAGAAAAAATGCTTGCTCAGGGTGAAAAGAGTTTATCTAATGCAGAGTTATTAGCAATTATTCTTAGAACTGGAACCAAGCAAAAAAATGTAATTGACCTAGCAAATTATATAATAAATAAAGATTCTCAAGGCATAAGGTATCTACAAGATATAACTATTGATGAGTTATGCGAAATAGATGGCGTAGGATTAACGAAGGCAACTATGATAAAGGCAGCATTGGAGCTAGGAAGAAGAGTCGCAAGCTTTAAACCTAATAAGTATAAGGTAAAAAATCCTTGGGACATATATAAATATTATATGGATAGTTTAAGGTACCTAAAAAAAGAAGTTTTCAAGGTAGTTCTTTTAAATACAAAAAATGAAATAATAACGGATGTCGATGTATCTATAGGAACGTTAAATTCATCACTAGTACATCCGAGAGAAGTTTTTATAGAAGCAATAAAAAGGAGTTCAAATAAAATTATCTTAATACACAATCACCCATCTGGAAGTATAGAACCCTCAGTGGAGGATAAAAATATAACTAAAAGACTTATTAGTTGTGGAGAAATAATAGGGATAGAAGTTATAGATCATATAATAATTGGAGACGGAATGTATTTTAGTTTTAAAGAAAACATGATAATTTAATTTGAAAAAATAGGAAGGAGCATAATTATGACTAAGGAAAAGAAAGACAAAAAAGAAAAAAAAGGATTCATGTCTATGTTTGGATTTAATAAAATGACAAAAGATATGGGGATAGACTTAGGAACAGCTAATACTTTAGTTTACATAAAAGGACAAGGGGTGGTAGTAAGAGAACCATCTGTTGTTGCAATAAGAGATGATAGTAAGGAAGTTTTAGCAGTTGGTGAAGAAGCTAAAAAAATGATAGGTAGAACGCCAGGTAATATAGTAGCTATAAGACCTATGAAAGATGGAGTTATAGCTGATTTTGATGTTACTGAATCTATGCTTAGATACTTCATACAAAAAGCAGCAGCTAAAAAAGGAGTTGTAACACCAAGAATAGCTATATGTGTTCCTTATGGAGTTACAGAAGTAGAAAAAAGAGCAATAGAAGAAGCAGCAAGACAAGCTGGTGCTAGAGATGCTTATCTTATAGAAGAACCAATGGCAGCTGCTATAGGTGCAGGTCTTAGAGTAGAAGAACCAGAAGGAAATATGGTTGTAGATATCGGTGGAGGTACTACTGAAATAGCTATAATATCATTAGGTGGTATAGTTACAGCTAAATCAATAAGAATCGGTGGAGATGAATTTGATGAATCTATAGTTAGCTATGTTAAAAAAGAATACAGCTTAGCTATAGGTGAAAGAACAGCTGAAGATGTAAAAATAAGTATAGGATCTACTTTTAAGGATGATCAAGAACAAAATATGCAAATAAGAGGTAGAGATTTAATATCAGGGCTACCGAAAACAATAGAAATAAGTTCGGCAGAAGTAAGAAATGCATTAAAAGAGCCGATAAACTCAATAATAGATGCAATAAAATCAACTTTAGAAAAAACACCACCAGAATTAGCATCAGATATAATGGAGAATGGAATAATGTTAACTGGAGGGGGAGCATTACTTAGAGGTTTAGATAAATTAGTTAAGCAAGAAACTGGAATGCCAGTACAAATAGCTGAAAATCCTCTAGATTGTGTTGCCTTAGGAACAGGTAAGTCAGTAGAAGATCAAGAAATCTTTGAAAAAGTATTAATGATGAATTCTAGAAAGTAATTAAAAGTTGGTGATATCTTTGAGATTCGATAAGAATAAAAAAGAAAAAAAGATTAATTTTAAAGTGATAGCAACAGGTTTAGTTGCTATCACTTTAATTGGAATTGTAGGAATATCTATAGGTAGATATTCAGGAAAAAATCCTATAGGAGATAAGTTGGTTTTAGATATAATAGAGCCTATAGGAAAGAATTTAAATAGTGGATTTACATTTTTAAAAGAGAACTTTAAAGATATAATAAACTATAAAAATAACTCTAAAAAAGTAGAGAGTTTGCGCGATGAAAATGAAAAATTAAAAGAAGAGATAATAGCATTAAATAATAAATTAGACGATGTCCAATCTCTTGATAGTCTAAAAAAAGCTTTAAATTATATAGATGAAAAATACCAAGCAAAAAGTATTTCAACAAGTGTAGTTGGGAAAAATGATGGAAACTGGTATGATTCATTTATTATAGGTGCGGGAAAAAAGCAAGGTGTTAAGGAAGAAAGTATAGTTATAAACGGAAATGGTTTGGTAGGAATTGTATATGAAGTTTCTGATAACTATAGTAAAGCTATATCTTTATTAGATACAAAATCTTCTGTAAGTTTTAAGTTATTAAAAGACTCTAATCTTAAGGGGGTTATAACTCAAAACTCTACATTAGATGATAAAGAAAATTATAAAAATAAAGGTTACCTATATGGATATATGTTTGATAGTTCATATAACGTATTACCTGGTGATGTAGTAACAACATCTGGTCTAGGATTGTACCCTGAAGGGATACCTATAGGAGAAGTTGAAAAAGTTATAGATGATAAAAATAAATCTATGAAGTTTGTGGTAGTTAAGCCATATGTAAACTTCAAAAATATAGATGATGTGATTGTTGTTGAACCAAGGAATATAGGGTAAAGGTGATTATAATTATGAAGAAGGTTTTACTTTGTCTTTTAGGAATTTTGTTAGTACTAGTTGAAATAAGTATCACTAATTATATAGACATATTTAATGTGAGTTTTAATTTACTTACAATTTACATAACTATAATATCACTTTACTTAGACGATACAGATGTGAGTATAATATGTGTTATAGTAGGTCTTGTAAAAGATATAGCTGTGAGCGGGATATTTGGTGTTAATGCATTAATATTATTTACAATAGGATATGGAATTAATTTTTTAAAAAATAAAATATATAAAGAAAGCAATATAACTATATTTACATTAGTATTTTTAACTAGCTTATTTGATTCTATAGTAAATATAGTTACAGTAATACCAGTTTACAATACTTATGGAATCTTAAATTTAGTTACAAAAGGTATATTAATTATACCTTTGATTAACTCAACTTTGAGTGTATTGCTATATAACCTATTTAAAACATCGATACTTAAACTTAAAGAAGATTAGTTGGTGATTGAATGGAAGAAAAGAAAAAAGTAGATAGACTATCTATAATAAAGAATCTTATATTAGTAGCTTTTGTAGTTATATTAGTAAAGATATTATATATGACAACCTTTAAATATGAATATTACACTGAGTTGGCTGAGAATAAAACTTATAAACAACTTTTAATAAAAGCTCCTAGGGGTGAAATAAAAGATAGATATGGAAGGTTACTTGCAGGAAATAAAAACTTATTTACTGTTCAGGTATCAGGAGATGGAATAAAAAGGAAAGACTCAAATGGTGAGTCAATGGCAAATGATATATGTCTAAAACTTATAAACTTATTAGAAAAAAATAATGAAGAGTACATAGATGAATTTCCTATATACATACAAAATGGAAAGTATTACTATACATTTGATAAAAATATAAGAGAATATAAGAATAATAACGGTATACCTCAGGAGTTAGATGCCAAAGAAAGTTTTTATTATTTAGTTGATAAGCTGATAACTGAAGGTGTACTTTCTCAAGGTGATAGAAACTTAGATGTAGGCAAACTTCAAAAGAAATTAAATGAAAATGGATATTATCCACCGATTTTAGTTAGTAAATGGTTATTTACAGAACAAAAAAATAAGCAAGACTGGCTAGAAAGTTATGGTATAAAAGATACTAATATAACTGCGAAAAAAGCATTTAATGAAATAAGAAATAGCAAGAATTATCAGATTGATAAAAGCTTAAGTGATTTAGATGCAAGAAAAATATTAGTAGTAAGAGATCTTATAAAGTCTCAAGGGTATTCTCAATATAATCCAGTAACTATAGCAACAGATATAAGTCAAAATACTATATCACAACTTGAAGAACGTGCTATAGAATTGCCTGGAGTGTCAGTAACTGTAGAACCAGTTAGATATTACCCTAATACAACTTTAGCATCTCATACACTAGGACATATGGGTAAAATGCCATATGGACAAGAGGATAAGTATCTCAATAGAGAAGAAGGGAAAACTTATTCTAAAGGAGATACTGTAGGTATATCTGGTATAGAAAAAAGTTATGAAGAACAGCTACGTGGAGTTGATGGATATAAAAAAGTACAAGTTGATGCATTAGGAAGGATAACTAGGGAATTAGAGGTATCAAAGCCAAAGTCAGGAGATACTGTATACCTTAGTATAGATAAAGATCTGCAAGAAGATACAGAAAATGCATTAAAAGGAGTATTAGAAGCACTTAAAGTTGGAGGAACTTATAAAAGTAAATATGGAGATAAAACTTTTTCAAGTCCAGCCACAAATGCAGAGTCAGGTGCAGTTATAGCTATAGATGCTAAAACAGGAGATGTTTTATCTATGGCAAGTTATCCTAATTATGACCCAAATAAATTTGTTAATGGAATATCATATGAAGATTATCAAGCATTGCAGCCTAAAAATAAAAATGATGTTTTAGCAGCAAATCCACAAGTTAACTTAGCTACACAAGGTGTATTCCAACCTGGTTCAACATTTAAAATGGTAACAGGAATGGCAGCTATAGACAATGGATTAAGTCCAAATTATGCAATACGAGATACTGGAGTAATAAGACTAGGTGGTCCTTCTAGTAGACCTTTTGCAGATTTAATATGGCATAAGTCTAGACGTAATCATGGATACACAGATTTATATAAAGCTATACAAGAATCTTGTAATATATACTTTTATACAATAGGATCTGGAAAAAATTACACAGGTGGAGAAGATCCAAGTGCTAAAGTTGGAGCTAAAGGTATAATAGAATATGCTAAGAAATTTGGTCTTGATGATTACACTGGATTAAATGAAGAAATAGATGAAAGAAAAGGTAGTGTTCCTAATATGGGAACGAAGCTTGAAACTACAAAAACTTTATTAAGAGATTACCTTACAAAAGAGATGGCAAATGATTTTATAGATATAAGTAAATCTAAAAATCCTAAAGAATATGAAAAAAGGATAGAAGAAATAGTTTCTTGGGCAGATGAAACAAAAACTGTAGGTAGAGTAGAAGCTATAGAAAGACTTACTAAAATGAAAGTAAAGGAAGATAGAGTTGAAAGTTTAGCAGACTCTATAGTGTTTAGTTATTTAAATTTTGCCAAATGGAGTACGGCAGATACATTCAACATATCGATAGGACAAGGTGAAAATCAGTATACACCTGCTCAAATGGCTAGATATGTTGCTGCTATAGGTAATGGAGGTAACTTAGTAGAGTTATCTGTAGTAGATAGAGTTATATCAAATGATTATAATGATGTATATATAGATGAAAATAAAGTAGAAAAAATAGACTTCAATGATAGTGAAAAATTAAAAGATTTAGTTGAAGGTATGAAAAGAGTTAGTACAGAAGGTTCAGCAAAAGGTATATTTGGTCCAAATTATCCTATAAGTGTAGCATCTAAAACTGGTACAGCGGAAAAAAGTGGTAAAATACCTACGGAAAATGAAGTTGAATACTTAAAGAGCCATATGTCATCTTATGGAGTTTCTACAGATGAAGCTATTAGCCTTGCTGAAAAAATGAAGAAGGAAAGAGAAAAAGAGCTAACTAAAGAAAGAATAAATGAAATAGAAGAAGCATTAAAAAGAAAAGATTTAAAAGAAGAAGAAAGAAAGTCTTTAGAAGAAGAATTAAAAGATGGAGTCAGTGTTAAATTAGAAGACACAGACAAGATAAATGCATCATATTTAAGAAAAGCAATAAAAGAGCTAAATCCTAAAATAAATGATGAAAAAATAGATTCCTTTAAACAAAGTTATAAGTCGTTTTCTTGGAGTGTAGCAATTGCACCAGCAGATGACCCTGAGATAGCGGTAGTTGCTATGATTCCTCAAGGAGAAAGTAGTGGTAATGCAATGTTACTTATTAGAGAAGTATTCGGATCATATTTTGGTTTAGGTAATGATAAAGGCGAAAAAGATAATAAAAATGATGAAAATACTGATACAATAGAAAAAGAAAACATAAATTTTGTATCACAAATGAAAAAATAAAAAGGAATTAGAGATTTTTTAAAGAATATATAAAATGATATATCATTCTGGAGGTTGTTATGTCTTTGAATGAATTTACAACTAGTGAATTAGTAGAATTTAAGGGTAGCAAAAAAGGTATAATTGTAAACGTCAAAAGGAAAGCGACTTTTGATGAAATAAAAAGTAGTATAATAGACAAATTAGAATCGTCTATTGGATTTTTTAATGGAGCAAAGATTTGTTCTATAAATTGTGATTATTTAAGTGATATACAAATTATGATGTTAAAAGATGATATATCATCTAAATTTGATGTAGAATTTATTGAAGAATACAAAAAAAAAGAAATTACAAGCTTTCAAACTAAATATGTAACGAATTTAAGATCAGGTGAAAATATTGAGTTTGATGGAGATGTAATCGTAATGACTGATATGAAATCTGGATCACAGGTAAGTGCTACGAGTAATGTTGTAGTTATGGGGGATATAAGTTCTGGAGCTAGAGTAGTAGCAAGTGGAAAT
The DNA here is from genome assembly GCA_937880075.1 of uncultured Romboutsia sp. Lineage (GTDB taxonomy): Bacteria > Bacillota > Clostridia > Peptostreptococcales > Peptostreptococcaceae > Romboutsia. The sequence goes on along the minus strand of CALFLM010000068.1, from coordinate 23,540 downwards.
GTTATAGTTATGGGATCTGTATCTGGATTTATACATGCAGGATCACATGGAAATAAAAATGCATACGTAGTTGCAGGAAATTTAAACCCTAAAGTATTGCAAATAGCTGGTAATATTGCAGAAGCACCAGATGATGAAAATTATGAATCAAATAAACAGAATATACCAGAGATAGCATTTGTGAGTAATGATATAATTGTTATAGAGAGTTACTTGCCAAAAACGATAAAATAAATAAGTATTAATTATACAGGGGGTAGTGTTATGAGTGAAGTTATAGTTATAACATCAGGTAAAGGTGGAGTTGGAAAAACTACTACCGCAGCTAACTTAGGAACTGCACTAAGCTTAGAAAATAAAAAGACAGTTATAGTAGATGCAGATATTGGTCTTAGAAACTTAGATGTAGTTATGGGACTTGAAAATAGAATAGTTTATGATATAGTTGATGTTGTTGAAGGTACATGTAGACTAAAACAGGCATTAATAAAAGATAAAAGATTTGAAAATTTATACCTATTACCAGCTGCTCAAACTAGAGATAAAAATGCAGTTAAAGTTGAACAAATGAGTGATTTATGTAATAAACTTAGAGAATCATTTGATTATATAATAATAGACTGCCCAGCAGGTATAGAGCAAGGTTTTAAAAATGCTATAGCAGGAGCAGATAGAGCTATAGTTGTTACAAATCCAGAAGTATCAGCAGTTAGAGATGCTGATAGAATAATAGGATTATTAGAAGCTAATGAAATAAATGATATAAGATTAGTAATAAATAGAATAAGACACGACATGGTAAGACGTGGCGATATGATGAATAAAGAAGATATTATAGAAATACTAGCTATTAAATTATTAGGTTTAGTACCTGATGATGAAAGTATAATAGTTTCGACTAATAAAGGCGAGCCTGCTATACTTGATAATAAGTCTCTTGCTGGACAAGCATATAAGAATATAGCAAGAAGGATATTAGGAGATGAAGTACCAATGTTAGAGTTAGAAGAAGAAGCTAACATTTTCACTAAAATAAAGAAAATATTTGGTATGGCTAAATAGTAAAGGGGGATATATCTATGTTAGATTTATTTAAAATTTTTTCTAATGAATCTAAAACTAGCAAATCTGTGGCAAAAGAAAGATTGAAATTAGTTTTAGTACATGATAGAGTTGATTGTTCTCCTAAGCTTCTAGATCTTATAAAAACAGATATTCTTAAAGTTATAGCTAATTATGCGGAAATAGAAGAAGATGGACTTGAAATAAAAATGTCAAAAGCCAGAGGAGAAAATGATGATATGCCGGTATCTGCACTAGTTGCAAATATACCACTAAGAAATATAAAAGAGAGAAAAATGTAAAAAAGGGGGATTATTATCCCCCTTTGTGGTTTTTATTGATTTTAGAAAGACGGTGAAAATATGGCTGAACGTAAATCGATGATTAAATTGATAAAACAACTAGATTGGAAGCTTATAATTATAGTATTTTGTATATTTTCTTTTGGATTATTAATATTAAGTAGTGCTACTCATGCAAATGAGACAGGTGATTACTTCCAACTTTATAAGCAAGGAGCTGCTTTTGCTTTAGGGGTATTAATGATAATAGGAATATTAATGTTTGACTATAATCTTTTAGGTAAATATTATAAAGGTTTATATGTTATTAGTTTAGTTTTACTAGGTATTGTTTTAATACCTGGTATAGGTGCTGAAAGAGGAGGGGCAAGGTCTTGGCTAAATTTAGGACCCTTAGATTTTCAGACATCTGAATTAGTTAAGCTAACATTTATATTGAGTTATGCTAAAATAGTAGAGTCTAAAAAAGATAAGTTAAATACTTTAAAAGAGATAATACCAGTTGTTATTTATGCAATACCTTTTATAGGTTTATTATTTGCTCAACCAGATTTAGGTACGGCTATAGTATTTTGTTGTATAATTGCAGGAATGTTGTTTACTGCAGGTCTTAGTATAAAGCTTATAAAAAGGGTTTTTATAATAGCTATAATGTTATTACCACTAATGTATATGATGATGGCATCGCACCAAAAAGAAAGAATTGAAGCATTTCTGCATCCAGATGACCCTACATATAAGGGTAACTATCAAGTTATGCAGTCTATGATAGCTATAGGTTCTGGAGGTTTGACGGGTAAGGGTTTATATAATGGAACTCAAAACCAAGAAGGATTTTTACCAGTACAAGAAAGTGATTTTATATTTGCTGTTATAGGAGAAGAATTAGGTGCAATAGGAATGGCGGTTGTAATATTGCTTTATACATTATTCTTACTTAGAATGATAATATTATCAAGAGAAGCGAAAGATTTTTATGGAACTCTTATAGTAATTGGAGTTACTAGTATGTTTGCTTATCAGATTATTCAAAATATAGGTATGACTGTAGCTGTGATTCCAGTAACTGGAGTAACACTTCCATTTATAAGTTATGGAGGAAGTTCTTTACTTACATCATTAGCAAATCTTGGATTAGTACTAAATGTTGGTATGAGAAGAAAGAAAATAAACTTTTAAATTAGGAGATGAATATGAATATGAATATAGCATTAATAGCACATGATGAAATGAAAGATACAATGATAGGATTTTGTATAGCATATGAAAAAATATTAAAAAAGTATGGTCTATATGGTACAGGGACTACAGGAAAAAGAATAATGGATGAAACATCTCTTAATGTAAATAGATTGGCATCTGGACCGCTTGGAGGAGATCAGCAAATAGGAGCTTTAATAGTGTCTCAAGATATAGATTTAGTTATATTTTTAAGAGACCCACATAATGCTCAAGCTCATGAACCTGATATACAAGCACTTATAAGATTATGTGATGTATATCAGGTCCCTATAGCTACAAATTTGGCATCAGCTGAGATTTTTATTAATGCATTAAATAGAGGGGAACTTTCTTGGAGAGAAGTTAGAAAAACTACTAGCCAAAGAGTTTAAATTAATAAAATAATTTATAAAAAAGCATCTGAAATTTCAGATGCTTTTTTATAAATTATTTTATTAATTTAGCAAATTCTTTACCGAAGTCTACACAGTCTTGAAGAGTTTCTTCTGAAGGGAAGAATTTCTTTTTAAGAGTAGGAACTGGCATTTTGAAAGCCATAGCTTTTATTAAAGTTTCAGCCATAGTTATACCTTCGCCACTCCATCCATAAGAACCGAAAACTCCACCTATTTTACCTATATTAGCCATAGGGTCTATAACAGAGAATAAATCCCACATTGGCTTAACCATAGTTTTATTTATTGTTGGAGAACCTAATAATATTACTTTAGACATAACTACTGCGTCATGCATTTCTTTTAAGTTCATATTTTCTAAGTCATATAAAGTAACTTTACATCCTTCTTCAAGTAAGCCCTTTTCTATATTTTTAGCCATAACTAAAGTATTAGTGTATGCAGATAAATAGAATACAGCAACTTGGTTTTGATTAGTAGTATTAACTACTTCTGTAGACCAATCTAAATATCTTTTTACTTGAGCCATAGGGTCTTTAGTAAGCATTGGACCATGTGATGTTAAGATCGTATCAAAGTCTAATTCTAACTCAACAACTTTATTAATAGCATTTAATACGTGTTTAGCAAAAGGCTTAACTATACAATCATAGTAGTGCTTAGATGATTTTAAGTAATCTTCACTTTCAACAGAATTAGCATCAACATTTGCAAAATGACATCCAAAAGCATCACAAGTAAATAATGTTTTATCTTCCTCAACATAAGTAAACATAGTATCAGCCCAATGTAAGAAAGGAGCAGTTATAAACTTAAGGTTTCTTTTACCTATGTTTAAAATTTCACCATCAGTTATAATATGACATTTAAATGGTTTATTTATTTGTTCATCTAAGTACGTTTTAGCTGCTTTTGTACAGAATACTTCTATGTTTGGATTTAAATCTAATATATATTTTAAGCTACCAGCATGGTCAGGCTCAGTGTGGTGTATTACTACATAATCTATATCAGCTACATCAGTAACTTGAGATATATTATTTAAAAATTCATCTTTAAAGTTTGGTTTAACAGTATCAAATAAAACAGTTTTTTCATCTTTTATTATATAAGAGTTATAAGTTGTACCAAACTCAGTTTCCATTATTATATCAAACACTTCTAAATCTTTATCAACAACACCTGCAAAGTAAATATCTTTTTTTACTTCAAATACATTACTCATAATAAGTCCTCCTAAAAAATTAACGATATTCATAAAAAAATTATACCCATAGAATACAATTTTAAACAATATGATATCTAAATAATAATATTATATCTAAATAATAATATTATATCCTAAATTAAGTATAATGTAAATGTAGATAAATATCTAAATATAAATGTATTTTCAGTTTATATGAATATAAAATGGAAAAACTATATTTAAAATAAAGTTTTGATACATAATATCATATCGTGTATAATAATATTTATGTTTTAAAATAATAAGCTTATCGGAGGTTTTAAGATACATGAATAAGGTAGACTTAAAGAGAATTTTAAAGAAGGTTGAAAAGCCTGCTAGGTATCTTGGAAATGAAATAAATTCAATACATAAGGATACGTCAGACGAAAACTTAATAAGATATGCTCAATGTTTCCCAGACTTATATGAAGTTGGTATGAGTCACTTAGGAAGTCATATACTATATGATGTAATCAACAGAGATGAAAAAATATTCTGTGAGAGGGTATATGCACCTGCTGTTGATATGGAAAATATGATGAGAGAAAAAAATATACCACTATTTGCCTTAGAGTCGAGAGAACCTATAACTAATTTTGATTTCATAGCATTCACTCTTCAATATGAGCTTTCATATACAAATATATTAAATATTCTAGATTTAGCAAATATCCCTATACTTAGAACGGAAAGAAAATTAGATGATCCATTTATATTAGTTGGAGGTCCATGTGCATATAATGTAGAGCCGATATCTGATTTTGTTGATATAGTTGTTTTAGGTGAAGGTGAAGAGGTAAACCTAGAAATACTAAATGCTTATAAAAAATGGAAGAAAAATAAAACAACTAGAGAAGATTTCTTATATCAAATATCTTCAATAGAAGGTGTTTATATACCTAGCTTTTATGATGTTACTTACAATGAAGATAATACAGTTAAAGAAGTTGTACCAAACAGAGAAAATATACCAGCCAAACCTCGCAAGAGAATAATAAAAGATGTTGAAAATGTACCATATCCAGAAAAATTAATAGTTCCGTTTATTGATACAGTTCATAATAGAGTTGTGCTTGAATTATTTAGAGGGTGTACAAGAGGATGTAGATTCTGTCAAGCTGGTATGATATATAGACCAATAAGAGAAAAAAGTGTAGATAGATTAAAAGAAATAGTAGATAAGTTAGTAAAGAGTACGGGTTATGATGAAATATCTTTATCATCATTAAGTACTAGTGATTACTCTAAGCTATCAGAGTTAACTGATTATTTAGTTGATGAGTATTCATCTAAGAATATAGGAATATCTCTACCATCTCTTAGATTAGATAACTTCTCTATGGAAATAGCAGAGAAAATACAACAAGTAAGAAAATCAGGATTAACTTTTGCACCTGAAGCAGGAACTCAAAGACTTAGAGATGTTATAAATAAAGGAATAAGTGAAGAAGATTTACAAAATGCAACTAAAAAGGCATTTGAAATGGGATGGAATAGTGTAAAATTATACTTTATGATAGGTTTACCAACAGAAACTTATGATGATTTAGATGGAATTGCAAATCTTGCATATGATGTAATTGATATTTATAGAGACGTTCATAATGGTAAGCTAAAAAGAAGTTTCAGTGTTACAGTAAGTACATCAACATTTGTACCTAAGCCATTTACACCATTCCAATGGCATGGACAAGATACAACTGAAGAAGTTGTTGAAAAGCAAAAATATTTAGTTAAAAAGTTAAAGAATAAAGATATAAAATATAATTACCATGATTCTAAAACTAGTTTAATGGAAGCTGTAATAGCTAGAGGTGATAGAAGAATAGGTAAAGTAATATATGATGCATTTAAAGCAGGCGCTAAATTTGATGGATGGTCAGAATATTTCAATTTAGATATATGGATGGAAGCTATGGAAAAAAATAATCTTTCAATAGATTTCTATGCAAATAGAAAAAGAAGTTACGAGGAAGTATTCCCATGGGATCATATAGATGTAGGAGTTAGCAAGAAGTTCTTAATAAGAGAAAATGAAAAAGCTAATAAAGATGCAGTTACTCCAGATTGTAGACATAGATGTAATGGCTGTGGTATAAATACAACTGATTTAGGAAGGGGGATGTGCTAATTATGAAAATAATAAGAACTAAATTTAACAAAGAAGGAGATATGATTTATATATCTCATTTAGATTTACAACAATTATTACAAAGAGCATTTAGAAGAGCTGAAATAGCTTTAGTTCATTCACAAGGGTTTAATCCTCATCCTAAAATAAGTTACGGAAATGCCTTATCTCTTGGAACAGAAAGTCAAGGAGAATATGTTGATGTTGAAATAGAAGAGGATTTAAGTATAGAAGAATATTTAAATAGAATGAACGTACAATTACCAGAAGGTATAAAATTCATAAAAGCTAAGGAAATAGACAAGCAAGAGCCGTCTTTAGCATCTGTTATAGAATATGGTGAATATATATTCACTATAGAAACAAAAGAGACTTTAACTAAAGAATATATAAAAAGTAAAATAGTGGAGTTTATGTCTCAAAATGAAATAATAATAAACAAGAAGAATAAAAAAGGAAAAATTGTAGAATCTGATATAAGACATATGATTAGAAATTTTGACTTATTAGATGTACAAGACAATGTGTTAATTTTAGAGGCAACAATAGCTACTGGTTCTAAGGCAAATTTAAATACTAATATATTTATACCTAAAATATTAGAATTATTAGAATTAGATATGGATCCGTTAGATGTAGATATATTAAGAAGAGATTTATATCAGTTAGAGGATGGTCAATTAGTATCTCCTATGTAAAAAAAGGTGGTTTAAGCCACCTTTTTTATTATAAATAAGATATATAAAAGCAGTAATTTAAGGAGAAATAAATGAAAAAAATCATAATAGAATGTTTAGTTTCATCTCAAAAAACAGCAGTATTAGAAGATGATAAATTAATAGAGTTATTAATAGAAGATAATAAAAATTCTAAAAAAGTATCAAATATATATAGAGGCATAGTTAAAAAAGTTATACCAGGTATACAAGCATGTTTTGTAGATATAGGATTTGAAAAGTTAGCGTATTTGCAATTAGAGAAAGATAGCGATATAAAAGCTAGCCAAGATATATTAGTACAAGTAAATAAAGAAGAAGTAGGAACTAAAGGAGCTAAATTAAATACCGAGATAAGTCTAGCTGGAAGATATTTAGTATATATTCCTACTAATGATAGAATTACAATATCTAATAAGATATCTGATGAAAAAGAAAGGTTTAGATTAAAAAAGATTGCTAAAAGTGTAAGTGAAGGTGCTAAAGGGCTGATAATAAGGACAGAAGCTGTAGGTTGTACAAAAGAAGACTTAGAAGCGGATATAAATGAGTTAAAGGAAAGATACAAAGAAATACTTAAAGAATATAAATTGGGAATAGGACCAAAACTTTTATATAAAGAATTAGATTTTTCATCTAAGTATATAAAGGATAATGTAAATGAAGATGTTGAGAAAATAGTTATAAATGATAAATGTAAGTATGATGAATTAAAAAATACACTAAAATCTATAAAAAAAGAGTACATAGAAAAACTAGAGTTAGAAGAAAATAAAGATATATTTGACTTGTATAGAGTAGAAAATCAAGTTGAAAAAGCTTTAAATAAAAAGGTATGGCTAAAAAGTGGAGGATATTTAATAATAGATAAAACTGAGGCACTTACTGTAATAGATGTTAATACAGGAAAATTTACTGGAAATTTAAAGCTTGAAGAAACAGTGTACAAAACTAATATAGAGGCAGCAATTGAAGTTTGCCGTCAGCTTAAATTAAGAGATATAGGTGGAATAATAATAATTGATTTTATAGATATGCACAAAGCAAAATATAAGCAAGAAATAATAAATATATTAAATGAAGAGTTTAGAAAAGATAAAAGAAAAACTGAAGTATTAGGAATGACAAGGTTAGGATTAGTTGAGATTACTAGACGAAGAGAGAGAGATTCTATAGATAAGTACTATTTAGAAGAATGTTATATTTGCGAAGGTAAAGGGGCAACAAAATCTATCGATTTTATTTTAGATAATATAGAAAAAGAGACAATTAGAATTAGTACCCATACATCATATAAAGATATAACTATAGAGTTGAATAGTAGAAATTTAGAACTTATAAAAATGAATTTTATGTATATAATAGAAAATATATCTAAAAAATATGATATTAAAATATCATTAAATGAAAATAATAAAATAAATTATGAAAAATTAAATATAATTTATAATAGTTAGTTGACATATTACAAATATTATAGTAATATTAATAAATGTAATGCCGCACAGAAAAGGTTGAAAACTTCTTAAGTGAAGTACCTATATGGCGAGTTTTGAGACCGAGGAGGTGTATTTAATGTACGCTATAGTTAAAACAGGTGGAAAGCAATATAAAGTTGCTGAAGGTGATGTATTATTCGTTGAAAAGTTAGAAGGTAATGCAGGTGATGTAGTTACTTTAAACGAAGTATTAGCTTGCACTAAAGATGGTGAGTTAGTTGTTGGAGCTCCTACAGTTGAAGGTGCTTCTGTTCAAGCGAAAGTTGTTGAACAAGGTAAAGCTAAGAAAGTTATAGTTTTCAAGTACAAAGCTAAGAAAGACTACAGAAGAAAGCAAGGACATCGTCAACCATACACTAAGATAGTTATCGAAAAGATAAATGCTTAATTAATGGTTAAGTAATGATAAAAGTTAAATATTATTACGATGATGACTTTTCAATAAGAGGATTTTGTCTAAAGGGTCATGCTGATTATGCTGAAATAGGATATGATATAGTATGTTCTGCGGTTACATCTAATGCAATTGCAGTTATAAACTCATTAGACAAGCTTGTAAAGGTTGAATTTGAGACAGTTATAGGTAAAGAAGGTCATATAGAATGCATTGTTAAAGATGAATATCTAGAAGATTCTAAATTACTACTAAATCATTTTCAATTAGCTATTGAAGAAATTAAAAGGGAATATCCCAAAAATATAAAAATCTTAAAAAAGTAGGGGGTGACTCCATATGTTAAACATGAACTTACAGTTACTTGCATCTAAGAAAGGGGTAGGATCTTCTAAAAACGGTAGAGATTCTATATCTAAGAGATTAGGTGTTAAGAGATTTGACGGACAAGTAGTAACTGCTGGTAGTATAATAGTAAGACAAAGAGGTACTAAGATACATCCAGGAACTAACGTAGGTAAAGGTGGAGATGATACTTTATTTGCATTAGTTGATGGTGCTGTTAAATTCGAAAGAAAAGATAAGAAAAGAAAGAAAGTTAGTGTATACCCAGTATCAATAGCTGAGTAATGCTAAATAAAAGGAGTGTTGATACACTCCTTTTTCTTGTAAATAGATATTTACAGAATGTTATATATATATTTTGGAAAAAATAAATAAAAAGTTTAACCAAGTAGGTGATTAATTTGTTTATAGATAAAGCTAGGATTTTTGTTAAGTCAGGAAATGGCGGAAATGGTGCGGTATCATTTAGAAGAGAAAAATATGTTCCAGCTGGTGGTCCAGACGGTGGAGACGGTGGAAATGGAGCTAGTGTAATATTTGAAGTTGATTTAGGTCTAAGAACATTAATGGACTTCAAATATCAAAGAAAATATGTAGCAGAACATGGTGAAGATGGTAGCAAAAAAAGAAAAGCAGGAAGAAATGGAGAAGATTTAATACTTAAAGTTCCTCCAGGAACAATAATAAGAGATGAAGCTACAGGACTTGTTATAGCGGATTTAAAAGAAGAAGGAGAGAGAGTTGTAGTTGCTAGAGGTGGTAGAGGTGGAAAAGGAAACCAACATTTCGCTAATGCAGTTAGACAAGCTCCTGCTTTTGCTAGATCAGGCAGTGATGGTATAGAAAAATGGGTAGTATTAGAGCTTAAAATGATAGCTGATGTTGGTCTTTTAGGATTCCCTAACGTAGGTAAGTCGACATTTTTATCTGTAGTAACTAAAGCTAAGCCAAAGATAGCTAACTACCACTTTACGACTTTAACTCCTAATCTAGGTGTTGTTCAAACAAAATTTGGAGAGAGTTTTGTTTTAGCAGATATACCAGGACTTATAGAGGGTGCAGCAGAAGGTATAGGTTTAGGTCATGACTTTTTAAGACATGTTGAAAGAACTAAGGTTTTAATACATATAGTTGATATATCAGGTTTAGAAGGTAGAAATGCTTTAGAAGATTTTGATAAAATTAATGGAGAATTAAAACTATACAATGAGAAACTAGCAACAAGACCACAAGTTGTAGTTGCTAATAAGATGGATATACTAGAAGATGAAAGTGTATTTGATGAATTTAAAAATGAATTAGAAGAAAGAGGGTACAAAGTATTTAAAATGTCTGCTGCAACACGTCAAGGTGTAGATGATGTAATAGCTTATGTATCTGAATTATTAAGAGAAGCTGAAGAAATAGAGTTAGTTTCAGAAGATGAAATATTTAGACCTGAGCTTGATGAAGTACAAGATGAAGGTTTACAAATAGATATAGAGGATGGAGTATATGTTGTAACTGGTAAATCTTTAAGAAGAATTATGTACTCTGTTAACTTTGATGATATGGAATCTCTTCAATATTTCCAAAAAGCTATGGAAAGTCAAGGAGTATTTGATAGGTTAAGAGAAATGGGAATAGAAGATGGAGATACAGTTAGAATTTACGAAATAGAATTTGAATTCTATAATTAATATAGATGAGGTGACACAATGTTAAAAGGTAAGCAAAGAGCGTATTTAAGATCGATAGCAAACACTTTAAAGCCTTCAACTCAAATAGGTAAAGATGGAGTTACTGAAAGCTTTTTAGAACAATTAGATGATATGTTAAGAAAAAGAGAAATAGTTAAAGTAACAATACTTGAAACTGCAGGTCTTGAAACTAAAGAAACTGCTAATGCTATATGTAAATCTTTAAGAGCTGAGTTTGTTCAAGCTATAGGATTTAAATTTACTTTGTATAAAAGAAATACAGAAAATCCACAAATAGTATTCCCAGGACATGAACAAGCTAAGGCTAAAGTAAAGGCTGAGAATGTTACTAAAAAAGGAAAGGTAACAAAGAGATCGGTTAGATAGTATTTTAATGGGCTGTCGCATTAAGAGTAAATAATACAATATATAGTTATGCATAATTTGAATTAGCACAACATATTGTATATAATTTTTTTAGTGCGACAGCCCCTTTTTATTCTTAAAGAAACAATATCAAATCAATTATTATACATGATTAACTTATATATAATACTGATTAACTTGATGAACTTAAAAGTTTTTAATTATTTATAAAATTTATAACGATGAAATATTTATTTGATACATTATTTTAATTATGTGGATTTTATTAAAAAAAAATGTTAATATAATAACTAGCTTATAAGATAAATAAAAGAAAAAATACGTTTATAAATAATGTAGTTTATTTAGGGAAGGAGAATTATAATGAGAGTAATTATAGTAGGTGCAGTTGCAGCTGGAATGAGTGCAGCAGCTAAGCTAAAGAGAATGAAACCTGAATATGATGTTGTAGTATATGAAAAAACAGACGTAGTATCATTTGGTGCATGTGGACTTCCATACTTTGTTGGAGGATTCTTTGATGACGCTAACAACATGATAGCAAGAAGCCCAGAAAAATTTAGAGAAACAGGAATAGATTTAAATGTATTCCATGAAGTTATTAAAGTTGATTCAGAGTCTAAAAAAGTTACAGTAAGAAATTTAGAAACTAATGTTGAATTTGAAGATTCTTATGATAAGTTAATGATAGCAACAGGAGCAAGTAGTATAATACCTCCTATAAAAAATGTTAAGTTAGAGAATGTTTCAACATTAAAGACTATGGAAGATGGAATAAAAGTAAAAGAATTATTAAATAAAGAAGAAAATCAAAAGATAGCTATAATAGGTGCTGGATTTATAGGTCTTGAAGCTGTTGAAGCTGCTAAGCAGTTAGGTAAAGAAGTAAGAGTATTCCAATCAGGAGAAAGAGTTTTAGCTCAAGTATTTGATAAAGAAATAACTGATATATTAGAAGAAGAAATAAAAAAACATAATGTAGATTTAAGACTAGAAGAACTTGTATCTGAATTAGTTGGAGAAAATAGAGTAGAAAAAATAATAACTAATAAAGGTGAATATGAAGCGGATGTAGTTATTATAGCAACAGGAGTAAGACCAAACACGTCATTCTTAAAAGATACATCTATAGATATGTTACCAAATGGAGCTATAATAGTTGATGAATTTGGTAAAACTTCAGTAGAAGATATATACGCAGCTGGAGATTGTGCTACTATACAAAATATAGTGACAGGTCAAGATACATATTTACCTCTTGCAACAGGAGCTAATAAATTAGGTAGAATAGTTGGTGAAAACTTAGCAGGAGCAAATAACTCATTCCAAGGATCTCTAGGTTCAAGTTGTATAAAAGTTATGGATATGGAAGCAGCTTCAACTGGTATGACTGAGTTACAAGCTCAAAATTTAGGAATAAACTATAAGGCTAAATTTATATCAGATTTTAATCAAACAAACTACTATCCAGGTAGAGATAAAATATATGTAAAGCTTGTTTACGATGCTGATTCTAAGGTTATATTAGGTGGGCAAGTTGCTGGATTTAAAGATTCTGTTCAAAGATGTAACGTAATAGCAGCAGCTATATTTGGTAAGTTAACAACTACTCAATTAGGAATGTTAGACTTATGCTATGCTCCACCATTTGCTAGAACATGGGATGTATTAAATGTAGCTGGAAATGTATGTAAATAATTGATATTAAAAATTAATTAAAATAAAAAGGATGTAGCTTACTCTTATAAAAAAATTAAGTTACATCCTTTTTATATAATTAATTTCCAAAACTTAAATTAATGCTATATCTATCTTTTCCAACTATAGTATTTTCAAATACGTCAGTGGCATTTTTTATATATGAATTAGGATCCTCTAGAGAAGGGCTAAAGTGAGTTAAAAGTAATGTTTTAACATTACCAAGTCTTGCTAATTTAGCGGATTCTCTAAATGTCATATGCTTATTTTTAATAGCTTTAGATACATCTAAATCATCTCCATACATAGCTTCACATATAAATAAATCACTATTATTTATAAATTCAGGGATTGATAAAATTGGTCTTGTATCGGTAATAAAGCTAACTTTTATACCTTTTCTATTATCACCTAAAACCATATCTGGCGAATACTCAATATTTTCAAAAACTATATTTTTTCCACTTTGAAGTTTTTGCCATAGTAATTTGGGAACATTATTTTGGATAGCTTTTTCTATATTAAACTTAGGTGTTCTCTTAAAGTATAAGCTATATCCTAAACATTCACTTGAATGATCTAGCTCTAAAGTAGAAATTTCTATATCTTTTAATATATCATTAACTAAAGAGAATGTGCCTTTAGGATTTTCTACAACAACTATTTTATATGGTAAGTATTCTATTAAAGTTTTTATAGAATTTATTATTTTGCAAATACCATTAGGGCCAACTATAGTTAAATCATCAACTCTAGAACTATTTCCTATAGTAGATAAAAGCCCCATAAGACCGTAAAAATGGTCACCATGAAGGTGAGTTATACATATTAAATCTATGTTTTTAAATCCACAATTTTTCATTCTCATAGAAACTTGAGTACCTTCACCGCAATCTATAAGTATTTTTCTGCCCTTATAATTTATAAATAATGAAGATAAGAATCTATTAGGCATTGGCATATTGCCTCCACAACCTAGTAAAATTAAATCTACCATAAAAATGCTCCTTTTATTTAAGACTATCTTGTTTGTAAAGTTTAGTTACATTATATATACCAAGTAAAAAACTTAAGATACTGACAACTAGTTTCATTTATTACCTCCATCTTTAATATTCATATTCATATTCATCAAAATTTAAAATTTTATTTACAACGGATTTTATAGTATCATAACCAAATCCTTTATAAGCGAGATGTTGAGAAAGTTTTTGGTATACTTTTCTTTTATCTTCGTTTTTTATTTTCTCGTAACGCTTTTTAGCTAAATACATAGCATTGTCAAATTCAACATTAGAATCAATATTAGATATAGCATGGGATATATCTTCAGAATCTATTCCTTTATTGTAAAGGTTTTGTTTTATTTTATTTTTACCACATTTATTTAAGTTAATATTAGTATTTACTATTTTTTGAGCTAATAATTTATCATCAATAAACTTATTATTTCTTAAGAAGTCTAATACTTTCTCAATAGTATTTTCTTCAAAATCATAAGAGAGTTTTTCTTTTATTTTTTTCTCCGATTGATCAGCTTTAGATAATATATTTAAGGCTTTATTCTTAGCTTTAATATACATATCATCATCAAGTAAGGATTTTAAATTTTCTTTATTTATCTTCATACCTTTTTTTAGATTAAATGTATAAACAAGCTCTGTAAATACAGACATAAAAAATTCATCATTAATATAAATATTTACTCTATCAGTATTTTTCTTTTGTGCTTCTATTTTTGTAATTATAGCCATTATATTTCTCCTTAATTATACATAATAATATAATTATACACTAAAAACTAATTTATTATATTTAATAAATAAAAAATAATGATACAATAATAATATAATTTAACAAAGGAGATAAACTATGGCAATTGATAATATAGTTGATGAATCTTTTATAATTAATCAAAAGAAATTAAAGCAATTTGGAGATAGATGTAATAAAGTAAGTATAGGCATAATGGGTGGAACATTTGACCCTATACATTATGCGCATTTGGCTACGGCTGAATTTATAAGAGATAATTATAAATTAGATAAAATATTATTTATACCATCAGGAAATCCACCTCATAAAAAAGGAAACATAACTAATAAAAATGATAGGTATAATATGGTATTATTATCTACTGTTGATAATGATGACTTTATAGTTTCTGATGTAGAAATAAAAAGAGAAAAAAGCACTTATACAATAGATACATTAAAATATTTAAAACAAGTATATAAAAATGTAGAGATATATTTTATAACTGGCTCAGATGCTATATGCGATATAGAAACTTGGAAGGATGTTGAGGCAAATTTTAAATTAGCAAACTTTATAGCAGCAACTAGACCAGGAATAAGTTTATTAAAAGCTAATGAAAAAATAAAAGAGCTAAAAGATAAGTATAATGCAAGTATTGAAAGTGTGTATGTGCCATCATTAGATATATCATCAACATATATAAGAGAACAATTAAATAAAAAGAAAACAATTAGATATTTAGTACCTGAATTAGTACAAGAATATATATTCAACAAGAAATTATACAGTAGCGGAGAATAACATATGAATTTAGAATTAATTAACAATAAGGTAAAAGAAATGTTACCAGAAAAAAGATATAGACATTCATTAAATGTGGCAAAGTGTGCGGTAAAGTTAAGTGAAATTTATGGATGTGATAAAGAAAAAGCTTATATAGCTGGAATTGTACATGACTGTGCGAAGTATTTAAATAAAGAAGAGGTAAAATATTATGTAGATAAATATAAAATAGCTCTAGATGAATTAGAAAAAGATAACTTAGCTTTATCTCATAGTTTAATAGGGGCGTATATAGCAAAATATGAATTTGGAATAAATGATAAAGATATAATAAGTGCAATAAGGTATCATACTACGGGTAAAGAAGACATGAACTTAATAGAAAAAATAATCTATATTGCAGATTTAATAGAAGAAGGAAGAGATTTTCCTGGAGTAGAAGTATTAAGAGATTTAGTTTATAATAAACAATTAGATAAAGCTTTACTTATTTCATTTAATAATACGATAAAATTTGTAATAGAGAACGATCAGTTAATACATAATAGAACAGTCAATGCAAGAAATTACCTTATAAAAAATAAAATTTTATAAAAGCATAACATAAAAATAAATTTAATACATTATATAATAATATACAGTGGTTTATTTGTGTATTATTTATGGTATAATAATTAAATATGTTTATAATCATGAAAGGAAGGAAATAATATGACAGTAGAAAATATTACAAAAGTTATATATGATGCAATAGATGATAAACTAGGTAAAGATATAGCAATATTAAATATAGGAGCTGTATCTAGCTTATGTGATTACTTTGTGATAGCTACAGCATCTTCTCAAAGACAAGTAAAAGCCATAGCTGACAACGTAGAAGATGAATTAACTAAACTTGGTATAGAAGCTAGAGGTAAAGAAGGATATGATAGTCAAGTTTGGGTTTTACTTGATTACGGTGATGTTATGGTTCATATATTTAATGAAGAAAACAGAGACTTCTATAACTTAGAAAAATTATGGAAAGATGCTCCGTATGTAGATGTTGACAACTTAGCTTAATGATGTTAACATTATAGTTAAAATTTTAAATTATTAAATAGACTAGAGTAGTAAAAGAATATATTTTTTCAGAGAGCTAGTGGTGCTGTGAACTAGTAAAATGTACCTTTGAACTTGCTAGGCAAAATCTATTTAGCCGTAGTTGGCATAAAAACTATCTAAGAGAGCCTTATTGTTAGGCTAATTAGGGTGGTACCGCGAAGATAATCCTCGTCCCTAAACATTGTGTTTAGTGATTGAGGATTTTTTATATACTAAGGGGTTATAAATTATCTGGTTTGTAGATAATTATAATCCCAACTGCTAATGATTTGAGCAACGGATTTATCCTAAGCAGTAGCAAGGATATATCGTTGGCGACATGAGCGAAGCGAATTTTTTATATTAATTAAAACATAGGAGGAAATTTTGATGAACGTTTATAAACCAAATGAAGTTGAAGCTAAATGGCAAAAGATTTGGGAAGATAATAATCAGTACAAGACAGATACTGAAGATACAACAAAACCAAAATATTATGCATTAGAAATGTTTCCGTATCCATCTGGGAAATTACATATGGGGCATGTTAGAAATTATTCTATAGGTGATGTTGTAGCTAGATTTAAAAAGATGCAAGGATATAATGTTTTACATCCAATGGGATGGGACTCTTTTGGTCTTCCAGCTGAAAATGCAGCTATAAAGCATGGTATACATCCTGATAAATGGACTATGGAAAATATAGTTGATATGAGAAATCAATTTAAAACATTAGGGTTAAGTTTTGATTGGGACAGAGAAGTAGCAACTTCTACACCAGAGTACTATAAATTCACTCAAGAGATATTCTTAAAATTCTTAGAAAACGGATTAGCATACAAGAAGAAATCTTTTGTTAATTGGTGCCAATCTTGTGAAACAGTTCTTGCTAATGAACAAGTTGTTCAAGGACAATGTGAGAGATGTGACTCTATAGTTGTAAAGAAAGATTTAGAACAATGGTACTTTAAAACAACTCATTTTGCAGAAGAATTACTTCAAGATTTAGATACTTTAGATGGTTGGCCAGAAAAAGTTAAAACAATGCAAAGAAACTGGATAGGAAAAAGTACAGGTGCTGAAATAAATTTTGATATAGATGGAAGTGATAAGTCTATAACAGTATTTACAACTAGGCCAGATACAGTTTATGGAGTTTCTTATATGGTACTTGCTCCAGAGCATGATTTAGTTAAAGAATTAGTTGCTGGTACTGAGTACGAAAAACAAGTAGATGAATTTGTTGCTAAAATGCATACTATGACTGAAATAGAAAGAACTTCAAGTGATGTTGAAAAAGAAGGAATGTTTATTGGAAAATATGTAGTAAATCCATTAACTAATAAAAAAGTTCCTTTATGGATAGCTAACTATGTATTAGTTGATTACGGTACAGGTGCGGTTATGGCAGTGCCTGCACATGATGAAAGAGATGCTGAATTTGCAGAAAAATATAACTTAGATGTAGTTGAAGTTATAAATGAAGACAACATAATGATAAACTCTGATGAATTTAATGGAATGGAATCTTCAAAGGCATTTGAGGCAATAATAGAAAAGATAGAAGAAATGGAAATAGGAAAGAAAACAGTCAATTATAGATTAAGAGACTGGTTACTTTCTAGACAAAGATATTGGGGATGTCCAATACCTGTAGTATATTGTGAAACTTGCGGTATAGTTCCAGAAAAGAAAGAAAACTTACCAATATTATTACCAACAGATGTTGAATTTACAGGAAAGGGAGAATCTCCACTTACAACTTCAAAGACATTTATGAATACAACTTGTCCTTGTTGTAAAAAGCCAGCTAGAAGAGAAGCAGATACTATGGATACTTTCGTAGATTCTTCTTGGTACTATTTAAGATATATAGATCCTAAAAACACAAAAGAGCCATTTAGTAAAGAAAAAGTAAATAAGTGGATGCCAGTTGACCAATATATAGGTGGAGTAGAGCATGCTATATTACATCTTCTTTACTCAAGATTCTTTGTAAAGGCATTTAATTCTATGGGAATGTTAGACTTTAAAGAGCCTTTTAAAAATCTTTTAACTCAAGGTATGGTATTAAAAGACGGTGCTAAGATGAGTAAGTCTAAAGGAAATGTTGTAGCTCCATCAGAAATAATAAAAGAATATGGGGTTGATACTGCTAGATTATTCGTATTATTTGCAGCACCACCAGAAAGAGACTTAGAATGGTCAGATCAAGGTGTTGAAGGATGTTATAGATTCTTAAATAGAGTATATAGATTAGTAGATGAATTATCTAATATAGCTAAATCTGATGTTAGTGTAAAAGAATTAGCTATATTAGATAAAGCTATGAGATATACTATACATGCAACTTTAAAGAAAGTTACAGAAGACTTAAATGAAAAGTTTGGATTTAATACTGCTATATCAGCATTAATGGAATTAATAAATGAAATTTATAAGTACAAAGAATTAGATTCTAGAAATGAAGCAGTTATAAAAGAAGGTATAGAAACTATAGTAACTATACTTGCTCCATTTGCACCTCATATGGGCGAAGAATTATGGGCTATGATAGGTAAAGAAGGAAGTATATTTGATATATCTTGGCCAAAATACGATGAAACAGCTTTAGTTAAAGATGAGGTTGAAATAGTTGTTCAGATAAATGGAAAAGTAAGAGGAAAATTAAGTGTTGCCGCTAATATCTCTAGAGAAGAAATGGAAAAAGTAGCAATGGAAGATGAAAAGATAAAAGCATTAGTTGAAGGTAAAACTATAGTTAAAGTAGTTGCAGTACCTAAGAAATTAGTTAATATAGTTGCTAAATAATAAGTTAAATAAAAACTCTTTACATGTTTAAATATGTAAAGAGTTTTTTTATTTTTAAAAATAAAATTAAAGTAAATTATTAAAAAACTTAATCTTTAAAAATGCAAAAAATAGTGTTGATTTTTGCGAAAAAAAGTTATAAAATTAAATTGTTAATAAACAAACAAATAAAAATGGTTTATGGGAGTGGATAAAATGACAAAAGTTACTTTACAAGATATAAAAAATGCAAAGGAAACTATAAAAGACATAGTAAAGAAAACTGATATATTAGAAAGTGTAAAACTTAGTGCTATGACTGGGGCAAATGTTTTCTATAAATGTGAAAACCTTCAAAAAACAGGTTCTTTCAAAGTAAGGGGTGCTTGCAATAAAATAGCAAATTTAACTGATGAAGAAAAGGCAAACGGTGTTATAGCATCAAGTGCAGGAAATCATGCGCAGGGTGTTGCACTAGGTGCAAAAATGACAGGAATAAATGCTACGATAGTAATGCCAGCTACTGCACCTTTAGCAAAGGTTACAGCAACTAAAGGATATGGAGCTGAAGTAGTATTAAATGGTTTAGTTTATGATGATGCTTATGCAAAAGCTGTTGAGTTGCAAAAAGAAACTGGAGCAACTTTCTTACATCCATTTAATGATAAGTATGTAATAGCAGGACAAGGAACTATAGGTCTTGAAATACTTGAACAATTAGATGGAAAAGTTGATACTATACTTTGTCCAATAGGTGGAGGGGGAATAATAGCTGGTATAGCGGTAGCAGCTAAAGGAATAAATCCTAATATAAAAATAGTAGGTGTTCAAACTGCAAATATACCTTCAATGCATGAGTCTATGAAAAATGGTGAAGTTACAGAAGCATTTAAAGCTACTACAATAGCTGATGGTATAGCTGTTAAAACACCTGGTGACGTAACTTTTGATATAATAAAAGAATTAGTTGATGAAGTAATAGTAGTTGAAGAAGAAGAAATAGCACAAGGTATGTTATTTTTAATGGAAAATCAAAAAGTTGTAGCTGAAGGAGCTGGTGCTGTAAGTACTGCTGCATTATTAAGTGGAAAATATACACCTCAAAAAGATGAGAATGTAGTTTGTGTAATATCTGGAGGAAATGTTGATGTTAATACATTATATAGAGTTATAGGAACTGCTTTAACTAAAGAAGCTAGAAGATATGCATTTAACACAGTAATACAAGATAAGCCAGGCGGACTTGCTGAATTAACTAAAATAATAAGTGAACATGATGCTAATATATTAAGTGCTAATTTATTAAGATCATCTATGGGTGGAGCATTAGGTACTCTTACTGCAGAAATGGTACTTGAAACATTTAATCAAGAGCATATAGATACATTAAAAGTTGCTATAACAAAAGCTGGATTTGAAATAGTAGAGATATAATTTAAATATAATAATTAATATAAAAAAATATATACAATAAAACTTATATAATAGTATAATGATAAATGAAAATGTGTAACATGCACATAGAGATATATATTCATAGGAGGAATTTTAATATGAAACATCAAGTAATACATACAGATAATGCACCTAAAGCTATAGGACCATACTCTCAAGCTGTTAAAGCTGGGAATATGTTATTTGTATCAGGACAAGTTCCATTTGTACCTGAAACTATGGAAATAGTAGAAGGAGATGTAAAAGCTCAAACTGCTCAATCTTTAAAAAATGTTCAAGCTATATTAGCTGAAGCTGGGCTTGATTTTTCTCACGTAGTAAAATCTACAGTATTCATAAAAGATATGAATGAATTTGCTCAAATAAATGAAGTATATGCTGAGTTCTTTGGTGAAAATAAACCAGCTAGAGCTTGTGTAGAAGTTGCAAGACTTCCAAAAGATGTTAAAGTTGAAATAGAAGTAATTGCTGTAATATAATTTTTATTACAAAAATGGCCAGTTATACACTGGTCATTTTTAAGTAACATGTAAATATTTTTCTTATTATGGATATATAATAACATGAGAGAAATATATTTTCACAAAAAACTATTTAGATTAAAAAATAGGATTTTACAAAGACTAATTTTAGTATATAATGATAATGTAGTATAAACATAAAAATACATTTTAAAATAGATTTTTAATTGTACAATACAAAGTGGTTTTATCAATATATATTTATGGGTATAAATATAGTAATAAATAATACTTAAATAAAATATAATATTTAATTTTAAGTTCAATTCAATATACAACTAGACGAGAAGAGAGGTAATATAATGGCTAAAGATTATAGTGTATTTGATGTAGTAGGTCCTAATATGATAGGTCCATCTAGTTCCCATACTGCAGGAGCTGCAAGACTTGGAAAGAGTGCTTGTAAAATTGCAGGAAAACCAGTAAAGGAAGTAAAATTCTTACTTCATGGATCATTTGCAGAAACTTATAAAGGTCATGGTACTGATAAAGCATTAGTTGGTGGTATATTAGGGTTTGATCCAGATGATGCTAGAATAAAGTATTCTTTTGAATTGGCAAAAGAACAAGGTGTTAAGTTTGAATTTATAAAAACGGACTTAGGAGAAAATGTTCATCCTAATACTGTTAAAATGGAAATGATACTAGAAGATGGTTCTAAATCAAGTTTAATGGGTGCCTCTATAGGTGGAGGTAACATAAAGCTTACTGAAATGGATGGATTAGCACTTGACTTTAATGGTTCAAGAAGTGCTGTAGTATTAGAGATAAAAGATATACCTGGTGCAATAGCGTTTATAACAGGATTACTTGGTCATAATAATAAAAATATAGCAACTATATCTACTAATAAACCAGCTAAGTCAGAATACACATTCTTAACAATAGAAACAGATGATGAATTAGAGTCAACTTTAATAGAACAATTAAGAAAATTTGAAGTAGTAGCTAAAGTAGTAGTTTTAGATAAATTCTAATAAGTAAGGAGAGGCAAAAATGAAATATAATTTCACAAGTGGAGCAGAGTTATTAGAAAAATGTAAAGAATTAAACATGAGTATACATGAATTATGTATAGAAAGAGAATCAGAACTTACTGGAATATCAAAAGAAGACATAAGAGAAAAAATGAGAGTAAGTTTAAAAATAATGAAAGAAGCTGTTGAAAAAGCAGTTCAAGAAGATATAAAATCTATGGGTGGTCTTATAGGTGGAGAAGCTAAGAAGTTAACTAACTTCAGAAATTCATCTGCAAAGACTGTTTGTGGAGGAATAATGAATAAAGCTATGGCAGCTGCAATGGGAACTATGGAAGTAAATGCTTCTATGGGACTTATAGTTGCTGCACCTACAGCTGGTTCTTGTGGTATACTTCCAGGAGCTGTAGTTACAATAGGTAAAGAATATGATATAGATGATGAAACTATGATAGATGCATTATTTACAGCATCAGCTATAGGAGCTATAATAACTAGAAATGCAACTGTTTCAGGTGCTGAAGGTGGATGTCAAGCTGAAACTGGAGCAGCAGCAGCAATGGCATCAGCTGGTATAGTTGAAATGATGGGTGGAAGCCCAGAACAAGCAGTACATGCTGCATCTCATTGTTTACAAAATGTTATGGGATTAGTATGTGACCCAATCGCAGGTCTTGTTGAAGTTCCTTGTCAAGGAAGAAATGCTATAGGTGTTGCAAATGCTTTAATATCAGCAGAATTATGTTTAGCTGGTATATTAAACATAATACCATTTGATGAAACTGTAGCTGCTATGTATAAAGTAGGTAAGACTCTTCCAATGGAATTAAGAGAAACTGCATTAGGTGGAGTTGCTGCAACTTGTACGGGATGCTCTTTAACTAATAAAATATTTGGATAATATTATATAGATGGTAATTATTATATTACCAAATTTAGATTGTAGACAAAATAGCCATTTTTAATTTATATAAAATGGCTATTTTATTTTTTATAGTGAATATATCTATCACATAAAAAAGAATATTGGAAAAAATAAAAAAGGGTCTGTCGCACTAAAAAAATTATATACAATATGTTGTGCTAATTCAA